>DXLS01000026.1:0-23350 GCA_019414605.1 Collinsella sp.
AAACGGCAGGGCCAGGCGAGCAACTCGTCCGGACTCGGGCGCATCGCCCCCTTGCCGGATTCAAATCCGACAAGGGGGCGACCATTGTGCAATCGCAAGAAGATGATGGGGCGGAATGTCAATCATGGTCTAACAGAGCCATAGTTTTTCGCATGCGCATCCGGTGCGCCGATAATGGCGTTGAAGAACAGTATCTGCGTCAACAGATACAGGTTAAGTTGATGGTGGCTCGTATTTACGAGGAGCTCTTGAATGTCGCGTGTGGTCGGGCCGCCGTCTGCCGTGTACTTTTGGGCGGGCATCACCCCAAGTGCCTGACAGAGGTCTTCTTGATGTAGGCGCCTGATCGTTCCGTCTTTGACTTTCACGCGGTCATAGCGCTCAACAATGAGGGCAGGTTCGTCCTCAAACATACGATATTCGACGTTTGCCGTTGCGATACCGGCGCGCTGGGCGCTTTTCATGCAGACAAACTCATTGAGAGCCTCGAGTTTAAATCCGATAACGCCATTTTTGAAAATATGCGTCGTGGGCGAGGAGCCCATGCATTCGCACCAGCGGCCGTTTGTGAACGCGAGCGCGAACTTGCCCTGGTTGCCTCCAAGTGACCAACTTTCATCTAGACCCATCCACGACGCATCGCGGTCATCTCTGATCGACTTGAGACGGAGAGCTATTTCGTGGTCGTCTATAGGGCGGTATTCGCCAGCGCGATGCAGGACGGCGTTGACGTCTTCTTCGGCGCAAAACTGCACTCCACCCGGACAGTCAAGTCCGATATAGCTGAGTAGCGCAACGGCATTGTTGGGTCTAACGTCGAATTCGGTAGCAATCGCCTTTCGCTGATCCTCGCTGTCGGGTAGAAGACCAAACAAGTATGGATTCATGACCTGTTGTCCGTATGTGCGATTCGATACGGGTATGTTGGTCGATAGGGCTGGCCCGTCATAGTCATGATCGTAGGTAAAACTGATAAGACCGTTCTCATCTTGCGTGAGCGTTCCCGCAGGTACGCCGCAAATAATGGTCCGAAGTGATGTTCTGGCCATTGGCTATTTCCCTTCGGGCTTGGTTTGGTTAGATGTGTTTGCGGCAATCGAGACTCCGAGATTGGTCATGGCAAAATCTGCGAAGGCCTTGTCGTAGAGCTCGGACGTAAAGGGGGCATCTGCAAGAGCCGGTATGGCGGTGCTGCGACGGTTGCTATGGTGAGGACTTTGATTGTGATGGCGCCTGGGGATGCTGCGAGGCAGCGGATTGGCATGCGGGGCGTCGACTGGTCGCTCGTTTTTCGCTTCGCCGATATCCCCTTGAGCGGCGAGTGCCAGTCCAAGAGCATTGAAAATCGTCAGCAACTTGTCGAGCCGAATACCCGTGGCGTCGCCCAGCTCGAGCGATGCGAGCAGGCGCTCCGAAACACCGGCCTTTTTGGCGAGGGCGGCACGGGTGAGACCCTGAGCCTCGCGTGCCTGGCGCACGTAGATGCCAGCTTGGCGCGGTGTGGTGATGGGAAAGGTATCCACGGCGATCTCCTAACGTGCAGACTTTTGCATATCAGTATGACATGCAAAAGTCTGCACGAAAAGGCCTAATACAAAACTCTGCATGAGGCCTTGTGCTGGCGTTGAGTTTTGAGCGATTGTGTTTGGCGCTACAGCGCCAAAATCCCCAGATGCTCAAGCAAGATCTTAAGCCCGATGAGGATGAGCACGATGCCACCCACGATGGTGGCGGGTTTTTCGTAGCGCGCGCCAAAGGTGTGGCCGATTGCCACGCCGGCGATGGAGAAGATAAACGTTGTGACGCCGATGAGCGACACGGCGGGCACGATGTCGACCGAGAGCGCGGCAAATGAGACGCCCACGGCTAGGGCGTCGATTGAGGTGGCGATGGCGAGGATCAGGTACTCGCCCAGGTCAATCTTCTCGGCATCCTTGCCGTCGCCTTCATCCTCGTCCTCGGTAAATGCCTCCCACAGCATTTTGCCGCCGATGAAGGCCAAAAGGATAAAGGCGATCCAATGGTCGATGGGTCCGATGATGCCCATAAACTGGCTACCAAGGGCCCAACCGATTACGGGCATGCCGGCCTGGAAGCCGCCAAAGAACAGGCCGAGCACTACGGCGACCTTAAGGTTGATCTTTCTCATGCCAAGGCCCTTGCAGATGGATACGGCAAAGGCGTCCATCGAAAGGCCAACGGCGAGCAACACGAGCTCTGCGAGTCCCATAGTCTGGCTCCCTCTCTGCGGGCGAGCCCGATTACGCGACTACTCCCTCATTTATATGAGACCCGATGCTACCACACGAGCAGTCAAAAGAACCCCGTCCCAAATGAGCTACCTAAGCGTTGTCCGCTCATTCTGTAAGCATCGGATTTCGCAAGCGCCGCGGGGACAAACCGTGAGAAACTATTTAGCGTTTATGGAGCGTATACGATGGGAGCGATGCCTTGGATAAGAACGAGCTGCAAAAGCGTATGGAACAGGCCATCCGCCTGACGGCACCTGGTCAGCCGATCCGCACCGCCCTCGACATGATCATCGCCGGTCACCTGGGCGCCCTTATCTGCGTCGGCGACACCGAGAACGTGCTCGCTGCCGGTAACGACGGCTTCCCGCTCAACATTTCGTTTACCTCAAACCGTCTGTTCGAGCTCTCCAAGATGGACGGTGCCATCGTCATCGACGGCGACCTCACCCAGATTCTGCGCGCCAACTTTCACCTCAATCCCGATCCCTCGCTCGCCACGAGCGAGACGGGCATGCGTCACCGCACCGCCGCTCGTATGTCGGTGCTCACCGATGCCATCGTGATCTCGGTTTCGGCTCGTCGTGCCGTCGTCAACGTGTACGTCCACGGTAAGAGCTACGAGATCCAGCCTGTCACCACCATCATGAGCTCGGTCAACCAGCTCGTCGCCACGCTTCAGACCACCCGTCAGTCGCTCGACCGCTCCCTGCTGCGTCTGACGGCCCTCGAGCTCGACGACTACGTTACGCTCGCCGACATTACCGGTATTTTCTCGAGCTTCGAGATCATGCAACAGGCAAAGACCGAGCTTAAGGATTGCATTGTCAAGCTGGGCAACCAGGGCAAGCTCGTGCAGATGCAGCTCGAACAGCTCGCCGGCTCCAGCATGGATACCGAATACGACCTGATGATCCGCGACTACGCGAGCGATTCTTCCGAGGCAAACGCCGAGAAGATCCGCGCCAACCTGAGCCGTATGACGCCCAAGGACTTGTCCGACCCGCAGCATGTGGCGGCGGTTCTGGGCTACGACGACCTGGATGAGGACTCTGTCATGACGCCGCTGGGCCTGCGCACGCTTTCGCGCGTGTCCGTCGTGCGCGACGGCGTGGCCGAGAAGATTGTCGACGAGTACGGCTCGCTGCAGGAACTCATGGACGACATCAGCGAGGATCCGGAACGCCTGGGCGACTTTGGTGTCAACAACCCTGCCATTCTTGCGGACTCCCTGTACCGCATGAAGGGCACCAAACAGGGGAACGCATAATGGCGCCCGTGTGCGCCGTGGTCGTTGCCGGTGGCAGCGGCCAGCGCTTTGGAAATCCCGGCGGCAAGCAGCTCGTTAACGTGGCGGGTCGTCCGCTTATGAGCTGGTCCATCCGTGCGTTCGATCGCAGTGACAAGGTCGGCCACATCGTGGTGGTGTGTCCTGTCGAGCGCCGTGCCGAGATGCGCCGCCTGGCCATCGACCCGTTTGACTATGACACGCCCATCAGCTTTGCCGATGCCGGCGATACCCGTCAGGATTCCACCCGAGCCGGCGTGCATGCGGTACCGGCAGGCTTTGAATACGTCGCCATTCACGACGGCGCTCGTCCGCTCATTACGACCGAGGCCATCGATCACGCTATCGACGTGCTCGTGAGCGACCGTGCCCTCGACGGTGTCGTGTGCGGTCAGCCCGCGATCGACACGCTCAAAATCGTCGATGGCGATAATATCGTTGAGACGCCGCCGCGTGAACTCTATTGGGCCGCACAGACGCCGCAAATCTTTAGCGTCGACGCCATGGAGCGCGCCCACACCGCAGCTATCGCCGAGGGCTTTATCGGGACCGACGATTCGTCGCTGGTCGAGCGCATGGGCGGGCGTGTCCGCTGCGTCCAGAGCCCACGCGATAACCTTAAGGTGACGGTACCCGAGGACTTGCGTCCCGTAACCGCGATTCTGCTCGGCCGCATGGCCGAGGGAGAGGACCTTCCCCATGTTCAGTAACCTGCGCATTGGCCACGGCTACGACGTCCACCGTTTGGTGGAGGGGCGTCGATGTATTATCGGCGGGGTCGACATTCCCTACGAGCGCGGCCTGCTGGGCCACTCGGATGCCGATGTGCTCGCGCACGCCTTGGCCGACGCCATTCTGGGCGCCTGCCGCGGGGGAGACATCGGCAAACTGTTCCCCGACACCGATCCTGCCTACGAGGGTGCCGACTCGATGGTGCTGCTTGCCCGTGTGATGGACTATGCGCGCGAGCTGGGCTTTGAGTTTGTCGATGCCGATTGCACCATTGCCTGCCAGCAACCCAAGATCACCCCGCACCGCGATGCCATGCGCGCCAACCTTGCCCATGCTCTGGGCGTTGACGTCGAAAACGTGGGCGTCGCCGCCACTACGACCGAAAAGCTCGGTTGGGAAGGCCAGGGCGAGGGAATCGGCGCCTGGGCCGTCTGCCTGCTACAGAAAACCGTTAAGGAGTAACGAATGCGTATCTACAACAGCGCTACCCATAAAAAGGAAGAGTTCCAGCCCATCGAGTCCGGCAAGGTCCGCATGTACGTGTGCGGCCCCACGGTCTACGACAACATCCACATCGGCAATGCCCGCACGTTCATCAGCTTTGACGTGATTCGTCGCTGGCTCATCGCGAGCGGCTACGAGGTCACGTTCGCCCAGAACCTCACCGATGTCGATGACAAGATCATCAAGCGCGCCAACGAGCAAGGCCGTACGGCTGCCGAGGTCGCGACGGAGTTCTCCGACAAGTTCATCGGCGTCATGCGCGCCGCCAACGTGCTCGATCCCGATGTGCGCCCCCGCGCAACCAAGGAGATCGGTCCCATGATCGCCATGATCAAGACGCTTATCGAGCAGGGCCATGCCTATGCTGCCGATAACGGCGATGTGTACTTTGCCGTGCGCAGCGATCCCAACTACGGTCAGGTCTCGGGCCGCAACATCGACGACCTTATGGTGGGCGCGCGCATCGAGGAGAACGAGGACAAGAACGACCCGCTCGACTTTGCCCTGTGGAAGGCCGCCAAGCCCGGCGAGCCCAGCTGGCCGAGCCCCTGGGGCGAGGGCCGTCCCGGTTGGCATACCGAGTGTGCCGCCATGGTGCACCGCTACTTGGGCACTCCGATCGACATCCACGGCGGCGGCTCCGACCTTGCCTTCCCACATCACGAGAACGAGTGCGCCCAGGCCACCTGCGCCTGGCACCAGGGTTTCTCCAACACCTGGATGCACACGGGCATGCTGCTGGTCGACGGCGAGAAGATGTCCAAGTCGCTCGGCAACTTCTTTACGCTGGCCGAGGTCCTCGAGCAGCACTCCGCTGCCGCCCTGCGCCTGCTGATGCTGCAGACGAGCTATCGCTCGCCGCTCGACTTTTCTTGGGAGCGCCTGGAGGGTGCCGAGAACTCGCTCACGCGTATCGCCGGTACGGTCGAGAACCTGCGTTGGGCTGCGAACCATGCGACGGCCGACGCCGATGCGGCTGCCGCCGAGGCGTTTGCCGCCAAGGTCGCCGAGACCCGTGCCGCCTTTAAGGAGTGCATGGACGATGACTTTAACACCGCGGGTGCCATGGGTGCCGTCTTTGGCTTTGTGACCGAGTGCAACCAGTACCTGGAGCAGGCGGGTGACGCTGCGGACAAGGCCGCTGCCCTTGCTGCCGCCGATACACTGGTCGAGCTGCTCGATACGTTTGGTGTTGAGCTTCCCGAGCCCAAGGTCGAGCTGCCGCTGGGCCTGCTGGGCGTTGCCGCTGGTCTGGTTGCCTACACTGGTGACGATGTGGATGAGGCCGCTGCCAAGATTCTCGAGGCTCGCGCCGAGGCCCGTGCCGCCAAGAACTGGGATCTCGCCGACGCTATCCGCGACCAGCTCAAGGACCTGGGCCTCACGATCGAGGATACTGCCGCCGGCACCCGTATCAAGACTCTCTAATCCCTGCGGGTTTCCCAAGCACCCGACCGCCCGAGCCACGGCACCTTGCCTTTCAATCGTCGGGCATGACCTCAAGGTCTATGCCCTCCTCTTTCAAGGCAGTCTGCCGCACCTCGGGCGGTCGGTCTATTTGTTTCGTTTGATAGTTATATTTAGGAGGTCGCTTTATGGCCGACAATCGCAAGCGTGCGTCTCGTGGCGGCAAGCAGGCTGCTTCTGGCTCGCGTCCGATTCGCCGCAATGATCGCGCTGCCGCTCCCAAGGGCCAGCGCGATCGCACCCAGGCAGCACGTTCGCAGCGCGATCGCAACCGCGACGCTGTCCAGGCTCCCAAAGGCGAGTTTATCGAAGGCCGTCGTGCTGCCGCCGAGGCGCTGCGTACCGGCTTTCCCGTCAAGTGCGCGCTCATCGCCGAGGGCGGGGAGCGCGATGCCGCCCTGTCTCGTCTGGTCGACGACCTCAACGCCGCGGGTGTCCGCATTAAGTATGTGCCGCGCGCGCAGCTCGACGCACTGTCGAGCCATGGCGCTCACCAGGGCATTGCGCTCGAGGTTGGAAACTTCCCCTATGCCGATGTCGCCGATATCCTCGACCGCGCGGGTGACGGTCCGGCGCTCGTCATCGTGCTCGACCATGTGACTGACGACGGTAACTTTGGCGCCATCGTGCGCTCCGCCGAGGTCGTGGGCGCCGCGGGCGTCGTTATCGCCAACAAGCGTGCCGCCGGCGTGACCGTGGGCAGCTACAAGACCTCAGCCGGCGCCGTCATGCATCTGCCTATCGCGCAGGTTCCCAATATCGCCCGTGCACTCGATGACCTCAAAGCCGCTGGCTTTTGGGTGGGCGGTGCCTCCGAGCACGCCGAAGGCAGTTGCTGGGATGCTCCCTTCGAGGGCCGCGTGGCGCTCGTCATGGGCTCCGAGGGCGACGGCATCTCGCGCCTGGTGCTCGAGAAATGCGACTTTTTGACCAAGCTTCCCCAGCGCGGCATGACCGAGAGCCTCAATGTTGCCCAGGCGACCACGGCGCTGTGCTTTGAGTGGCTGCGCCGCAACGCCGGCGAGCTCATGGGGGAGGAGTAGCGCATGTCCAAAAAGAACCGCGCCAAGTCCAAGGCCAAGCGCTTTGGCGAGGGCTCGGCCAAGCCGATTGTTTCGGCCGCGACCTACGGCGTGGGCGGCAATGCGTTTGCGCAGGCTATCGCCGACCCAGTCTCGACGGTGCACTCCAACAAACCCGAGCTGCTGGTGGTCGACGGTTACAACGTGATCCACTGCACGCCGCGCTACGAAAAGCTCGTATACGACCATTCCGACGATCCGTATTCTAGCGACGTCCACGATATGGCGCGCACGGCGCTCATCAACGACGTCGCCGCCTTTGCCCAGGGCCGCTACGAGGCTGTGATTGTGTTTGACGGTGCGGGCAATATCTCCAGCGAGCGTCCCAACCTGCCGGCCCGCGGCGTGCGCATCGAGTTTTCGCCGACGGGCGTCTCTGCCGACACCGTGGTGCAGAAGCTCTGCATCGAGGCACGTGAGGAGGGCCGCGCGTGCTCCGTGGTATCGAGTGACGGCACAATTCAAGCCGTCGTCATGGGCAAGGGTGTCACGCGTATCTCGAGCCGCATGCTGGTGGACGAGATCAAGCAGATTGACAACGACGTGCACGAGGCAGAGGAAGCTCCGCAGATCAAGATGACTCTGGGCAGCCGCCTGAGCCCCGATGCCCTGGCCAAGCTCAAGGCCCTGCGCGGGAGGTAGGTAAACCTTCTATGGGGAGCTGCTTTTTCGATTGACCAACCAACTGGTTTGTGATCAATGGGTTGCGGCTTGGCATCGCCAAAACGAATAGTTTTTTGTTTTGGCGAACAGTTAAAACTATTCGTTCTGACGAATAGTTTTGAGATGTGGTCGGTCGAAGGGTCTGTTGCGCCCCGTCCGTAATTCCTTTATTCTTAACTGGCTTCGCGCGAAAGCGCCAAGTGTGCCAGTGTGGCGCAACGGTAGCGCAACTGATTTGTAATCAGTGGGTTGCAGGTTCGATTCCTGTCACTGGCTCCATGAGAGTTTCGGGCTCTGTTCCTTATGGGACAGGGCCCGTTTCTAGTTAGGTGGTGCGCCATCGGGTTAGCGCCCATCCCGTTTTTGGTTTGTCTCGTCCTCCAGTTTGTCTAAATCTGTAACACCAAGACCGATATTCGGCATCTAACTGTTACAGATTGAGATGAAACTTAGGGTGTTTTAGGAATATCTTGATCTGTAACATGTAGAAGCGGAATAGGCCTCTTGCTGTTACAGATCGAGACAAGGGCGGGCGCGGATCTGGATGTCCTGCTCGAGCGTGGATTTCTGGACACGCGAACGAAGAAAATCTCCCGACCGGAGAACGAGTGTGGATAATTAACTTGGATAGGGAGCTAAGGTAAACACCGATTGTCTATCGACGGCTTTAGAAACAACGACCCCGATTTCATTGTGGAATCGGGGTCGTTTGTGTCTCAGGAATCCGAATGGATTAATCGAGCTCCTAAGGAACTTCTTGGGTTCTTGCTGATGGTCTGCCGAGGATGTCCCCAATGCAAACAGCGGGCATCTACTCAATATAGCTGGGGTTCTTCTTGATGATCACGCGTGCAGCGATGAAGGAGACGACGATGGCGATGATGGCGACAACGCATGCCAGCACGAAGTTGCCCATGGACCCATCGGGAGCGATAAAGATGAGTGCCGAAAGAAGGCCGGGGCATGCTCCTGCAACATACTCTTTCAGAACAAAGATGCCTGCAGGGAGTCCAGCGCAGAGCGCGCCGATTGCCGTGCCGACAAGCAGGCGGGGACGCTCGATGAGGCAACCGTAGAACGCGGGCTCGGTTACGCCACAGAGTGCGGTGACGGCAACCGTGGTGACCATACCCCTCTTCTCTTTGTTTCCCTTCATGGCAGTTGCCAGGGCGAGGCTCGTGCCGCCAATGCAGAGGTTCGAGATGAATCCAAAGATAATGGGTGCCCAACCGAGCTGCGCCAGGCTCGTAACTTCGATTGCGATGTAAGCCTTATCGAGACCGAGCATGACGAAATAGGGGTTAAGGGCTGCCAGGATCGGAGTAGCGATAAATGCCACGTTGTCCATAAGCCACGTGACGGCGTCGCTCAGCGCGTAGCCCATCATGCTGCCGGCGGGGCCAAGGATAATCAGCTCGACGGGCACGACGATGATCATGGTGAGCAGCGGCTTCAAGAACAGTTTGGTAACGTCGGGAATGATCTTCTGAAGGCCGCGGTCGACAAAGTACATGAATACAACGCCCAGTACGATGGGCACTACCGTACTCGAATAGTCGTTCGTCGGGATGGGAATACCAAGAAAGTCGAGACCCTCGGCACCGCTAATGGACGAGCTGATCATGAACGCGCCCAGCAATGCGCCCATGATGGGTTGCATCTTCATGACGGCTGCGAGCTGATAACCAAGATAAACGGGTAAGAAGCTAAACGAAGCGCTAAAGATCGCCAACAGGACCTGGGCGGTTCCGCTATCGGTGCTCAATCCGCAATAATTGACCAGGAGATTCTTGATCGAAAGAATGAGTCCGCCAACGATGAGCGCCGGGACGATGGGCATGAATACCTGTGCAGAGACGTTCCCGAATTTCTCAATCAAGCCCATGGCGGTGTTACCGCTTTTAATGCCTTCTGCAAGGTCTTTGGCGGTTTGGGCATCGTCGGCAACCGTGCCACCGCCGACTTCGATTCCCGCGAAGTCGAGGAAGTCATTGTAAGCCTCGGTGACGTTGGGGCCGATGATCACCTGAAGCTGGCCACCGCTGACTACTGCCCCGAGCGCCTGATCGGCCGATTTGGCGAGCTGGAGATCGATGATCGAGGTGTCTCGTGCGTCGATGCGAAGGCGCGTCGCACAATGAGTTACCGATGTAATGTTCTCTTTGCCGCCAACAGCCTTTAGGACTGTTTCGGACATTGCCTGATATTTCATCTCTTTCTCCTAACCTTCCTGCTCCTGATACTTCGAGATAAGGTCTCGGTACCAATACCAGCTCTTTTTGGGGGTGCGCTTCAGATTGTTCTCGAAGTCGATATGGACAAGTCCGTATCGTTTTTCGTAGCCGTTGATCCAGCTATACAGATCCATCGTCGACCAGAGGTAGTAGCCCTCAACGCGCGCGCCGTCGCGCTTAGCCCTCATCATGTGCTCGATGAACTGGCCCAGAAGCTCGATGCGGTCATCATCGTGGATCATTCCGTCTGCGTCTGGTTGCTCATAGGCGCCATGTCCGTTTTCCGTAATAAAGATGCGGGGCGCGTCATAGCGCTCGTGGACATCCATGATGGTTGAATACATGCAACCTGGGAGTATTTCGCGGCCCCATTTATTGCGGGGAACATTGCTGTCGCGGGCGCTTTCAAACAAGGGCGCAATGCATTTTCCTTCGACCTTTTTGCTCGAACCGCCCTTATTGTTCGCCGAAACGGCAAGCTCTCCACCGTGCCAGTCGGTTACATACTCTCGGCAATACACGTTGAGTCCAATAAAATCGACTTTACCGTCTCTGAATTCTTCTACGTCATTTGGGGATCGATAGAGCGAGACGCCAAGTTTTTCAAGGATTTCGTCCATTTCTGGCGGCAGTTGACCCTGAAGCGCTGGTGCCAGAATCATGCGATTGGCGAAAAAGTCTGCGTATCGAAATACGTCATCAGGGTGCTCGGTTGCCGGGTCGAGTTCGACAACGCCGCCATCGTGGACGGCGCCGATGATGCCGTCGTAGCCCATTTGACGATATGTTCGGACTGCGAGTGCGCTTGCGCGCATCAGGTTGTACTGAAACTGCATGTACGACTGAACGTCGAGCGATCGATTGGGGGGATAGTTGCCCAACATGTTTACGCAGTAGCTGTAGAAATGCGGCTCGTTAACGGTGGCCCAGATTTTGACGCGGTCTCCAAAGCGCTCAAAGCAAATCTTAGCGTATTTGCAGAACCACTCTGCCATGTCGTTGTTCAGCCATCCGCCTTTGCAAGCAAGCGTGAATGGTAGATCGTAATGGAACAGCGTAACGTTGGGCTCTATGCCATTTTCGAGGCAACAATCAATGACCCGATTATAAAAATCGATACCCTCTTCATTCACTTCGCCGATACCCGTGGGGATGATTCGACTCCATGAAAGAGAGAAGCGATAGGTGTTTTGTCCGCCTTCTTTCATCATACGGATATCTTCTTCATAGCGATGGTAGAAGTCGCAAGATACATCACCGTCAACATGGTTGATGTTCTTATTGCTTGTGTGGCTAAAGAAATCCCACTCGCCAAGGCCTTTGCCGTCTTCGTTCCAGGCACCCTCGCACTGATAAGACGCCGTGGCGGAACCCCAGAGAAACGGCATGTTGTTCACGTTGCCCATGAATCCCCTTTCCATCATTCAACACGGTGGATACGTGTGGCGGAATTACGATTAAGATGACGTCAACTGATTTGAATCATAGGAGAACGACCAAAGCTGTTTGATTCAATAAATGAACCATGATTTCGAGGAGAGCGGAAAGAGGGATCGCGTGAATATCAATGACTTCGATGTGCTCAATCGCATTAGCTCCATCATCAACAGCGAGTTTGGGTCAAACGATGCCGCCATCGCTCGATATCTCATCGCTCACATTAGGCGTTCGAGCGAAATCAATGTTGCCGCAATAACCCGCGATGCATTCGTGACCCGTTCCGCTGTTCGTCGTTTCTACAATCGATTGGGCTACCAGTCTCTTAGCGATTTGAAAGAATCATTTACTCAATCAGTCTTTCCAAGCGACTTAAGCCATCGAGAGGAGGAATTTGGCTACGAGGGGTACAGGGCAGAGCTCGACGTTCGCATGATCGAGATGTTCGCTGAGGTTGAAAGCGGCGTGTCCGATATCGCTATTAAGCACCTTGCCGACGAAATTGATGGCCATAAAAACGTTGAAATCTGGTGCACCAATAATGTGAGCGCCAATCTCGTACGATTTCAGCAGGAAATGTTTTATGCGGGCAAGATAGTTCGCATAGTTGCTGGGGCTAACGTCGCGGAATTGAAAAACATGGGAGACGCTTCGCAGTCATTGATAATTCTCGTATCGGTCTCCGGGCTATTTGCGTCACAGGCGCGTGAGTATCTTGATTGCCGTTCGGGCAGGAAGATTCTAATTACTGCGTTTAGCAACGATGACAAATCGAGGTCTTTTGACCGTGTATATCGTCTTGGTAATGCGGGAAACGGAATTGACCGACTCGGCGTTTATTCGAAATATGCCATGACTTATTTCTTCGACTTGCTATCGTCGTGTTACTTGAGTCGCTACCCCTGCACCAAGGGGGAGCCGCTCTATGGGTCTACTTTGGCCTGGCCCGAGTAGTTGCGGTTCTATAGTTCTCCCGCCTGGAGAATGAGCGTGGATAATCTGCCACTTTGGCCTCAGAAACACGCCAAAAGTGGGAGATTATCCATGCTCGATGTCAAACGGGAGAAAATCCACGCTCGATCGTGCCGGTGAAGCCCGATCGCGACCTATGTAATAGTGCAAGAGGGTCGTTATCGAAGGTCGATATTGCAGGCGTACTCCACCGTGCCAAAGTGTTCCCTTGGGAAATGTCACCAGCGTAGCGAAATTCACCGTCCTTCATATCTAAACTCAACAAAATCGCAGGTAAAAGGTACATAGATACGCCCGGCACCGTGTATCTAGAGGTTTTCGTTGACAGCCCCCAAGGTTGCATCGTATTATCTTTTTCGTTCGCGGGGGCGGCGGTCCAAAAGACCAAAGAACCAGCGGATACTTGAACGATTGGGAGTTTGCCCGAGTGGTTAATGGGGACGGGCTGTAAACCCGTTGGCTCTGCCTACATAGGTTCGAATCCTATAGCTCCCACCCGTCAAGTGCCTGTATAGCTCAGTCGGTAGAGCACTTCGTTGGTAACGAAGAGGTCACCAGTTCAAGTCTGGTTGCAGGCTCCATCCGGCGGTGTAGCTCAGTTGGTTAGAGCACACGGTTCATACCCGTGGCGTCACTGGTTCGAATCCAGTCACCGCTACCATAGGTAACACGGTGGCTTCTCAATAATGTGTTGAGAGGCCACTATGGTATAAAGGCAAAGTCCCGTCCGGGGACGACCTGTTAAGAGGAGGGCTTTATGGCCAAAGAGAAGTTTGAGCGCACTAAGCCGCATGTTAACATCGGCACCATTGGTCACGTCGACCACGGCAAGACTACGCTGACCGCCGCCATCACCAAGGTTCTCTCTGAGACCGAGGGCTGCAAGGCTGACTTCACTGCGTTCGAGAACATCGACAAGGCTCCCGAGGAGCGCGAGCGCGGCATCACGATTTCCGTCTCCCACGTCGAGTACGAGACTGCTGCCCGTCACTACGCTCACGTTGACTGCCCGGGCCACGCTGACTACGTCAAGAACATGATCTCCGGTGCTGCTCAGATGGACGGCGCTATCCTGGTCATCGCCGCTACCGACGGCCCCATGGCTCAGACTCGCGAGCACATCCTGCTCGCCCGTCAGGTCGGCGTTCCCTACATCGTCGTCTTCCTGAACAAGTGCGACATGGTCGACGATGACGAGCTCATCGACCTCGTCGAGATGGAGACCCGTGAGCTCCTCTCCGAGTACGATTTCCCCGGCGACGACATCCCCGTCATCCGTGGTTCCGCTCTGGGCGCTCTCGAGGGCGACGCCAAGTGGATGGACGCCATTCGCGAGCTCATGAAGGCTGTCGACGAGTACATCCCGACGCCTGCTCGTAACAACGACCTCCCGTTCCTGATGGCCGTTGAGGACGTTATGACCATCTCCGGCCGTGGCACCGTTGCTACCGGCCGTGTCGAGCGCGGTGAGCTCAAGCTCAACGAGCCCGTCGAGATCGTCGGCATCAAGGATACCCAGAACACCGTCGTTACCGGTATCGAGATGTTCCGTAAGTCCATGGACTTCTGTGAGGCTGGCGACAACGTCGGTCTGCTGCTCCGCGGCATCAAGCGCGAGGACATCGAGCGCGGCCAGGTTCTCTGCAAGCCCGGTTCGGTTACCCCGCACACCAAGTTCACCGGCGAGATCTACGTTCTGACCAAGGAGGAGGGCGGCCGTCACACCCCGTTCTTCGATGGTTATCGTCCTCAGTTCTACTTCCGTACCACCGACGTTACCGGTACGGTCAAGCTCCCCGAGGGCACCGAGATGGCTATGCCTGGTGACCACATCACCATCGAGGGCGACCTCATTCACCCGATCGCCATGGAGGAGGGCCTGCGCTTCGCTATCCGCGAGGGTGGCCACACCGTCGGTTCGGGCATCGTCTCCACGATCATTGAGTAAATTAGCTCTTTGATATAGCTGACTTAGAGAGAACCCGGCACTTATAGGGTGCCGGGTTCTTTTCTGCGCGAGGCTTTTTTGCCCGCCAATTACGTCCAGCTCGCCCTTAAGCGAGCGTGAGGGATCGATTAGATCTCGCTGGCTTCATTGATGTGTTCCAAATATGAATGGATCCAGCGAGAACCAATTGATTCGAGGTTTTCATTGACAGCACTTACGTAGAGCTGATAAAGTAACAACTCGTGCCCGTACGGGGCGGATATGAAAGGTTCAGGATACATGCGTACTCTAGTTACTCTTGCGTGCACTGAGTGCAAGCGCCGCAACTATACGACCACCAAGAACAAGTCGACCATGCCTGATCGTATGGAGATTAAGAAGTATTGCCCCTGGTGCCGTCACCACACGCTGCACAAAGAGACTCGCTAGTCTCTAGTTACATACGCCAGTAGTTCAATTGGTAGAGCATCGGTCTCCAAAACCGAGTGTTGAGGGTTCGAGTCCTTCCTGGCGTGCCAGTCATTATTCCGTAAGCTCCCATTTGGGGGCTTACGGTTTACTCATGTATAAGCGCATTGCGCGGAGGTAACCCAAATGGCCAACAAGAAGAACAAGAAGAAGGCACAGCAGCAGGCGCCTGCCAACAACGCTGCCGCCAACTCCAAGGTTGAGGCCAAGAAGGCCGTTGCCAAGAAGAGTGAGAAGGCTGCGAAGTCCAAGAAGAACGAGAAACCCGGCTTCTTCGCCCGCACCAAGAAGTATTTTGCTTCGGTGAAGTCCGAGATGAAGCGTGTCACGTGGCCCGATAAGAAGGAGCTCGTGAACTACTCGGTCGTCGTTTGCGCTTCTCTGATTGTCGTCGGCGTCGTCATCGCTCTGCTCGATGCTGGCTTTGGCGAGGCTCTTGCTCTTTTCTCTGGATTGAGGGGCTAAACCATGTCTAAGCGTTGGTACGTCGTTCACACTTACTCTGGATACGAGAACCGCGTTAAGTCCGATCTCGAGCATCGCATCGAGACCATGGGCATGCAGGACCGTATCTTTGATATCGAGATTCCTATGGAGCGCGTCACCGAGATCAAAGAGGGTGGCAAGCGCGAGACCAAGGATTCCAAGATTTTCCCGGGTTATGTCCTGGTTCGCATGGAGATGGATGACGATGCTTGGACGTGTGTTCGCAACACGCCCGGTGTCACTGGTTTCCTGGGCGGCAACGGCAAGCCCGCTCCGCTTTCCCGCGACGAGTACAATAAGATGACTCGTCGTCCCGGTAAGGGCGATTCGCCCAAGCGTACGTCGGTTGATATTGAGGTCGGTACGTCCGTCCGCGTCACCGATGGCCCGCTTACCGACTTTGATGGCAAGGTCTCCGAGGTTAACACCGAGGCAGGCAAGCTCAAGGTCACGCTGATGATCTTTGGCCGCGAGACGCCGGTCGAGCTCGACTTTAACCAGGTCGCTGTCATCGCTTAAGTTTTCGTCCGTTCGCGCGAGCGTGCTTCTTCTGTGACTGCTCATCTCAGGAGTGCTTCTAACACGTGCGTGCTTACGATATAGCAAGTACTTCACACTCGTGATTCGAAAGGAATGACCATGGCTGAGAAGAAGGTTGCCAACGTCATTAAGCTCCAGATTCCTGCTGGTGCAGCTAACCCCGCTCCTCCCGTCGGCCCCGCCCTGGGCGCTGCTGGCGTGAACATCATGCAGTTCTGCCAGGCCTTTAACGCCGAGACGCAGGACAAGAAGGGCGATATCATCCCCGTTGAGATTTCTGTCTACGAGGATAAGTCCTTCTCCTTCATCACCAAGACCCCGCCGGCGGCTCACCTCATCAAGAAGGAGCTGAACCTCAAGTCTGGTTCCGCTAAGCCCCAGGCCGACAAGGTTGGTCAGCTCTCCCAGGAGCAGCTCACCAAGATCGCCGAGATCAAGATGCCGGACCTCAATGCCAACGACATTGACGCCGCCAAGAAGATCATCGCCGGTACCGCCCGTTCCATGGGCGTCACCATCGCTGAGTAGCGATTTCTTTTGGTAATGACGGGTGCTCCAACCGGGGCGCCCGTTAAATGTGTGCAATAGGGCACACGATACGATGTGGGAGGGCTCGCGCCCGTTTAACCACAGGAGGTAATGCACATGGCTAAGCATGGTAAGAGCTATAACGCCGCTGCCGAGAAGATCGACCGCGCCACGCTCTACACCCCCCTTCAGGCTGCCAAGCTCATCAAGGAGCTCGACACCGCCAAGTTCGACGAGACCGTCGAGGCCCACTTCCGTCTGGGCGTCGATACTCGTAAGGCCGACCAGAACATCCGCGGCTCCATCTCCCTGCCCCACGGCACCGGCAAGACCGTTCGTGTTGCCGTCTTCGCCGAGGGCGAGAAGGCCCGCGAGGCCGAGGCTGCCGGCGCCGACATCATCGGTTCCGACGAGCTCGTCGCCCAGATTCAGAAGGGCGAGATCAACTTCGACGCCGCTATCGCTACGCCGAACATGATGGCCAAGGTTGGCCGCATCGGTAAGATCCTTGGTCCCCGTGGCCTCATGCCGAACCCCAAGCTCGGCACCGTGACCATGGACGTCGCCAAGATGGTCTCCGAGCTCAAGGCCGGCCGCGTTGAGTATCGCGCCGACCGCTACGGCATCTGCCACGTGCCCCTGGGCAAGAAGTCCTTCTCCGAGCAGCAGCTCGTCGAGAACTACGCTGCCCTGTACACCGAGATCCTGCGCGTCAAGCCCTCTTCTGCTAAGGGCAAGTACGTTAAGTCCATCTCCGTGTCTTCCACCATGGGCCCTGGCATCAAGGTCGATCCCGCTATCCAGCGCGACTTCCTGGCTGAGTAACTTTTAGTTACTGCCTGAGCAAAGCAAGCATTGCTAAAGAAACCCGGTTCTGTCTCGTGCAGTACCGGGTTTCTTGCTATCGCGTTAAAACCACCTTAAAGGGGACAGCGCCCCCTTTAAGGTGGTTACCAGGGTGTTCTAGCGGTTGAGGACTCGATAGCCTCGTGGCGCTTGAGTTCGCGACGCATGGTTTGCGAATTAAGCCAGGCTGCCTGCCAGCCACGGATGGGGTAGCGCGCTTCGTCCAGCTCAAACTGCGTATAGCCGCAGGCGTTGATGATCGTTGCCCCGCATGCGTGCTGACGCTCACGTTGAAAGTCGCGACCATAGCATTGGTGCACATGCCCGTGCACCATGTAGTCGGGATTCCAGGACTCGAGCGCTGTGTTAAAGCATTTGAATCCTCGATGTGGCAGATCGTCCAGATCGCCCTCGCCGGCGGCGGGCGCATGGGTGAGCAAGATGTCGCAGCCACCGACCATCCTCACTTTACGAGACAGCTTGCGCACGCGCTTGGCCATCTCGCGCTCGGTGTACATGTTGGCGCCATCTCGATAGCGCATGGAGCCGCCAAGGCCTGCAATGCGGACGCCGCGGTACACGTAGACAGCGTCTTCGACACAGATGCAGCCACCTGGTGCATGACGCGCATAGCGGTCATCGTGATTGCCTCGCACGTAGATGAGCGGTCTGTTGATGACCGTGACCAAAAACTCAAGATAGTCCGGGTCCAGATCGCCAGCGGACAAAATCAGGTCGACACCCTCAAAGCGTTCTTTGCGAAAGCACTCCCAAAGGCATCGTTCTTCGGTATCGGCTATGGCAAGGATTTTCATAGGGCGCGGACCTTCGGCTCATCGTCGGGCTGCGGAATGGTGCCCACCACGTTGTCTGCCAGCCAGTCCATCTCGACGATTTGCGTGCTCGGCAGCGGGGGAAAGCCTTCGATCTGCACCACGCCGTCTTGGCTATGGAGCTCGCCGCCAAATGGATTGATGGAGCCCTCGACAATGCCATTGCGCAGTAGCTGAACGAGCTTGCGCGTCTGATAGGGCAGGCCTGGAGCGTAGCGAATATCGATAACGCCCGAACTCATGCCATACCAGTAGTTGACGGCGCGAACCTGGCTGTCGTCACTGGTCTCATCCCAGGTGCCATGCAGCAGGCTTCGCACGATAAGCTCGTAGTAACGGCCCCAGTTCCATACCGGCATGGCAATGCCGGCAACCTTGCCATCGACCAAGCGGTGGAGTCCGTAGGCCGTGGGGTCTTCGAGCGGCTTTGACATGTCGGCGCCGGACATGACGCTTACGCCTTCGCGGCACATGGCCTCGGCAAGGCCACCGGCGGGCACATCGCCCCAGGTCAGGATAATTTGCGCACGGGGGTCGAGTAGCGAGGCTCCAATCGCAAAGGCGTTGATCTCGCTGAGTGCGCCCGAGGCGAAGACCGACGCGTGGTAACCGATGCGGTGGTTGTCCGCCATGCTGGCGGCAAGGGCGCCCAGGAGAAACTTGGCCTCGTACATCTTGCCAAAGTACGAACGGACGCTTTGGTGGGGAAGGCCGATAGAGCAGTTGAGGAACCGAACCCGGGGATACTCCACGGCTGCCCTGAGCGTGTATTCCATCAGGCGGTGCGAGGTCGAGAAGATGACGTTAGCTCCATGTTTGACAGCCGTTTCGACGGCGGCGTAGAACACGTCCGGATCGTGGCAGTCCTCAAACGCCTCGGTGCGCACGATACCGCCAAAGTGCTCGTCAAGATACTGACGCCCTTGGTCGTGCAGACTGTCCCAGCTCGACGTCGCACAGGGGAACTCATGGATAAAGGCGATGCGCAGGGGGTTGGCCGCCGAATAGACGGTCTTGCCCATAAAGAAGTTGAGCACGCCGGAGGTGGACTTGGCGTGCGTCTCCTCCTCGTCGACACTCGGTGCTTCGACAAGATCGACCTTGTCCTCGTCATTTTTGCCGGCAATGACCAGCTCGCGCCAAATCTTACACAAGCGGTTTACGACGATATCCGTCGGCGTATCCAGCAGGCGGTCCTGGTTGTACACATTGAGGTAGACGAGCATGGCGTCTGCGGGCGTAATGTCCAGGTGGTCGCCGCCCGCGCGAAGGTAGGCGCGCTTAAAGAGTAGGAAGGTGTGGCGCAGGTAGTCGACCTTTTTCTGCGGCCATTTTTCGATAAGGTCCTGACCGAGCATCTTGGCGAGCGTCTCGTAGCTTCCCTCGCGCGAGAACTCGATCTCGTATAGGGGACAGACGCGCCAAAACGCGCAGAACTCACCGTACAGGCGGCTTTCGACGGAATCCCATGTGCCGGGGTAGAGACGGGTGACCTTGGCCGAAACCGTCGGGGCGTCCAGGAATTTGAGGACACTGACGCGTTTGTTGCCCTCTTGGACGTAAAACCGATGCATGAACTCGGTGACGATGATGGGGTCGCGATAGCCCTCGGTCACCTGGATGTCGTAGAGGTTGGACCACTTGCGGGCGAACTCGGTGCTAAATGGCAACAGGGGCATAAAGTTGCACGAAAAGGCAGACTGACGACCCTTGGTAACCGTACCGACGACCATTTCGAGTGGAATGTCTCTCAGGCCGACATTCTCTCGCTGGCCTAAGGGGAGCTGGGCAACCAAGCTATCGAGGTCCGTGAGATACGGATGCTCGCTTTGACTAATGGCGCGTCGACGTCCTTGCTCGCCGCGCTTGCGTGCTTGACGATAGGCCTCTTCCATAGTTTTGCTCCCTTAGTCGTTTAAACAACTATATGAACCATGGTATCACGAATGAAAACCACCACAAAGGTGCCTGTCCCCTTTGTGGTGGTTTAGGCGATGATGGGGGCGATGGCGCGGATGCAGGCGTCGGCCGCCGTAAAGGTGGTGCTGTCGTCGCTGACGATAAAGATGATTTTGCCCTTAATGCCAAAGTCGCCGATCTCGCTAAAGAGCACGTAGGGTTCCTTGTCAAAGCCTGAGATGGGTGAGACGGCCGTTTTGGTGGCGCTGACGAGCTCGTCTGCTAGCACATCGAGCGATGCCCATTTGGAGGGGTCTTTGACCGCGACGGGGACGGCCACGCGCCCAAAGGGCATCAAATGCACGAGTGTGTTCTTGGAAATGTTGGAGTTGGGGACGATGACGGTCTGCCCGCAGGCATCTTCGATGGTCGTGTGGCGCCAAGTGATGTCCTGGACCACGCCCGACACGCCGCCGACCTCGATATTGTCGCCGGGCTTGATAATGCCCATAAAGGTCACCTGCATGCCGCCGATAAGGTTTGATAGCGTGTCCTGAAAGCCGAGCGAGATGGCGATGCCGCCGACGCCAAGAGCGGCGACGAGCGCGTTTGCGTTAATGCCAAAGCAGTTGTCGAGGATAAAGCTGCCGCCGATCACCCAGATGACGGCGCGCGCGATATTGATGAAGATACTCGATGCCGGAAGCGGGTTATCGTCGCGGTTGAGTAGGTGACGCAGAGTCTTGGATGCGACCTTGGCGGCGACGGCGGTGCCTATCGCCAAGATGACGGCCCAGATGATGTTGTGGACCCACCGTTGCTCAAAGAAATGAAGAATCGGCTCAAACAATTCCATGTAGGGAAAACCTCCTAATGATCATTCAACCATGATACCCACCAAAAAGCCCGTCCGATCACATCGGACGGGCTTCTGTGCTCGATATAAGGTTTGCACGGAGGGGCTGCAAGACCCGGCGGTGTAGCTTAGCGGCGGCGCATCCAGATAATGCCGAGCATGATGACGATGATGCCGCCGATGAGGCATGCGCCGACCACGGCCGGCGTGCGGTCTCCCGTTGCGACAAGCTTGCCGGTTGTCTTCTTGGCGCTGGTTTTCGTGGTCGTAGTAGTCGTGCCGGGCTTGGGCGAAGGCTTAGGCGTTGGATTCGGATTGGGCGTGGGGTCCACGGCTGCGGAGCTGAAGCTGATGGTGCCGGCGAGCCCGGCCATCTTGTTCTCCCAGTCGCTCTTCCCGATCAGCGCTCTGATCGCCGCCTCGCATGTGCCCCACTCGGTGCGCTTGGTGGCATTTGCGAAAGTGGGAAAGTCGGTCGTGTTGGTAATGATGTAGTTGTTGGTGGCGACGGTGTAGTTCTTGGCGGGATCGAGCGTGCTGCCATCCTTGGTGAGCGTGGCGCTCACAATGCGCTTGCCTTCGGGCTGCGTCCAATCAATCGTCACGTTAATGCCGCCAAAGGAGAGAACGCTGCCAGAGTCATCGCGCCACTTGTACTTGTCTTGCGCCTCCTGCTCGGTGTGGCCGGCTGCCACATAGGCTTGCTGAAGCTCGTAGCTGTCGTTGCAATCGTCGCTGATCTGCAGTGAGTGCTCAAGCGCTGCGAGGAAGTTTGCGCCGGTCATGCCCCAGGTCTCCACGGTGTTGCCATAGGGCGAGATGGCGACGACGTTGCCGGCGGTCACATCGCCCGCCGCGATGCCGCCGCGGATGCCGCCCGCGTTTTCGATGGCGAGGTCTGCCCCCGTCAGAGCAAGATAGGAGCCGCAGATAACATGCCCGATGGTCTGGGCTTTGGTGGCGTCGCCCGCTTTACTGGGGCGCAGATCGGTGGTGCGCACCATCTCCCAGCCATGCGTACCCGCGGCGTCCTCGCCGTAGAAATAGTTGGTGGAGGATGTGCCGAGCACCTTGTTCGATTCGCTTTCAAAGGCATCGTCGAGTGGCTTGATTTTGTTGTTGCGAACCTCGTCAAGGATGTTCTGGTTGTTAGAGTCTGCCAAAAGGTCGTCGACGTCCCTGGCGGTGTAGAGCTTCTCGTCGCTGTCGCCTGCGGAGACCGTCACCATGTCGTCGTTGGTGGTTTCGGTACCCCTGGTGTCGTACTCATAGGGAATGGAAAGCAGACCAACCTCGGCAAAGGCGCTGCCTGCCTCGACGACGCGGACCGGCTTGCCGTCGGCCCCCGTCACGTTTTCGTCTAAGTTGATGTGCTCGTGGCCCGCGACCAGTGTATCGATCCCAACGAGCTTTGCGGCAAAGGTCTTGGCGTTGAGCGTGTGCGCGATGCAGACGATAACGTTGCAGCCCTCATCCTCGCGCAGTCGCTTGGCCTCGGCATTGATGGCGTCCGCCGCACCCGAGAACGACGTGCCCGCGACCAGGTCCGCGCGTAGCGAGGAGCCCAGCGACTCATCCATGGCTCCGACGACGCCGACCTTAATCTTGTAGTTAAACGTGGGGCTGCCCTCGCCGTCCTTCCAAGTGCGATTGAGCGTCTTGGTGATGCTCGAGCTCCATACGCCGTTCGAGGACGTTGCATTCGCGCAGAGCATGGCGAAAGGTGTACTGGTGGCACCATTGCCGGCCATCGTGCGAAGCTTGTCCGCGCCGTAGCTCCAGTCATGGTTGCCCGGTGTGGTCGCGTCGTAGCCGTTTGCGTAGAAGGTGTTCATGAGTTCGGCGATGCTCTTGCCCTCGCTCATGGTGGCAAAGGACTGCCCGTGGAAGGTGTCGCCTGCATCGAGCAGAAAGTCGGGGGCGTTGCTTTGAGCGCTATAGAGAACCGCCAGCCCGTCAAAGCCAATGGTGCCCGTGCCCTTGCTTGCGTTGTAGCTGTACTTGTAGCTGCCGTGGATGTCGTTGGTGTGCATGACGGTTACGGCGCCGTCAATAGCGGCGGGCAGGTTCCCCGCGAAAGCGAGGCTTGGGATGCCTGTGAGCGCGCCGGCAAACAACGCGGCAGCTAACGCAAGGCGGGGGAGCCTTTTCATGGCTGTCTCCTTACTCTTTAATAAAAACCACCACAAATGAACTGCATCCCATTTCTTGGACTTTGAAATTAAGGTTCGAGAAAAGGGAGGCATCGGAAATGCCCCGCAGGAAGAAGGCAAGATACGGTCGCGAGATGAGGGCACGCGCCGCCGACCTGTTCGAGG
>DXLS01000027.1:0-24287 GCA_019414605.1 Collinsella sp.
TCTTCTTGGGGCATCGCCTTTCCTTCCATTCGTCACCTTCATTACTCCAACGACGAATTCTAGGCGGTGTCCCCTCCCTTTCAAGAAAGGGCGGAGGCGGGGCATTCCCCGCCTCTTACACCACATCTCTGCGCGCTACCTAGACATGCCTTCAAATTGATCAAAACGCCCGGTAGCATGCTTCTGTGTGCCAACGTTAATGAACATATTTACTGTTGTGTCTATTATCTTGTAAGGTCGATATGATACTAAGCTAGCAACAGTACTCATATTTGCCATTTTTTGTCCACGGGGTATGCCGCAGAAGATCCAACTTGCTCCAGCGTGCCGTACGCCAGTCCTCCCCTTCCGGCGAGTGCCGACATTTCCCCAGATAAAACCGACCAAAATAAACCTGTCCCTTTTTGGCAGATAAAACCGACCAAAATAAACCTGTCCCTTTTTGGCAGGTTTCGGGGTGACAAGGGCTTGCACTTTAGCGTGCGACAGCGGATAATGCCGAGCACTCGACAATACGCTTATTGCTCTTTCTATTGATTGAGGAGGCCCCTATGGCCATGGAATTCAAACGCAGGCTGCCGATCCCCATGGAGATCCGCGAGGAAATGCCGCTTTCTGCCGAGCTTACCGCCAAAAAGCAGGCATTTGATGCCGAGGTCGCCAAAGTCTTTACCGGCGAGGACGCACGCAAGGTGCTCATCATCGGCCCGTGCTCTGCCGACCGCGAGGATTCGGTGCTTGAGTACATGAACCGACTGGCCAAGACCGCCGAGGAGGTCAAGGACAAGCTCATCATCATTCCGCGCGTCTACACCAATAAGCCGCGTACCAAGGGCACCGGTTACAAGGGCCTGCTGCACAATCCCAACCCCGAGGCTCCTGACGACCTGCTCGAGGGCGTCAAGGCCATCCGCCATATGCACCTGCGCGTTATTGAGGAGACCGGTTTCTTTACCGCCGACGAGATGCTCTATCCGTCCAACTACCAGTACCTCGTTGACCTGCTGAGCTATGTTGCCGTGGGCGCACGCTCGGTCGAGAACCAGGAGCATCGCCTGGTGTCGAGCGGCATTTCGGTACCCGTCGGCATGAAGAATCCCACTGCCGGCTCTACCACCGTTATGCTCAACTCCATTTACGCTGCGCAGGCGCACCAGAGCTTCATCTTCCGCAACTGGGAGGTCGAGTGCGACGGCAATCCGCTCGCGCACGCCGTTATGCGTGGCTACATCGGTCTCGACGGTCGTACCTACCCCAATTACCACTACGAGCACCTGGAGCGCCTGGCCGAACGCTATACCGAGCACGCCTGCTATGCCAATCCGGCAGCAGTCATCGACTGCAACCATGACAACTCGGGCAAGCGTCCGCTGGAGCAGTATCGCATTTGCAAGGAGGTGCTCGACAGCTGCCGCCGCAACGAGTCCATCTCCAAGCTGGTCAAGGGCTTTATGATCGAGTCTTACCTTGAGGACGGCAACCAGCCGGTCGACGGCGGCGTCTTTGGCAAGTCGATCACCGACCCGTGCCTGGGCTGGGAAAAGACCGACTACCTCATCCACGAGATCGCGGAGCGGGTGTAGGTTACGGCGTTTTACCAAACGCCGTAACCGGCCGACGCTGCGCGGGTCGCATTTGAACAATCTGACGTTCAACTTCAAGGGCGCGACCAGAAGGTCAGCGCCCTTTCGTTTCACGTCACCTTGTCTCAAATGCGACCCGCTCGCTGTCCGTCCTCTAACCGCGGCGTTGTCTTGCTCCGGATGTAGCAGTTAGGGACGCTCCTTTTCTGCCGGCAGTTTGGGACACTCCTTGGGTAGTCGTTGGGGACATTCTTGTTTGACTAGTCGTTTAAGAACGTCCCCAACGACTACCCCTCGCGCATCGTATGCGCGCCGGGCTTCGGGGGCCAGGCGCACTCTGTTAAACATGCCCTCGGGTCGCACGTTTCACTTCGAATCAATCATACAAGCCCCCCAATCTGTTCGGTTTCCCTAGATTGTGAGCCCGCGCACCCAAGCCGCACGGCCCGCCGTTCAGCTGAAACCACCTGCCAAAAAGGGACTGCCAAAAAGGAACAGGTTTATTTTGGTAGGTTTTATCTGGGCAAACGCCAACCGCCGCGAGAGAGCTGCCTTCTCTCGCGGCGGTCTTCTAGCAGAAAAACCAAGTGAGTAGGCTTTTTGCAGAAGGCCGAGCACACGCCAAAACGATATAGCTCTGACCTGCGGTTTTATTGAGTATTTGTCGCGATGTGCTCGGCAGGTTCAAAAAAGTCTACTCACTTGTATCTGAGACGCACCAGGTTGGCAAAAACCGCCGCGAAAGGGTCCCTGGTCCCTTCGCGGCGGTCATACACCTCCGATTTTGCGACGATTTTGCCCGCTTGTTACTCGCTGTAACGGGTAGCGATAGCGGCTCGCACCATGCCGGTGCTCATGAGGTAGGTCACCAGGAAGTAGCCGCCATAGGCCGCCAGGAAAATCGCACAGGTGAGGCCCACGGTGCCGCCGATGCTCATATCTCCGAACGTGCTCACCAGCTCGATGATCACCTTAAGTGCCACAAAGGAGTGCGCCAGGCCCACTGCCAGCGGGAACAGGAAGAATACCGCTTGCTGCGCCATCACCGAATGGCGAATCTGGCGGTCGTCACAGCCGATCTGTGCCAACACACGATAGCTGCGGCTGCCGTCGGCCACATTGGAGAGCTGCTGGATCGATAGGATTGCCGCGCACGCAACGACCAGTACAAAGCCAATGTAGATGGCCAGATAGCTAATCATGCCGTTCATCTGCGCTGCCTGCGTATATAGCTCGGAGCGTGTCAAGAAGACTCCCCACGACCCCGGCTCCTTGCCGTCAACGAGCAGATTGTCGAGCATGGTGTATTTAATGCTCTCGTCTGCCTTGGTCACATCCATCCCCTGCTTGTAGTTAACGAGCAGATTACTGGAATACGGCTGCAGATTAAGCTGGGACAGCAGCTCATCGGCTACGACCACGGTACCGGGATTGCTGCCCATCGCCGAGTTGGCGATGGCCGCCGTGTCCTCGTCCGACTTATCGGTTGCGGGCTTGAGTGTATGCCCGCCCAAGGTGAGGGTATGGCCGCCGGCCATATATTTGGTGTACAGGTCGCCCAGCTCACCGCCCATATCGCACGTGAGCAAGTACTGGTCCCGGCCAATGCTCACTGGCTCCTCGCCCATCATCTGGCGCAGTTTGTTGTACTGGCTCGCCGGCGTCACAAACAGACCCATCGCGTCGGCGTTGCTTCCCTCGAGCGCCTTGGGAAGCTTTTTGCCCATGGCCTTGCACATCTCGCCTGCCACCACCGAGGGGCCCGAGCCGCCAAGCGGGTAACTCAGATACGAATCGATCTGCACATGCTCACCGGCAACATCGGCGATATCGACCTTTTTGCCGGTCTCGTCGTTGTTGTCCGCCGACTTGCTCTCGCCATGCCATGCAGCGTACAAATCGACCGTTGCATCGGCCAGCACCATGCGATCGGCCTCAGACGGATTGACATACTTCTTGTAGTAGTCGAGCGTTTCGGGCGTGTAATAGACATACGTCTGAGACACGTCAACAGGGTTATAGCGCTCCAGATTCTCGTTCATCACGTTGGCGATCGACATACCGCAGGTCACCGAGGTAATGGCCAAAAACAGAATCATCGCGATGACGCCCATCGAAAAGCACACCGTATTGACCTTGGCCGAAAGCTGGCGCACGGTAAACATGTTGAGGCCGCGCCAATACACGCCGCGCAGGCTCTGCAGCAGCTTGATGAGCATGCCCGAGAGTCCCCAGAACAGGGCAAAGGTGCCCACTGTAACCATAGCGGTCGTAATGCCAAACTGGTTCATGGCCTCTTGCAGCTTGCTGTCCGTCGCGGTTAGCGGGAACCCATCACGTAGCAGACGGTAATAGGCCACGCCCACAAGCACCACGCCCACGGCAAAGATGACAATCGCGATCCAGGGGTTGCGTGTCTTGATGCTCTCGTTGCGACGCTCGGCACCCATGAGCTCGATGAGTTTGGTACGACGCACAGCGCGAAGGTTCAGCAGTAGCGTGAGCACAAACATCACGAGCATGCAGGCAAGGGTCAGGTTGAACGCATGCACCGAGAAAAAGAAGTGGAAATTGGCGATCTGTGTCTTAAAGAGCGAGGCCGTAAAGAACGTCATGAGCTGGGAGAGCCCCACGCCCAGCACAATACCGGCGACAAAGGCGCCGACCGAAACGATCACGGTCTCGAGCGCCATGATCGTGGCGACGCGCCCGCGCCCCATGCCGAGCACCTGGTACAGGCCAAACTCCTTTTTGCGGCGTTTCATAATGAAGTTGTTGGCATACACCATCAAAAAGGCCATGACGCCGGCCAAAAAGTACGTGAGGTAGCCGAGCATGCTGCCCATGAGCTCGGACAGTCCCTCCTCCTCAATGCCGGCAATGTCGACCTGCATCGAGACGGTATTGAAGGCATAGAAGACCGTGACACCCAGGGTGAGCGTCAAAAGGTAGACGAGGTAGTTGCGGCCGGCACGGCGGACGTTGCCCCAAGCGAGTTTACAGAGCATCGGAGCCCTCGCCGCCCATCATGGCAACGACCTCCATAATGCGGTCGAAGAACTCTCGGCGGTCGGTGTCGCCGCGGCGCAGCTCGGTGAAGATCTTGCCGTCGCGAATAAACAGCACACGGCTCGTGTAGCTAGCGGCAAAGCTGTCGTGCGTGACCATGAGCACGGTGGCGCGTAGGCGGCGATTCAGGGCCTCCAGGCTCTCGAGCAGCAGACGAGCGCTCTTGGAATCGAGGGCGCCGGTGGGTTCGTCGGCCATGATCATGGTGGGGTCGGTGACGAGTGCGCGAGCCGCGGCAACGCGCTGTTGCTGACCGCCGGACATCTGGTAGGGATACTTGTCGAGCACCTGGCTGATGGACAGGCGCGCGGCTACATCCTGCACGCGGGTCGAGATCTCTGCCGAGTTTGTGCGGGCGATGGTGAGCGGCAGGGCGATGTTCTCGCGTGCTGTGAGCGTATCGAGCAGGTTGGAGTCCTGGAAGATAAAGCCGAGCTCCTCGCGGCGGAACTGCGAAAGCTTGGCCTGCTTCATGCGCGTCACGTCCTGGCCGTTGATGCGGATGGTGCCACTCGTGGCGCTATCGATGGTCGACACGCAGTTGAGCAGCGTCGACTTGCCCGAGCCCGAGGCGCCCATGATGCCAACGAACTCACCGCGGTTGACGGTAAAGCTGACGTCGTTGAGCGCGCGGGTCACGTTGCCCAGCGCTCCATATACCTTTTCGAGATGCGCGACCTCCAGTACCGGGGTCGTCATGTGCGTGGTTTGCATACCGAGTCCTTTCTTGCGATTAGTCTACGGCATCTATAGTCGCAAGAAGCCGAGTCGGCTACCATCGATATGGCTTACGCTTGCCTTACCGTTGTGTAAGGTACGGGCAGCTACCCTGTCACGTGTTGATGTTGAGAGAGGACTCCTGTTGAAGACTGTTCATGTTGCCGCTGGGATCATTCGCAAGGAAGGATCCGATGAGCTGCTTGCCGTGCAGCGCGGCTACGGCGACATGCAGGGACTCTGGGAGTTCCCAGGCGGCAAACTTCTGCGCGGCGAGACGCCCGAAGACGCCGTACGCCGCGAGCTTATGGAAGAGCTGCAGGTCAAAGTCACCAACCTGCGTGATTTCTATACCGTTGAGTACGACTACCCCGATTTCCATCTCTCCATGGAGTGCTACTACTGCTCGCTGGCCAAAGAGTCTGGCGAGCCCCAGAAGCATGACCGTCAGCTTGATATCCGCTGGATTCCGCGCACCTCGCTTGCCACCGTTGAGTGGATGCCCGCCGACAAAGGGCTTATCGATGCTCTGATTGAGTTGAAGGAAGATCGGCTTGAGGCCAACGGCACTGCCAACAACGCCGAGGCCACCGCGACCGACGAGCCCGCCACCAAACCCAAGCGCGCACCTAAGCGCCGCAGCAAGAAGCGTCCCAAGCCCGGCCTGCTCGACGGCATCGATACCTCGGACCTCTCCGCTGACGAGCGCGAACTGGTCCGCCGTCGCGCCGCCATCAAAAAGCCCATGAAGGGCAACAAGCGTGCGAACACCAAACCCGAGCTGCTCGTTCGCCAGCGCCTGCGGGCAGCGGGCCTTACGGGTTATCGCTTGGAATGGAAGGTTCCCGGTAAGCCCGACATCGCCTTTCCCGGGCGCAAGATCGCCATCTTCGTCAACGGCTGCTTTTGGCACCGCTGCCCCAAGTGCAACCCTAGCCAGCCCAAGCGCAATGTTGAATTTTGGGAGGCAAAGTTTCGCCGCAACGTCGAGCGCGACCGCGCTGCCATCGACGCGCTTACCCAAATGGGCTGGACGCCCATCACCGTCTGGGAATGTGAGCTCAAGAAAGACCGCATCGATACCACCATGGAAAAGGTCATCGAGCAGGTGCGCGCCGCAGAGCCGCAGCGCTAGGAACGAGCCATCCACACGCCCCACACAGGCGAGCCACATCCGCGCCACAAACCTTAGAAAGCCCTTAAGCTCAAAACCTTTCAAGAGTGTTACTCGATACCTCTGACCTGCGGTTTCATGGTTACATCAAACCCGATTAAGCCTTTCTTTAGCGCTTTCTTATCTGCACTCGCGGCATAATACTGCCAGCGCACGGGACCTAGCAGCACACCCCGAGCGCAATCTTTTGGTGGACATCGAGGAGGCCGCATAAGCATGCATTCTTCCAATAACGCAGCACAGCAGCCATCCCTAACATATGCAAACCTTTTCTCCTTCCCCCCGACACAGAGAAACGGCCTCCTCGACTCCCCCACCACAAAAACCAAACGCTCAACCGACCAGGAACTCAACCTGCGAGCATCCTTCGAAAAGCTCCAAGCATCCCTAAACAAGTCATTCCCCAACCAAGCCCGGGCATACTAACCCCTCATCAACAAAGCGCCCCTCGCGCACCGCCCATTTCCGCCCCAACGCCACAAGGGCGATCGAGCAGGGCCGTCCGGAAACGGAAAAGGGCCTATCTCTCAGAACATTCCGCAGGACGGAGGAAGCCCCGCAGCGCGTAGCGCGCAGCGGGGCTTCCGACATGTCCGAGGACGTTCTGAGAGATAGGCCCTTTTCCGTTTCCGGACGGCCCGGTGGAATCAGAGTACCCATGCTGTTACTCTGCTTTGCCCACAGAGTTGAGGTTGGTCATGCGAATCTTAACCAGCTCGGTGATCTCACGCATGCCCTCCTTGGCCGGCTTCTTGGGATCGAAGCAGGCAGGGTTCTCGGCCATGTAGGCCATGAAGCCCTTGGTATAGGCCTGACGCAGCTCGGTGGCGTAGTTAACCTTGCAGATGCCGTTCTTCACAGCCTCGGCAACCTGCTCATCGGGCACACCGGAGGTGCCGTGCAGAACCAGCGGCACGTCGACGGCGTCGCGGATGGCCTTGACCACGGACTGCTCGATGTGCGGATCGCTCGTGTACACACCGTGGCTGGTGCCAACGCCAATTGCGAGGGAGGTGCAGCCGGTACGCTCGACGAACTCCTTGGCCTCGGCCGGATCGGTGTAGGGGCTCTCGCCCTCAACCGCGGGACCGTCGTCCTCCTTGCCGCCAACCTTGCCGAGCTCTGCCTCGACGGGCACGCCCATGGCGCGGCCAGCATCGGCGACGGACTTGGTCAGGGCGATGTTGTCCTCGAAGGACTCGTGCGAACCGTCGATCATAACGGAGGTGTAGCCGGTGCGGAAAGCCTGCATGCAGCGGTCATAGCCATCGCCGTGATCGAGGTGCAGAGCGACGGGCACGGAAGCGCGCTCGGCGGCAGCCTTGACCATGCCGTAGAAGTAGTCCAGACCAGCGGTCTTGATGGTGCCCGGGGTGGTCTGCATGATGACGGGGGACTTGGTCTCCTCGGCAGCGGCCAGAACGGCCATAACAAACTCGAGGTTCTCGACGTTGAACGCGCCGACGGCGTAGTGGCCGGCCTGAGCGTCCTTGAGCATCTTTTCGGTGGTAACAAGTGCCATGAGCGTTTGCTCCTCTCCCTCGCCCGCATCTGGACATCGGGCGTAGTTGTTCACAAGGCGTTTTACCTTGCGTTTTGCTGCGCTCATTGTATGAAATTCAGCGGCTTTACACGCTCGAGATATTGAGCCCATGCAGGTCAATACAGTCGTTTTTGAAAAGCAAACGGAAGGAATTTGAGCCGAGTGGACATGTTCGATATTGAATTTTGGGCGTTCAGCGTCTTTTTTTTATAGAAAAGATAAGTAATCGAAAGGTGTTTTCTTACTCAAAAAGAAAATGAACGAAAATAGACTCAACACAATTCCTACAAATTTAGCCGAGAATGGAGCAAACATGGCCCACGCAACAACCCGAGCTTTCGCCGATGAGCGTCGTTCCGCCATCATGGAAATGCTCGAACATAACGCCTCGGTGCAAGTGGCAGAAATCGCCCAGACCTTTGGCGTGTCCTCCGTTACCGCCCGCGCCGACCTGGACGCGCTCGCCGAGTCCGGCAAGTTGCGCCGCACGCATGGTGGCGCCGTGTCTCTCCAGAAGCGACTGACCGTATCCACCCAGGATCGCCGCATCAACGTCAATGTCGCCGCCAAGCAGGCCATCGCGCAAAGCGCCATCGAGCTCGTCGGCAATGGCGACACGCTGCTTGTCGACTCGGGCACCACGGCGCTCGAGTTTGTCCGGCTCCTCGATCAGCGCGACGGCATCACCGTCATCACGGCCGACATTACCATCGCCGATTACATCGACGAGAGCATGCCCTCGGTCGATGTCGTCATGCTGGGTGGGGCACTGCGCAAAGGTCATCGCTATCTGTACGGTCCACTTACCATGCAGGCGCTCCAAATGGTCCACGCCGACCTTGCCGTCATGTGCCCCGGCGCTTTTGTCCCCCGCTGCGGCTTTACGACCGACTTTCCGCAGATGGCCGAGACCAAAGCGGCTATGGTCGGCGCCGCCCGTCAAAGCGTCGCCCTCATGGACGCCAGCAAGGTTAACGGACGTGGCATGTACCGCTTTGCCGAGCTGGCAGATGTCGACACCATCGTGATGGACCGTGACCCCGATCATGCCGTTGCCACCTCAATCGCCGAGATCGTCGACGACGCCCGCCCAAATCTCCTCATCGCTGACGCTTAAACAAAAACCACCACAAAGGTGCCTGTCCCCTTTGTGGTGGTTGAGCGTCAAAAGCGAAATATCGCTACTTGGAAAGCTCGTCGGCGAGGGCCTCGATCTGGGCGCGCGATGCGTCGTTGAGCGAACCCATGACGGTCACTTTGTTCTGCGTCAGGGCGATGTCCTTCATGCCCTCGAGCTCCTTGGTCATAACCTTGGCAGCGGCAGGCGCCCAGGAACCGGCCTCGACGAGCGCAACCGTGCGGTTCTGATAGGCGTGCTCGGCAAGCGTGTGGATGAAGGTGCTCATGAACGGGAAGATCTCGCCCTGATAGGTAATGGAGGCAAGCACCAGACGGTCATAGCGGAACGCGTCCTCAACGGCCTCGGCCATATCGTCGCGAGCTAGGTCAAAGACGGAAACCTTCTGGCCGCGGGCCTCGAGCGCAGAAGCGAGCTCCTCAACGGCAGCCTTCAGATGGCCATACACACTCGCATAGGCAATCGTGATGCCCTCGTCCTCGGGCTGATAGCTCGACCAGGTGTTGTAGGTGTCGAGGTAGTAGCCCAGGTTCTCGGTCAGCACGGGGCCGTGGAGCGGGCAGATGATCTGGATGTCCAGGTCGGCGGCCTTCTTGAGCACGGCCTGCACGAACTTGCCGAACTTGCCGACGATGCCAAAGTAGTAGCGGCGAGCCTCGCAGGCCCAGCCCTCGGGATCCTCGATGTCGTTGGCGCCAAACTTGCCAAAGCCGTCGGCGCTAAAGAGCACCTTGTCGGTGGACTCGTAGGAGAAGAGCACCTCGGGCCAGTGCACGTTGGGGGCGCCGACAAACGTCAGGCTGTGGCCGCCCAGGTCGAGCACGTCGCCATCTTTGACGACCATCTTGCGCTCGGGGAAGTCGGTGCCAAAGTAGTTGACCATCATGCGGAAAGCACCCACGCTGGCCACAATCTGCGCCTGGGGATAGCGCTCCATAAAGGCGGCGATACCGGCGGAGTGATCGGGCTCCATGTGATGGACAACCAGGTAGTCGGGCGTACGGCCATCGAGCACGGCCTCGAGGTTGCCGAGCCACTCGTCGACAAAGCCAGCGTCAACCGAATCGGCGACAGCGATTTTATCGCCCAAGATAACGTAGCTGTTATATGCCATACCATTCTCGGACACATCGTACTGGCCCTCGAACAGGTCAATGTCGTGATCGTTGACGCCAATGTAGCGGATATCCTTGGTGATCTCCATCAGGCAAAGCCTCCTAGATAGACAAAAGAACCTGTCTATCATAGCACTCGCCCTCGTAGCTACGGCTATCTGCCAGCATCCTTACCGATTGTTATTGATGCGGAATATACCGCTTTTGACCTGCAAAAACTATACGCGAGGCTCTGCCGTGGTGTGCCGAACGATGAGCTTGCCCGGAATACGAATGGCAACAGTCTTGCCCGTTGCCCCCGCCTTGGGAACCGCGTGCTCGAATACCTCGCGTCCGCGCTGATGTAGATCGAATCGCACGGTCGTGAGCTCGTTATGCGCGACAAAGTCGTCGAGCGAGTCATCGACGCCCACCACGCTCACGTCCTCGGGCACACGCAATCCGCTGTCGCGCAACGCAGCGATCGCACCGTTTGCCATCTGGTCATTTGCCGCGTAAATCGCCGTCATGGTGCGGTCGTGCTCAGCCAGATATCTGCCGGCTTCGTAACCGCTGTTGGCAGACCAGTCGCCCTCGAGCGGTTCAGCCGGCTCGATGTGCTTACGCTCGAGCGCATCCTGCCAGCCGGCGCGACGGAACTGTTCGTCAATCGAAAAGGACGGGCCGCCGATAAAGCGAATCTGTTCATGTCCCAGCTCAAACAGATGATTCATGAGCAACAGCGAGCAGCCGTAATGATCGGAGTCAACCGTAGTCACCCGCGGGTGCGCATACATGGTAACGATGACCGCGCCAATACCCGGCAACGGATCGAACGTCTCAAAATCGGGAGCCATACGGCTCATGCCGATAATGATGCCGTCCACGGGCAGCGCGGCCATACGACGTGTTGCCTCGGCAAGAGAGAATTCCTCGGTCTTGGACATCTCGACCAGTGTGATGGCGCAATTATGCTCGCGAGCAGCGCTGGCGATGCCGTCAATCATTGAGAGGTTGCCAAACTTGGTGACATCGTTGACGCACAGGCCGACCGAATGGTAACGGCCGTCACGCAACGAACGGCCGGCATAGCTCGGACGGAAGCCGAGCTCTTGCATAGCGGCTTGCACGCGCTGGCGCGTCTGTTCGTTAACGTTGGGCAATCCGTTGGCAACGCGCGAAACCGTCTGTTGCGAAACACCGGCAGCGCGGGCAACGTCGGCCATGGATACCGGACGCGTACCCGTATCGTTGGAAGGGCGCCTTGCCACAAAATCACCTTCGCTCTCGCAGGATCTGAATAGTGCGAATGTCGGCCCGGGCAGAAACACACCCCGCGCCGAAGCCCGCTATCGTCGGACGCATGTTAACGTACTCTACTTTTTCTATCAGCGGTTCTTTTGCTCCATATGTCCATACGGCCACACCGTTCACGGCCGAAAATCTACCGATTACCAGATTCTCAAAAAAGGAGATACATTGTGTTATGAGTACGTTAACATACCCTTTAACGTGCGGCGCCGCGAACGTCTGGTTTGTGGTGCTCAAAATTGTTAACGTACTCATAATGACACGGACCAGTCTCTCCGGCGTCAAGGAAAGGACCCGTATGACCGCCCCCGACGAAAAGATACTCGCCACCCTCACCAAACTGTTTGAGGAGGAGTTTGGCCCCATCGGCGACCGCCAAGTGCTCTACGTGCACGCGCCCGGCCGTTCCGAGATCAGCGGCAATCACACCGATCACGAAGGCGGCCACGTTATCGCCGGATCGCTCGATGTAGCCGTCGACGGCATCGCCGTGGCAACCGACTCCAACAAGGTCCGCGTTGTCGACGAGGGCTACCCCACGTTTGAGATTACGCTCGACACGCTGGGTGTTCAGGAGTCCGAGAAGGGCACGTCCGCAAGCCTCGTGCGCGGTATGGCCCACGAGATTGCAGCCCTTGGCGTTGAGCCCAAGGGTTTCGACTTCGCCTTTACCTGCTCCGTCCCCTCGGGTGGCGGTCTTTCGAGCTCCGCTGCTGTCGAGGCGGCATACGGCCGCGCTATGGAGACGCTTTGGGGCGCGCCCACGATTAAGCCCGTCGCACTCGCCCAGATGAGCCAGCGCACCGAGAACAACTACTACGGCAAGCCTTGCGGTCTTATGGACCAGGCCGCTGTGTGCCTGGGCGGCCTTGCCTACATGGACTTTGAGGATCAAGCCCAGCCTAAGACCCAGAAGCTCGAGCTCAACTTTGAGGATCACGGCTACGCGCTCGTGCTCGTTAAGGTCGGTGCCGACCACGTGGCCGCCACCGACGACTACGCCGCCGTTCCGCGCGAAATGCAGGACGTCGCCGCCGAGTTTGGCAAGGAACGCCTGTGCGAGGTCGATGTTGCCGACTTTGACGCCAAGCTCCCCGAGCTGCGCGCCAAGCTGGGCGACCGCGCCTGTCTGCGCGCCGTTCACTACTGGTACGAAAACGGCCTGGTCGACAAGCGCTGGGCTGCCCTGAACGCCGGCGACATCGATCAGTTCCTGGTCCTGACGCGCGAGTCCGGCGCCAGCTCTGCCATGTACCTACAGAATGTCGTTGCCAAGCTAGGCTCCGAGCAGCCCTCGATGTATGCCCTGGCACTGGCCGAGCACGTGCTCGACGGCCGAGGCGCCGTCCGTATCCACGGTGGCGGCTTTGGTGGCACCATCCAGGCCTTCGTGCCGCTCGACCTGGTCGACACCTTCATCGCCAAGATGAACGGCTGGCTGGGCGAGGGCTCTGCCCGCCACTACGCAATTTCTGACAAGGGGGCCTACGCGGCATGGCTGTAATGACTGACGTGCGCGAGGCCGCGCAGAACCTGATCGAGTACGCCATCCACCGATCGATGATCGGCCAGGACGATCGCATCTGGGCGTATAACACCATTCTCGAGTGCATCGGTGCTACGGGCCCGGCGCTCGACATGGCCTGGGCGCTCCAGGTCGAGAAACTCTCGCTCTTGCACCCCGATACCCTGCCCAACTTTGACCTTGAAGGCACACTTGCCGCGCTTGCCGAGGCGGCTGTTGCCAACGGCGCCGCCGAGGACACGGCATCGGGCCGCGACCGCATCGCCATGCGCATCATGGGCGCGCTCATGCCGAGGCCTTCGGTTGTAAACGAGGAGTTCAACGGCCGCATGGGCGTCAACGAGCCCCGCGCCGCGACCGACTGGTTCTACGGCCTGTGCTGCGACGCCGGCTACGTGCGCCGTGCCGCCATCGCGCGCAACATCAAATGGAGCACCCCCACCAACTGGGGCGATCTTGAAATCACCATCAACCTGTCCAAACCCGAGAAGGACCCGCGCGATATCGCCGCGGCAGGTGCAGCCAAGAACATGGGCGAGAAGTATCCCGCCTGCCAGCTCTGCATCGAGAACGAGGGTTACCCCGGACGCTCCGCCGCGGCTGACGGCGGCGCTCATCCCGCCCGCCAGAATCTGCGCGTTATCCCCATCCAGCTCGACGGCGAGCGTTGGGGCTTCCAGTACAGCCCGTACGCGTACTTTAACGAGCACTGCATTGCCATGAGCTCCGAGCATCGTCCGATGCACGTCGACCGCAAGGGGCTGACCTGCCTGCTCGATTTTGTGGACCTGTTCCCGCACTACTTTATCGGCTCCAACGCCGACCTGCCCATCGTGGGCGGCTCGATTCTGTCGCACGACCACTTCCAGGGCGGCGCGCACGAGTTCCCCATGATGCATGCCACCGAAGTCTCGCAGTTTAGCGTGCCCGACTTTGACCAGGTCAGCGGTACCGTGTTGCAGTGGCCGCTTTCGGTGCTGCGACTGCGCTCGCACGACCGCGCCCAGTTGCTCGACGCTGCCGAGAAGATTATCCTCGCCTGGCGCGAGTGGACCGATGAGTCTGTGGGCGTTATCGCGCACACGGCCGACGGCGTAGCGCACAACACCGTGACGCCCGTCATCCGCCGCGTCGACTTCCGCGGCAATGCCGGTGGCGAGATTTACGAGGCCTACCTGGCACTTCGCTGCAACATCACGACCGACGAGCATCCGCTGGGCGTTTTCCACCCGCATGCCGAGTATCACCACATTAAGAAGGAGAACATCGGCCTGATCGAGGTCATGGGCCTGGCTATTTTGCCGCCGCGCTTGGTTCCTGAGCTCGGTGCTGTCCGCGAGCACCTGCTGGCGGCCAAAGCCGATGTCAGCTACGACCTTGCCGGCGCGCTCGAGGGCGATGATCTTTGCCGCAGCCATGCCGCGTGGGCCGAGGATGTCTATGCCCGCCGTGCCGACGAGCTTACGGCGGATAACGCCATCGATATCCTGCACGAGGAGGTCGGCGTGGTGTTCGGCCACGTGCTCGACAACGCCGGCGTCTTTAAGTGGGACGAAGCCGGCCGCGCCGCCCAGCAGCGCTTTATCGACTCGCTGTAATGATCCCTTGGGGACGGAGGAAAACGGATCATTTCGTCTTCAAGACAACGGCGCCCGCCGGCAACATCGCCGGCGGGCGCCGTTTTTTGAGTGTAGTCATTGGGGATGTTCTTAAACGACTGGTCATTAAAGAACGTCCCCGACGACTAATGACTCGAGCGTGGAAAATCTCCCACTTTGAGCTCGTATGGGCACCAAAAGCGGGAGATTATCCACGCTCGTTCTATTAGGAGTCGCAACCGCTACAACTCTACGACCTCAACGCCGTTGTAAATCTCGTCCCAGCGGTCCATGACCAGGTGGCCGGTCTTGGGATCCATGGCGTTGAGCTTGCCGCAGGTATTGGCGGTCTTGAGCACCGTGACGTCGTCGGCACCAGCAGCAATGGCATGCGCAAAGCCGGCGATGGTCGAGTCGCCGGAACCCGTCGCGTTCACAGCCGCAATCGCGGGCGTCTTGGCGCGGAACGCGCGGCCCTCGTGGAAGCCCACCGAACCGGCAGCGCCCATCGAAACGACGACCCAGGGAATACCGGCAAAGCGGCCATCGGCGGCAAGCGCCTCGCGCAGGGCATCGACATCATCGGTCGTAAAGGACGTACCCAGCAGGCCGTTAATCTCGGTCAGGTTGGGCTTTACGAGCTCAGGCTTAGCGTCGGACTCCAGCGCGGCCTCCAGCGATGCGCCCGAGGTGTCGAGCAGCACCTTGGCGCCCGCCTCTTCGGCGATCTTGACGAGCTCGGCATAGTAGCCGGCATCGACGCCACGCGGCAGCGAGCCCGAAAGCGTCACAACGTCAGCCTTCGCTGCAAGCTCGGCGAACTTGGCCGTAAAGGCCTCGAGCTCGGCTGGGACGATCTGTGGGCCGCTCTCCAGCAGCTCGGTCTGATTACCCTCGTGCAGAATATTCAGGCAAATGCGCGTCTCACCGGCGATGGGCACAAAGTCATTCTTGACACCATCGGCATCCATGAGCTCGGCCATATAGGCACCCATGTGCCCGCCAAGCAAGCCGGTTGCAAGTACGTCGTCGCCCAGCTGCAACAGCACGCGGCTCACGTTGAGGCCCTTGCCGCCAGCGGTCTTTTCGGGCATCACGCGGTTAACATCGTCGATGATCAGCTTGTCGAGCTGATAGCGCGTATCAATCGACGGGTTCATGGTAACGGTCAGAATCATGTTGGACTCCTGTTTAGAAAACCGGCCCGCGCCCCTCACAGAAACGCGAGCCGTCAATTAAAAAGCTGCAGAATGCCGGGTACCGCCAAAACGACGCACACGAGCTCAGCAAGCAAAAGTTTTATCAGAGTAGCTCGCACGCCAGATGGCTTCGCAGCGTCGACTGGTCTGGCGTTCGGTAGAACGCCGGAACCTCCTTAGTCGTGGTATTCGCCGCGGTCCCACTTCTCCAGGAACTCGTCAAAGAAGTGCGGGTCGGCCTGAGCCTCGGCGTCGGCCTTATTGCAGGCATCGATCTTGGCGATCAAGGCATCGTGCTCGGGAGTCTTGTCGTAGGGCTCCTCCAGGAAGGCAAGCATGATGTCGGCCATCAGGAACTCGCCGGTGATCTTGCCGCCAAAGCCCACGATGTTGGCGTTGAGCTCGCGACGGGCATACAGGGCAGAGGTCATGTCGCGAACCAGGGCGCAGCGGGCGCCGGGAACCTTGTTGACGGCGTTGGTGATGCCGATGCCGGTGCCGCACAGGGCCACGCCAAAGTCAGCCTTGCCGCTGGCAACAGCCTCGCCCACGGCCTTGCCGTAGATGGGGTAGTGCGTACGGGTGTGGCTGTAGGTGCCGCAGTCGAGCACCTTGTAGCCAGCCTGCTCCAGGCGGTCGGCCAGATAGATCTTCTCGTCCGTAACGATATGGTCGCAACCGATTGCGATGGTCTTCTTCATCAGAACGTCCTTTCGTCTGAATTCACGAGTTGAGGTAGAAGTTCGAGTTCTCGGTGGCTCTCGTTAGGCCATCTTGTTGAGCATGTCGACACGGATCTGGTGACGGCCGCCAGCATACTGGGCGCGCAGGAACTCGCGGGCGATCTTCTTTGCGACCTCGGTGCCCACAACGCCCGGGCCCATGGTGACCATGCGCGAGCCGTTGTGCTCGCGGGTCATGTAAGCGGAACGCTCGTCGGAAATGTTGGCGACGACCATGCCCTTGATCTTGACGGCGGCCATATAGGAGCCGACACCGTACTTATCGAATGCGAAGCCCTGGGAATCCTTGTGCTCCAGCAGGTCCTTGGCAACGGCGGTCGCGGAATCGACAAAGTCCGCGGCAGGGGTCTCGGAATAGTCGACGACCTCGTGACCGTCGGCGATGAGCATCTCCTTGATGGACTCCTTCATCGACATACCGTCGGCATCGGAAGCGATTACAACTCTCATGACATCCTCCTTGAGAGATACGCAGGTGCGTAGTTTCTGTTTGGAAGTGTTGAATCGCGTTCAGGTCCGGGCATCTGAATGTGCGGTTCTTCACTGTTCATGTTTATTTGAACACATTCGAACAGAGACTGCAACAATAATTTGTTTGTCTTTGTTCTTTTTTGAACAAATACCGTTCGCGGATGATTGGCGACCGTTTGGGCCCGGCGCGAACGTAGCGACCATGTGCTCAACAAACAAAAGGGCGGCCGAGAACGTGTCTCGGCCGCCCTTCGGCGGTATTCCCCGGTATATACAGCTGTTTTAGCTACTCGGACTGCCCGCCCTTTTTGGCGTGCTTGGACGGAGCGCTCAGAAAGCGACCCGTCAGATAGTTCGCCGGGCCGGAAATATCAATCCCCAGTAGCACGTGCCCCAGCCACAAAAACGCCGCGAGCACCAGCAATGGAATCACGCACGAGGTCACGATCATCACGATGACGCCTTCGATGAGATCGGTCACTTGCCGCACAATTTCATCGGTCATCTGCTTGGCGCCGCTGGTCACCGACGTGACGAGACCCGAGGCACCGTCGGCAAGCTGCTCAAGCACGTTCTTGGACTCTGTGGACTCGGTCTTTTTCTTGCTTGTTTTGGAGCTATCGCTATCTGCCGCGCTCGCAGCGTCGGTCGCCTTTTGCTCGGCCGCCTCGATGCTAACGCGATACGTTTCGTCGACCTTTTGCGACACCCATACGCTTGCAGGCACCAACGCCATGCCAATTATGGCGACCACCAGCACACGCGTTGCCACGCGGCGAATGACGCCGCTGGTGCTCCAGCGTCCGTGAATACCAAGCGACACTGCAAAGAGCACCAGCGCAAACGGAATCAGGATGCCCAGGCCAACCGACCACAAAATAGTCAGCAGATATTTCTCAAGATAGAGCACGGCAAGCACGATACCCAAGTTTCCCGAAAGCTGCGCGAGCTGCTCGGCAACTGGCGTTCCCGTATCGCCCGGCAGCGCAGTGATACCCGCAGATAGGGCGACGCACGAGGTCGTGAGCGCCAAAACATTGCCCTTCTTTTGATCGATGACCTCGATGGTGGAGTCCCAGGTCTTGGTATCGGCAAAATGCGGACGAGCTACAAAGCCCGACAACAGCGCCAGTACCACGAGCGCAACGATAAAGCCAATCTGCAGTTTTTTGTTTGCGCACACGACATCGGACAGGCTGGGCTGTAGCTCGGTTACCGTCGTATGCTCAGTTATCTGGACAGGACGCCCATGGGCCATCTCGTGCGCACCTCTTTTTTGTATTGACCCGTTATCCGGCATTTGGATACCTCCTCATTCCGGCCTGTATTGCGGATGAGAGTATACCCATCCAGCGAAAAACCGAACGGGAGGGCGTGCAGAAGCTCCATAACGCTGCTAGTCGAACAGTGCCATTTCAAAACTATGCCGGTTTACTACCGTAAAACCGATAGGACCGACCACATTTGCTATTAGCAGAAAATGGCAAGCTTTCTACCTGCGGCTTTGATATCGCTGTTCTTTCCATAGTTGAAAGAATACGATTCATCGTAGTAAACCGGCATAGTTTTGTAACCGACGGGTCGAGTCGGCACCGCAACAAACCTAATAACCCGTTTTCTTCCATCCTCAAAGGATCAAATGCATGGCAGGAGTGTCCCTAACTGTCGGCAGATAAGGAACGTCCCCAAGTACCGGGTAAAAAGAAAAAGCCCTGTCGCGAGTTTGCAGCAGAGCTTTTGGAAGGGGACTTGGTTGTGCGGGCTCGTTAGGCGAGCTTGGCCTCGAGCTCGGCGATGCGCTTGTAGGCATCGATGGTAAAGCGGGTCTGCTTCTCCAGGATCATAGTGGTCATGAGAGTGTCCTGAGCGTGAGCCATGATGAAGGTCATCTCCATCTCGCCGCCGCCGGCCTCCTGCGAAAGCAGCTTGGTCTGCGTGTCGTGGGCACCGATGAGCGCATCGCTGGCATCCTTGTGCAGCTGCTCGGCCTTCTCAAAATCACCCTCGCGAGCAGCATCGAGCGCTGCAAGCAGATCGGTCTGGGCGTCACCTGCGTATGCGACGATCTCGAATCCAACCATCGAGATTTCTTCTTTGGTTGCCATATTGCGTTCCTTTCACATATGAACCAATGGAGAGCATCGCGTCCGGGCATACGCGCTGCGTTCTGTATGGCAGAAACATTAACATTCAAACAAAAAAGAACAACGCAAAACATAATATCAAGCTATGAACGGTCAATTTTCGCCCGTGAACGGTTTCCAAACCATTTCGAACAATATCAAACATGATTAACGGAAACCCAATCAGGACCGCACCCTAACGCAAATCGCGCACCGTATCGCCCTCTACGAGCACGCCGGGGATCAGCATGTGTTCCACGCCAGACACAACGCCCTCGGCGCCGGCAATCTTATCGACTGCCCACATGCCGACACGCTTGTTGTCAAAGCGCACGGTGGCCAGGCGACGATCGGGCACGATGTCGCCCAGACTGTCATCAACACCCACCACGCTCACGTCCTCGGGCACGTGCTTTCCGCGCGACTCGAGTCCGCGAATGCAGCCGTAGGCCATGGCGTCGTTGGAAGCATAAATGGCCGTACAGGTCGGATCGTCCGCCAGAGCCTGACCGGCAGCATACCCGCTCCGTGCCGTCCAATCGCCACGAACGAGTCGCGGTGGCTCAATGCCATGCGCGCGCAATGTCTCGCGCCACCCCTCCTCGCGCTGCATGCCCGAAAGCGAGCGCTCGGGACACGAGATAAAGTACACGGTCTTGTGTCCCTGCCCCAGCAAGTACTCGACAACCTGGCGTGAGCAATCGAGCTGATCGTTATCGACCGTCGAGCACAGCGGGTGCTCCAGCATGGTAACGAGCACCGTCTGCATACCAGGCAGCGGCTCAAAGGTGCCAAAGTCCGCCGGCATGCGGTTCATGATCACAACCATGCCGTCTACCGGCAGCGCGCTCATGCGCGACGATGCGCTCTCGAGGGTATACGGATGCCCGTCTACTTTAGTGAGGGTGATGGCATAGCCATGTTTGTCGGCCGCGGCGGCAAAGCCCTCCATACGGTCGAGGTTGCCAGTACCGGTAATGTTGAACATGGCGACGCCGACGGTCTTAAACTTGCCACGGCGCAGCGATCGACCGGCAAAATTGGGGCGATACCCCAGCTCGCGCATGGCGGCACGCACGCGCTCCTTGGTCTCGGGGCGCACGCTGGGCGAATCGTGCACCGTACGCGAGACTGTCTGCTCCGAGACGCCCGCGAGACGCGCCACGTCCTTAACGGAAACCGATTTTTTAACAGCGGCCATAGGTCGATCTTTCTATGTCAACGATGCCATTAGTGGCATCCTGCGCAGTCAAATGAAACGTCTTCAAGTATATCCAACGCCTTCCCCACCATACGCTCACCACCCAAAACCTACCGTTCACCGACATTTTTGCTTCCCCGAACGGCTTTTGTCGACCAAATGTTAACGTTGCCATTGTGCAAACATAGAGCCACCGGGCGGCTCAATCGTTTACGCGCAAGGAATCGACGGTCCACAGGCACAGGGACCACCGGTTCGCTTCTTTTTTGTGTCACAAAATGGCAACGTCAACATTTTGGCAACCGAAAGTCAAAAGCTACCATCGTTGCTAACCCACCGACTCTTAGGAGCATTGCATGGAGCAACTCATCGCCATCATCGAAAAGGGCCAGCCCTTTTTCAACGCGATCGCCCGCAACAAGTACCTCAAGGCGATCCGCGACGGCTTTATCTCCGTCATCCCCATCATCATCTTCTCGTCCATCTTCTGCCTGGTAGCCTCGGTCCCCAACATCTGGGGTTTCTACTGGCCCGATGACATCAACAATGCCCTGTGGAAGTGCCACAACTACTCCATGGGCATCCTGGCCATCGCCTGCGCCGCCACCACCGCCAAGCACTTCGCCGACGCCCAGAACCGCGATCTGCCCAAGAATAACCAGATCAACTTTATCTCGTGCATGTGCGCGGCCATCATCGGCTTCTTGCTCCTTTCGAGCGACACGATCGCCACGGACGCCGCCAGTGGCTTCAACACCACCTACCTTGGTTCCAAGGGCCTGTTGACCGCCTTCATCGCTGCGTTTGTGACCGGCATCATCTACAAGTTCTTTATCAAGCGTAACATCACCGTCAAGATGCCCGAGCAGGTTCCGCCCAACATTTCGCAGACCTTTAAGGACATCATCCCCTTCTCCGTCTGCATCACCGTCTTTTGGGTCTTCGACATCGTCTTCCGCGCTGCCTTTGGCTTCTGCTTTGCCCAGGGTGTCATCCAGGTGTTCCAGCCCCTGTTCACCGCTGCCGACGGCTACATCGGCCTTGCTGTGATCTACGGCGCCATGAGCCTGTTCTGGTTCGTCGGCGTCCACGGCCCCTCGATCGTCGAGCCCGCCATCGCCGCCGCCCTCGTTGCCAACATGACCGACAACCTGGCTGCGTTCCAGGCCGGCCAGCACGCTTCCGCTGTCTTGACCCAGGGTGCCCAGTACTTCGTCGTCTGCATGGGCGGCACCGGCGCCACGCTCGTCCTGGTCTTTATGTTCTGCTTCCTGGCCAAGTCCCAGGAGATGCGCGCCGTCGGTAAGGCCGCCATCGTCCCCGTGTGCTTTGCCGTTAACGAGCCGCTGCTGTTCGCCGCACCTATCGTGCTCAATCCCGTCTTCTTTGTCCCGTTTGTCTTTGCCCCGATCGCCAACATCTGGATCCTCAAGATCTTTATCGACTTCTTGGGCATGAACGGCTTTATGTATACCCTGCCCTGGACCGTCCCCGGCCCCATCGGCACCATCATGGGCCTGGGCTTCCAGCCGCTCGCTTTTGTGATGCTCGCCCTTATCCTGGTCGTCGACTTTGCCCTGTACTACCCGTTCTTCCGTGCCTATGACGCCCAGAAGTGCACCGAGGAGGCCGAGATCTCCCAGGAGGAGCTCGCCGCCAAGAACGCCGAGAAGGCCGCCAAGCTCAACGACGCCTTCCAGGGCAAGGCTGACGCCAAGAGCGTTGCCGCCGGCGCTGCTGCCGAGGCTGTAAAGACCGATGCCGCTCCCGCCTCTACCCCCGCTGCCGAGGCTACGGCCGCCAGCGACCTCAACGGCAAGCGCGTGCTCGTACTCTGCCAGGGCGGCGGTACCTCGGGCCTGCTCGCCAACGCGCTGGCCAAGGCTGCCAGGGAGCGCGGTATTAACCTCGAGACCGCTGCCGAGGCCTATGGCAACCACGTTGACATGCTCCCCGACTTTGACCTGGTCGTCCTGGCCCCGCAGGCCGCAAGCTACCTGGCCGACCTTCAGAAGGACTGCGAGCGCGTGGGCAACAAGTGCGTCGCCTGCCGTGGCAAGCAGTACATCGAGCTCTCCCAGAACGGCGACAAGTCTCTCGCCTTCGTAAGCGAGCAACTCTCGAAGTAAGTAACGCTCAGGGCCAGCCGACCATCCAAGACCGGCTGGCCCTTCGATTTAGACGATTGGATCATCATGTCCGTTAACCCTGCTAGCGTCACTAACCCGCCTGCGCAGTTTCCCGAGGACTTTGTCTTTGGCGGCGCCACTGCTGCCTACCAGGTAGAGGGCGAGACCCGCACTCACGGTAAGGGCAAGGTTGCCTGGGACGACTTCCTGGAGGCCCAGGGGCGCTTTTCCCCCGATCCCGCTTCGGACTTCTACAACCAGTACCCCGTCGATCTGGAACTGTGCGAGGAGTTTGGCATCAACGGCATCCGCCTCTCCATCGCCTGGAGCCGCATCTTCCCCAACGGCACCGGCGAGATCAACCCCGAGGGCGTCCAGTTCTACCACGACCTCTTCGCCGAATGCCATAAGCACCATGTTGAGCCGTTCGTCACGCTGCATCACTTTGACACGCCGCTGCCCCTCTTTGAGAAGGGCGACTTCCTCAACCGCGAGACCATCGACGCCTTTGTGGACTTTGCCACCTTCTGCTTTAAGGAGTACGCCGACCAGGTTACCTACTGGTTCACCTTTAACGAAATCTGGGCCGACGCCTCCAACACCTACATCGAGGGCACCTTCCCCGGCGGCGTCAAAGCTCATCTGGCCGAGGCCTTCCAGTGCGAGCACAACATGATGCTCGCCCACGCCAAGGCCGTGCTGGCCTTCCACAACGGCGGCTTTAGGGGCAAGATCGGCGTCATCCAGTCGTTGGAGTTTAAGTATCCGCTCAACGAGAACGACCCCGCCGACATCAAAGCCGCCAACAACGAGCACGTGCTGCAAAACCAGTTCTTGCTCGACGCGACGTTCCGCGGCGACTACGCGCCCGACACCCTCGAGTGCGCCAACCGCCTGGCGGCCATCTCGGGCGGCACCATCGAGATCCCGGACGAGGATCTGAAAATCATGCGCGAGGCCGCGCTCTACAACGACTACCTGGGCGTTAACAACTACCAGTGCCGCTTTTTGAAGGCTTACGACGGCGAGAACGACCTGCACCACAACGGTACGGGTGAGAAGGGCACCGGCCGCTGGCGCGTCAAGGGTATTGGCGAGCACGTGAACAAGCCCGGCATCCCCACCACCGACTGGGACTGGATCATCTATCCCGAGGGCCTGTTCGACCTGCTCGTCTACATCAAGCAGCGCTACCCCAACTACAAGCAGATCTTCATTACCGAAAACGGCATGGGCTACAAGGACCCCTACAAGGACGGTTTTGTGGACGACCAGCCGCGCATCGACTACATCGAGCAGCACCTGCGCTGGCTGCTCAAGGCCATGGAGGTGGGTGTCAACGTGGGCGGTTATTTCCTGTGGAGCCTGCAGGATCAGTTCTCCTGGACCAATGGCTACAACAAGCGTTATGGCTTCTTCTACGTTGACTTTGAAACCCAGAAGCGCACGCCCAAGGCAAGCGCCTACTGGTACAAGCACGTGGCGCAGACCCGTCGTCTGGACTAGCGGCTTGCGGGGTTGTCTGCCCACTGAACTGCATCCCATTTCTTGGACTTTGAAATTAAGGTTCGAGAAAAGGGAGGCATCGGAAATGCCCCGCAGGAAGAAGGCAAGATACGGTCGCGAGATGAGGGCACGCGCCGCCGACCTGTTCGAGGCCGGCCTCGGC
>DXLS01000028.1:0-99643 GCA_019414605.1 Collinsella sp.
CCCCCGCGCCTGCAGCGCCCGCCATCCCCGAGGACTTCCCCGTCGATTTCGCAACCGAGGTCTTCTGCCCCGGCCCGCTTCTGCACCAGCTGTCGACCTATCTCCCCTACGGCGCTGACACGCTCGGCATCGTCGGCGAGTACTACTGGATCGCCCGCGAGCGCAGTACCATCGAGGCCGCGCGAAACCGCGCAAGCTTCCCCCTGCGCTATACGCAGGCCGGCGAGCGCCACGAAGTCACCGTGCGCATCCGCCGCAACACCACCGGCGGTCTCGGAGCCGCCTGGGCCATCGATAAAGTCGAAGAACCCGAGCAGTAACGAAAAACGGCTCAAATCCAAATCAGGATTTGAGCCGTTTTTATTTGTTGATGTTACGTAACCAAACCAGCAATAAACCTAGTCACGCGTGAGCTTGCGGTGGATACGATGCGGCTGGGCTGCGTCCTCGCCCAGGCGCTCGATGCGGTTGGCCTGATAGGCCTCGAAGTTACCCTCGAACCAATACCAGTTGCCCGGATTCTCGTCGGTGCCCTCCCACGCCAGAATGTGCGTGGCGACGCGGTCCAGGAACATACGATCGTGGCTAATGACCACCGAGCAGCCCGGGAACTCGAGCAGCGCCGCTTCGAGCGAGGACAGCGTCTCGACGTCGAGGTCGTTCGTGGGCTCGTCGAGAAGCAGCAGGTTGCCGCCCTGCTTGAGCGTAAGCGCCAAGTTCAGACGGTTGCGCTCGCCGCCGGAGAGCACGCCAGCGCGCTTCTGCTGGTCCTGGCCCTTAAAGCCAAAGCTCGCCACATAAGCGCGGCTCGGAACCTCGGTCTCGCCGACCATCATGTGGTCCAGGCCGTCCGAGACGACCTCCCACAGGTTCTTATCGGGATCTATGCCGGAACGGTTCTGGTCGACGTAAGAAATCTTGACGGTCTCGCCCACCTCGAGCTCACCCGAAGTCAGCGGCTCCAGACCCACAATCGTCTTGAACAGCGTGGTCTTACCGACACCGTTGGGGCCGATGACGCCCACGATGCCGTTGCGCGGCAGGGTGAACGAAAGGTCATCGATGAGCACGCGGCCATCGAACTCCTTGTGCAGGTGATGGGCCTCGAGCACCTTGTTGCCCAGACGCGGGCCCACAGGGATGCGGATGTCGGTCCAGTCGAGCTTCTGGCTTGCGCGGGCCTCGGCCTCCATCTCCTCGTAGCGAGCCAGACGGGCCTTGTTCTTGGCCTGGCGAGCCTTGGGCGAGCTGCGTACCCACTCGAGCTCGGCCTCCATGCGCTTGGCGAGCTTGGCGTCGCGGTTGCCCTGTGCCTCGATACGGGCGGCCTTGGTCTCCAGATACGTTGAGTAGTTGCCCTTGTAGGGATAAAGGTGGCCACGGTCGACCTCGCAGATCCACTCGGCAACGTTATCCAAGAAGTAGCGGTCGTGCGTAACGGCAAGCACCGCGCCCTGGTAGTTGTGCAGGAAGTGCTCGAGCCACAGGATCGACTCGGCGTCCAGGTGGTTCGTGGGCTCGTCGAGCAGCAGCAGGTCGGGAGCCTCGAGCAGCAGCTTGCACAGGGCCACACGGCGGCGCTCGCCGCCGGAAAGCACGTTGACCGGCATGTCGGAATCGGGCAGCTGCAGGGCGTCCATGGCCTGGCCGAGCTTGGAATCGATATCCCAGCCGTCGGCGGCGTCGATCTCGTCCTGGAGCTTTCCCATCTCGGCCATGAGGGCGTCCATGTCACAGTCCGGGTCGCACATCTCCTCGCCGATCTTGTTGAAGCGATCGACCTTGGCGATCATATCGCCAAACGCCATGCGCACGTTCTCGATGACGGTCTTGTCGTCGTCGAGCGGCGGCTCCTGCTGCAGGATGCCCACGGTGTAGCCGGGAGTGAGCCTGGCATCGCCGTTGGAGACCTCCTCGATGCCGGCCATGATCTTGAGCAGGGTCGACTTGCCCATACCGTTGGGGCCCACGACGCCGATCTTGGCACCGGGGTAGAAGCTCAGGGTCACGTCGTCAAGGATTACCTTGTCGCCATGGGCCTTACGAGCCTGATACATCTGGTAGATGAACTCTGCCATTTGCCTGTTTTATCCTTTCTACCTGCTGTTTCTCTATTCTTGATTCGCTTTAGTAGAAACGAAATGAGAAAACCAGCTCTGAAACGTAACGAAAAAAGGGGCATGGTTGCCCATACCCCCTAATACTACCTGGGAAAAGTCCCCCGGGACACACTATGAACTGCGTACGCTAGTTTTCCGCAACCTTAACGAACAGCCCGCTGAGATTTGCGCCACAGCAGATACGAGTAGAGGTAGACGGCTCCGACCGAGCCAAACGCCAGAACCGCAATCACCGCGGCGACGACTTCACTCGAAAGCACCGCACCTGCCACGCCCATCGCAATCAGGCCAACACCCAGCACCATAAAGCAGGCACCGCCAAAGCGCTGCGTACGGCGCCAGTTCTCGGGATCGGCAAGCGCCCAAGGCGTCTTGATACCGAGCGTATAGTTCTGCTTCACACGCGGCAAGTAGTTGCCTACGCCGATGAACAGCAAACCGATAGCACCGGAAATCAGCACGTTGACCGAACCGACCGCCGGCACCACGCCCCAGACCGTAAGCTCACCCAACCAGCTTACGGCGCACATGAACAAGGTGAAGGCGATTACGAAGCCCTGATAGAACTTGCCCGAGGTTCGATATGCCTCACCTTTGGGATCGATGCGCGGCACCACGCAGAACATTGCGAGAAGCACCAGAGGCAGCACGCCGAGCGCGGAGGCCATCCAGCTGGGACCCCAACCGTCGACGGCGCCGTTCGCGCCCCAGTGCGTGGGAATCTGCCCAGGCAAGCTCGGCATCACCATGAGGTGCGCTACGACATTGGCGACGCACAGAGCGATCAGCGCAATCCACACACGCCGCGATACCCCCGTGGCGTGAATGCCCTTGTTTTCGTTATTCATCCTTATCACCTTCCGTGTTTGTAAAGCCCATAAACCAACCGATCAAGTCCTGCATGACGGTGGTGTTTAAGCTGTAAACGATGTTTTGGCCATGACGTTCGTCGGTCACCAACCCGGCGTTTTTGAGCGTCGCCAAGTGATGGCTCAGCGACGGCTTACTGATATCGAAATGCTCGGCAAGCTCCCCCGCCGTGCAATTGCCCTCGCGCAGCAACTCCAAAATGCGCCGTCGCGTTGGATCGGCAAGCGCCTTAAAGCCCTCTCCCGGCATAAGACCTCCTCTCATCATCTCTCATGACGCGCACACTATACTCGATATTTAGATGTTTGTCTAACTATCTAATACAGGAACATCTATAGAACATTCGTTCGTATTTAGCTACAATGGAAGTTGAAGCAGATGGGCCAGCTCTCTCTACCCGAGAAGGAGATGGACTATGAGTATTGACGATGTCCTGACGTTGTTATTGCTTGTAATCGCGGCTGTGGAGCTCGGCATCCACATTGGAGGTCGAATGAAATAGCCGCCCCCGCGTAATGCGAAGACGGCCACTTCTCACGCTACAAACGTGTTTTGGAGTTGGCCAACCCGCTGCAACGGGTGCCATCTGCTTCAATTTTATGCGAATCCCGATCCCATTTCAACAAGCCCCAAGGGCTCAAATGGAATCGCGATAATACCTATAATGGCAATAGCTAAAACACGATTCGCTTCCCCATCGGAGGATGTCTATGACCGAAACCGCTGCCGCTCTCGTCGAGACACGCGACACCAAGCTCGAGATCATTATGGGCCGCGAGGCACTCGATAAGCTCGCCGATGCTACGGTGCTGGTGCTCGGCTGCGGAGGCGTGGGCTCCAATTGCTGCGAGGCACTCGCCCGCGGCGGCATCGGTCATTTCGTCATTCTGGACAAGGACATCATCGCGCCTAGCAATATCAATCGCCAGGCCATCGCCTTTCACAGCACCGTCGGCAAGCGCAAGGTAGACGTGATGGAAGCCATGATTCGCGATATCAATCCCGCCGCCACCGTTATCAAACGCACCGAATACCTGCTGAACGACAACATCGACGAGTTCTTCGCGAGCGTTTTGGAGCAGACGGACGGCAAGCTCGACTACGTCGTCGACGCCATCGACACCATCTCGGCCAAGCTCACCATTGCCAAATATGCTCAGGACCACGACATTCGTTTGGTTAGCTCCATGGGCGGGGCCAACAAGCTCCATCCCGAGTGCCTCCGCTTTGCCGACATTTTCGATACGGTACGTGACCCCATGAGCCGCATCATGCGCAAAGAATGTAAGAAGCGCGGCATCAAGAGCCTGCACGTACTGTTTAGCTGCGAGGAATCGGTTAAGACACAGCCCCGCGACCCTTCCAACATCCACGAGCGCACCGAGCTGGGAACCGCCAGCTTTATGCCGCCCATCATGGGCCAGATGATCGCCGGCGAGGTTATCCGTCAGATCAGTGGCCGCGGCACCGAGCGCGTGCGTGCCGATGGCCAGCGCCTAGACTAGCGGAGCGCGCCGAGATGGAGCCCCGGTTATTTGATGCACATTGCCATCTTGATTTAATGGCTCACCCGGACGCTGTTGCCGATGAGGCAACGGCGCTGGGCTTGGGTCTATTTGATTGCGGCGTCGATCCACGCGACTTCGCTAGCGCACACGGGCGAACCCGTCGCCCTCCTACCGTCATCAAGGGCATCGGCCTCCATCCCTGGTGGCTCGCCGACGGCCGCTGCGGTCCTGCCGAAGTCAATCTGCTTTGCGAAGTTGCTGCCCAAGAGCGCTATATCGGCGAAGTCGGACTCGACTTTTCCGCGCGCTTTGCTGGAAGTGAGCTGCTACAAATACAGGCACTTAACCGGCTCCGCGATACACTCGTGCAGCATCCTCTTACCGGGCGCGTGATATCAATTCACGCCGTTCGTTCAGCAGGAGCCGTACTGGACGTCCTCGAATCGCATGGACTACTCATCCCAAACTCCGACTCCCCCGTTATCATCTTCCACTGGTTTAGCGGCACTTCGGACGAACTCGTCCGCGCGCGTAATGCGGGCTGCTATTTTTCCGTCAACGAACGCATGCTCGCCACCAAGCGCGGTCGCGAATATGCCCGACAGATTCCACTCGACCGTCTACTGCTCGAGACCGATGCGCCAGCCGAACCAAACATAGAGACAAGCGCGCAGTCGCTCATCAAATCGCTCACAAGGACCTCGATGCGCATTGCCTCACTCAAAAACTGTGACGCAAAGCGCATCGAGTCGGCAGTTTTAGCAAATGCGCACTATGTTTTTGACCTTCGCTGCCTTCGCTAACCCCTAGTGGGCAAAAATGCTAAATATGAGTACTGTTACCGGAATGGATACATTACTCATATTTGGCATGTTTTGCACACGAGGTCCCGGGGAGGATCCTGCACCTCCCCGGGACCGCTCGGCTATTCGACGATTGGCGCTCCGTGGCCCCAAGAACCTTCCATGCCGCACACGGTCGAAGCAAACCCGGCAGCAAAGTCAAGCGCGCGCTCGATGGCCTCGGCGCCATCCTCACCACGCTTGGCGGAATCGAGATAGCACATCAAAAACGAGGTGAGGAACGAGTCGCCCGCCCCCATGGTGTCCTTCATGTCCGTTACCGGTTTAGCCAGCTGGCGGTAATAACGCTCGCCGTCGTAAGCAATGCAGCCCTCGGCGCCCGCCGTAGCCGACACAAAACGCGGACCCAGGCCCTTCACCCATGCCAGACGCTCGCGAATCTCGTCCTCACTCGCGGCATCCGCCGCACTAAAGAAAGCGAAATCGACGTAGGGCGCAATCTGCTCGTAGTACTCGTCGGTGGAGTCATCCGAAAAGTCAAAAGAGACCGTGACGCCCGCAGCCTTCAGCTTGGGCAGCTCGCGCTCGGTAAAGCAATAGTTGCCCGAATGAACCACATCGAACTGCTTCATGTACGAAAGGTCAAAGCGATCGAGGACATAGCGCGCATCGCCACGGATACCGCCCTCGTTGGAGCCGAGGAAGACACGGTCACCGTCAACGACGGTCACGCGAGCCGCTCCGTTCTCGCCAATCATCTGCTCGCACTTGTCAAGCTCGATACCCTCATCCTCGAGGCTTGCAATGACATGCTCGGCAGCGGCATCATTGCCAAAAATGCCCATGTATGCGGAGCGTGCGGCACCGCATTTCTTGGCATAAACGGCGAAGTTCACCGCATTGCCGCCGGGATACATGGTGTGGATATGCTCGTAGCGATCGACGACGTTGTCGCCAAATCCGAGCGCGTTAACGTTAAATGCCATGGCCTTTGCTCCTTCTAGTACTCGACAACACCCATATAGCGACGGAAATCGGGATCGTGATCAAACACCTTGCCGCGTGCAGCACGCAGCTCGCAGTTCATGGCGTAGAACAGCACCGGGTCCAGATAGGCACGGACGCTCGCCGGCACGGCTTCCATACCGTACTCCTTGGCATCGAGCACCATCAGCGTATCGGTATGCGTCTTAAGGAACGCCAGGGCGCGCTCGTCCATAGCACGGCACTCGCTGGAGCCCATCTGCAGGAAGTAAAAAACGCCATCCTGAGTAGCCTCGAAGGGGCCATGGAAGTACTCGGCAGAGTGGATGTAGCTGCAGTGCTGCCACTGCATCTCCATAAGAGAGCAGATAGCGAAACCGTAGGTCTGGCTAAAGTTGGGACCGCTGCCCAGAATATAGAAGAACTCGTGCTCCTGGCAAAGCTTGGCAAAGCGATCGCCCAGCTCGGCATTTACCTTCTCGCGTGCCGGGGGAAGAATCTTATCCATCTCGGCGATACCGGCATACATATCGGCAAGATCGGCGTAGCCCTCCTGCTGATCGAGCAGCTCGGCCGCAAGCGACAGCGAAATGCCAGCGGGGACCTCGGCCTGCGGCACGCCCTCGCCCCACGGGTAGACCCACGTGGTCCACTTGCCGGAGTCGATCTTGGATCCAGCGTTGTCGGTCTGGGCGATCACCGTAGCGCCGGCGGCAAGGGCAATCTCGCAGCCCTCGACGACCTCCGGGGTATTGCCACTGTGGCTGCAAGCGATGACCAGGGACTTCTCGCCCAGACGACGCGGACGCATAATGTCGAATTCACGTGCGGTATAGATATACGAAGTGAAGGTGGTTGCCTCGCGCTGCAGAAGCTCGTGAGCCGGGATCAAATCGATCATGGAGCCACCGCAAGCAATCCAGTAGACGCTGTCGAACTTGCCCTTCTCGGCAATTGCCTCTTTGATCAGATCGTGTGCGTTCATATCCAGTTCCTTTCTTATTTGGGCCGCAATCAATGACGTTGGTTGCGTAGCCGATAGTTGTTTTAGTCAATCAGATATTTCTCGAATGCGGCCATGTTCTTGGCATCAGCCGCCGCCGGGTCATCGTAGTAACGGCCGTCCGTAATTTCCTGGCCCAGCATGCCGTCGAAACCATGGACGTTGAGTGTGGCAACGAAGGCGTCCATATCGTGCTTGCCATCGCCCCACACCAGATGGCCATACGGGTCACCGTCGATAAAGTGCATCTCGTGAATTGCCCCATCACCAAAGGCGGCAAACCAGTCCTCGAGCGTCTCGCCTGCAACGCCCATCGCGGTTGTATCAACCATGGGCTGTAAGTACGGGCTCGCGACCTCATCAATCATGCGCTTCGCATCGGAAACCGTCGTCACAAGGTTGCTCTCCTCGGGACGCAGGCTTTCCATCGTAAGCACCAGACCGTGCTCGCCGGCATACTCCGCCAGAATGGACAAGTGCTCGCGGCTGCGCTTCCAGGCTTCCTCGCGGTCCTCGTCCCAGTCGCCCCAGCCCGAGTTGACGGACATACGGTCGCACCCAAGTACCTCGGCAAGCTCAATGCCGTGTTTAAAGTACGCCAGGCTGCGCTGTTCATGCAGCGGTTTGCGTGCGCAGTACTGCCAAGGATAGACAACATTCTCGGGGCACAGAGTACGATACCTAAGCCCACGGTCTGCAGCCTTTTTCGCCAGGACCTCAGCCTCAAAGTAGCCCGTATGGTCGAGCGTCACATGCGGCTCTGCACACCACAACTCAATGGACTCAAAGCCCAAACGCTGCTGCACATCAAGGAAGTAATCGAGCGACCACATGATGTAGTGGATATTCATGCCCGCAATCTGTTCGCGGCGCAGCGTCGGTTTGGATTCAGACATCCTATGCCTCCTTATTTCGATCGAACACGATTTGTCCGTCCGACATCGTCATATCAACCGAAAGATCGCGTGCGTCGCGATAATCGAGGTCGAACACATCCCGATCGAGCACGCAGATATCGGCAAGTTTGCCGACCTCGAGCGTACCCAGCTCGTCTTCGCGCATCAGATCGTACGCGCCCCCGGCAGTCCAAGCGCGCAAGAGCTCGACAAGCGTCAGCACGTTGGCCTCATTCACGGGCAGTCCGTCGGCGAAGAATCCGCCGCACGCGCTGTAGATTGACTCGCCCAGGCTCGGAACCAGCAGCGGCAAATCCGTACCACAGCACACCGTGCATCCGGAATCTTCCATGCCGCGGCGATTCCAGCTGTGCAAAAGTCGTGTCTCGCCAATTTGTCGACGCATCATCGACAGGCAATCCTCGCGCCGGTCCAGCGTCAGAATCTGCGGATAGACCTCGCAAATTCCACCTAACTTGCCAAACTCGACAAGATCGGTCGGGTCAGAGTTCTCGAGATCGGTAATCGCATGGCGGCGAAGCATCCGTCCATGCTCGTCTCGAGGCAGCGAGGCATAGAGCGCCACGGTGCGACGAACGGCGCCATCGCCCTGGCAATGCAAGGAATATCGGAAGCCGTCAGCATCAATTGCACGCAGCTCGTTCTCAATCAGATCCCATTCGGGCTCCTCGACAACCGTCTTGCCGGCAGCGCCCGCATCGGCCGTGTCCTCATAGGGGTCAATCATCTCGGCAAGCCCCGCCCATACGCCGCGATCGGTCATACGGTTGAAGCCGGAAAAGCGAACGAACGATCCCCGGAATCGCTCTCGTGCCTCGCGGGCATATGCCATATTTGCACCGGCACCCACCGGCTGCGACATCATAGAGACGCGAACCGTCAGCTCACCAGATTCCTCACGGCGAGCCATTTCGTCGGCAAAGCCGTAGTAGTCATCAAACGCCATCTCCTTGATGGCGGTAACGCCGCGCTCGTTAAGCATGCTCATGTAGTCCGAATACCCGGCACGCACCTCGGGCAGCGCGAGGAAATCGCTCATCATGCGCCAGATCTTCTCGGCATAGCACGCCTGGGGTGTAAAGCCGTATCGCGCACTGGCAGCAGCATTGAGAACGCAGGTCTCCGCTCCCGGTGTAAAGCAGACGACGGGGATATCGCCAAAACAATCGTCAAACACAGCTGGCGTATTTGCGTTCTCGGCATCCGATGCCAACGTTTCGGGTAGGTTGTGGCCAAAAGCCGCCGCGCAATCCGGATGATCTTCTTTCCATGCACGCAAGAGCGACACAGCCTCTTTGGCATCAGCGATGCCGGACAGATCAGACCCTAACGTCCGCAGCGCCCAACCTGTATAGAAGGTATGCACATCGATCAGGCCAGGCATGACAGTGCGGTCGCCCAGATCAACTACCTCGTCCGCCTGGGTCAAATACGAAGCCACCTCACACTTGGTGCCAACAGCCTCAATTCGATTGCCACGGACCGCTACGAAACCTTCAAACGGCAGGTCCCCCGTACCGGTAAAGACGCTCTTAGACGTCAGGACCGTCAAACGATCAGACATCACAACCACCTACACCGGAAGCATGCCAGAGATTGCCGTTACGATCAGGCCAAAAACGACCATGAAAATGAAGAACTTCCAAATGGTCTTCCACCATTGGCCAAACGAAATCCTAGCCACGGCAAGACCGGCGACCGTCATGCCCGCCACGGGGCTGATGGTGTTGATGGTCTGGTTGGCAAACTGGAGCGCGGTGACGGCCGCCTCGGGATTGAGGCCCATGAGCTCGGTCAGGGGGCCCATAACGGGCATGGTGAGCGCCGCCAAGCCAGAACTCGAGGGAACCAGCAAAGAGAGCAGGCCAAGGACGACATACATAAACGTGGTGTAGACGGCGGCGGGTGCACCGGCGAGCGCGGTAGCGAGCGCCTGGAGGATGGTGTCGATGATCATGCCGCCCTCGGCGATGACCAGAATACCGCGAGCGATACCGATAACGACGGCAGCGTACGCAAAGTCGGCGAGACCCTTAACGAACTCCTCTGCGATCGTCTGCTGGTCAAGGCCGCCCAGGATACCGGCAAGCAAGCCCATGCCAAGGAACACGGCGGAAATCTGATTCATGTACCAGCCCTGGGTAACAAGACCCCAGACGATAATGCCCATACCGCAAGCAAAATCGATAAGCACGAGCTTCTGACGGATAGTGAACTCTTCCTCGATGGAGGCATCGGTCACGGAAAACTCAATACGCTTGAGCTTATCGTCCTCGTACACAATGGACGACTCGGGGTTTTTCTTGACGCGCATGGCGTAGCGCATGGCCCATGCGATACCGACGGCAGTGAAGATGACCCAAGAAACGGCGCGCAGCCACAGTTGCGGATTGCCCTCAATGCCAATGATGCCCTGGGCGATCAAAACATTAAACGGGTCGATGGTCGAAGCACAATATCCCAGGTTAGGACCAAGGAAGCAGATGATGAATGCCGTCATCGAGTCATAACCGATACCCATCATGATGGGAATGAAGATGGCATAGAACGGCAGGGCTTCCTCAGACATACCAAACGTAGTGCCGCAAATGGACAGCAATGTCATCGTGATGGGAATGATGAGGATGTCCTTGTTCTTGAGCTTTTTAATCACACGGCTCATGCCGGCATTCAAAGCGTTGGTCTTGGTGATGATCGCGAACGATCCGCCAATCAATAAGACGAACGCAACGACGTCGGCAGCCTCTTGGATGCCCTTGGTGGGCGCTTGCAGGACCGCAAAGATATCCTGGCCCAGATTGATGGTCTCGCCGGTCTCGGAATCGGTGTAGTTCTTATCGACCTGTTCATAGGTTCCAGCAACGGCGACTTCACGCTCGCTCGCCGCTGTCGAAATCGTCTTGCGCTGATACTGACCAGAGGGAACGATCCAAGTCAGGACCGCAAAGACAACGATCAGCAAGAACATGATCGTATAGACATGCGGTAATTTGAACTTAAAACGTCTGTTTGTCTTCTTCGCCTTCGTATCTGACATAGATACCTCCAAAGAACTCGAGACTGCATCGCATCTCGCTTCAACGTTTGCACAATGCAAACGTTCTATGACGTCCCATAGATTACCAGCAGCTTTTTCCTTCATCAAGATAATTTCAAACTGATTGCCGCAACGCGGTTGAACGGTTGCGTTTGCGCCGTGAACGGTATGGAAACGCCCGGTGAGATGATCCACCGGGCGCTTCCATTCGCAATGTCCTAGATGTCAAAAACGTAGCGAGACCCAACGATCCGCTGACGACCGATGATAAACGGCCGCCGCTGCTCATCGAAAAAGAAGGCTTCCATATAAAACAAGGGTTCGCCAACGGGAACTGCCAACAGTCGAGCGACCTCGGGCGACGCGCACGCGATCTCGAGCGTGCACGGGTCGGTAAACGCGGGCGTGCGGCCCGTCCGGTTGCGCACGAACTCAAAAATGGATTGGTTAGATAGAGGTGCCGTTGATAGATAGGCGTTGTCCTCGTAAACATATATGTTGTTCTCGAGCATGACAGGGACGCCATCGGCAGTGCGCACACGCTCAACGCAAATCAAGTCAGTTCCAACGGGAACACCAAAGAACTGCGCTTCGGTGGAATCCGCCGGCAGTATCTTTCTCGAAATGACACACGCCCCCGGTTCCATTCCGTTAACGCGGCATGCGTTCGAAAAACTCTGAACGTCATCCTTCTGGCGAATCTTGCGCTTGAGCTTGGGGGCATTGACAAACGTGCCTTTCCCCTGTCGCTTCGTTAGATAGCCCTGCTGGACGAGCTCCTCAATAGCGCGTCGCACGGTAACGCGGCCAACTTTATAGCTCTCAGCCAATTCGAATTCGTTGGGTATCCGCGCGCCTGCCTTGTAGGCGCCGGAGTTAATTTCGTTTTTAATGATATCAATGACCTGTTGGTACAGCGGTATCGCTGCTTTACCGTCAGTTGGCCCTTCAGTCGGTGGCATATACCCTCTCCCAGCACAATTAATTCTAAAACGGGCTTAAGAGCATTCAACAAGCCCTTAAGCCCGCATTAGCTTAAAGTATGCTAGGTGTCGCACCAAAATGTTGGCTATTTACTCATCAGACCCGAAAAACGCGCAACTACCGCGCTCCTAAGAAAGCGTGAGCAGCTCCGGCAGCTGGTCGATAATCTTGGCCGCGGCATCCTGGCTAAAGCCAAAGCGTTCCTCGCGCTTGGCAATGACTGTCAGGCCAGCTCGCTTGCCAGCGGTGATGCCAGGCACCGAATCCTCAACGCAGCAGCAGCGATTCGCGGGCAGTCCCAGCAGGTCCAGCGCATGCAGGTAGATGTCGGGCTCGGGCTTGCTCTCCTTAAACTGCTCGCCGCTCACCACATACTCAAAGGCATCCGACAGCCCGCACGCATTGAGCACTTCCTCGATGCTAACCATGGGAGACGAGCTGGCAAGCGCCACGCGAACGCCGCGGCGCGGCAGCTCTCGAATCGTATCCACGGCGCCTGGGTTAATCAAAGCCTGATAGTCGCGCGGACGCTTATGAGCCCATTCGTCCCAACGGGCCAACGCTTCCTCGCCAGTGAAATGCCCCTTACCGGCACGCTCAAACCAATCGACCAGCATATGCAGGAAGAACTGATGGGAGGTACCGACCTGCCCATTCAACTCCTCTTGAGTCAGATTAAGCCCCAGCTCCTTGGCAAACGCAGCAGTCTCGCCCAGGTAGTAATACTCGGTATCGACAATCACGCCGTCCATGTCAAAGATAACGGCGTCGAACGGAAATGCGGACACGGCACCCTCCCTAACAAAAGGGCGCCCGCAAGCAGACGCCCGAGCCATGCACTATCGGCGATTCTAACCCAGCAGCTTATCCAGCGCCACCGCAATACCGTCTTCGTTGTTATTGGCGGTCACCATCTGGGCTACAGCCTTAACCTCATCGACGGCGTTGCCCATGGCAACACCGGTGCCGGCCCACTCAATCATAGACTTGTCGTTCTGGCCGTCGCCAAACGATACGACCTCGCTGGCATCGATGCCGAGCTTGGGCAGGGCACCCTCGAGCGCGCAGGCCTTGTCGATACCGGGCGCCGTGTACTCAAAGTACCAGTCGGCCGTAAACATGCCCGAAAGCGTCTGCTTAAAGGGCGCATACATCTCCTCGTAATGCGCCTGCAGGTAGGCCGGATCGCCCGCCGTCAGCAGCTTGTCCACGGGATAAGCGTCCACAACCTCATGCAAGCTCTCGACCTCGCGAATCTTAAGGTCGCACGCATCGCGCTCATACTTGACGATATTCTTCTGCGAGCCGTCAGGCAGCGTGATCATGCAATGGTACGAATCCTCGACGTGCAGATTACGACCGAGCGAAATCATAGGGATCACGTCAAAATTACGCAGGTGATCAATCAGGCGATGCAATTCGTCGGCAGGCATAGCCTGATCGAACAGTACCTCATCGGTCTGAGCATCGACCACATGCGCGCCATTGAAAGCGACTAGCAGACCGTCATGGTTTTGAAGGTCGAGCTCCTGCGCCAAGGCGTGCAGCCCCCATGCGGGACGACCCGAAGCCAAGATGAGCTTAATTCCCGACTCCTGCGCCGCGAGCAGCCTCTCGCGCGTGCGCGGGCTGATGACCTTTTGGTCGTTGGTGAGCGTACCGTCGATATCCATTGCGATGGCTTTAATTGCCATATGCGCCTCCTTGCATCGTTTTTATCGCGCACTATCTTATCCGAGCCGGGGCACGTTCGCACGGCGCAGTGCATGACGGTTGCAAAACCACCCCATTTGAAAGAAGTAAAAAAGTGCTTGCAAAGACGCATCCCGACATTTAAGTTAAAAAGGACCGCCGTTGCGGTTTTTAGTAGATCGAGCATATGCAGTTTGAGTTTTAGCGTGTAAGAGAAGGAAGATCGGCAAAGTACAACCCCAAACGCAATGACAACTTAATGAGGTAACTGCCACATGTGAGGCACCCAGGGCATTGCTGTCTCGATTTTGAGCACGATGCCTTCCGCCTTGCATGGGCCGTTCCATCCCGCCCCTGCAGCAACTGCCTCACGGGCTCTTTGAAAACCGCATAGCACCCCAGCGTCAGCACATCACCCACGGCAAGCACATCACTCACGACAACCAACACATCAACAAACAGCACGAACATCAACCGATTGGAGAAGCTATGACAAACCACCACGCTGAAGACGGCGATAAGAAAAGCATTCTGGATGCCCGCATTGAGCGAGCATATGCAAACGAATATGACGCCGCCTTTGCCGCCGCGACCATCAAGAACCACGCGTCGCTACCGCTCGCGACGATCTTGGCCGACCACCCTCAACTGCTGAAGCGCTGCACAAAGATCATGGGCGACCCCGACATTCGCAAGCTGACAGACCCCTATGCCCCAAAACGCGACAACGATTCGTACGTTCTTACCGTAGGCTGCCTAGCCCATATGCTTACGGCGCTCGACACGAAACTCAAGCTCGAATGGAAACCCGACGAACGTCATGAACTCGAAAGCAAGCGGAACACCCTGCGCACCGCACTGTTCCTTCCGTTGGACGGCCTCAAGCGCTGCAACGTCGAGCTCAATACACAGGCGCGGCAAAAGCCCGGGACCACGGAGCAGAAAACTCCAAGACCCCATGCGGCCATCGTCGACCGCAACCGATATAACCGCATGACCGCGCACTTTTCCGCCGAGGGAGCAGCCATAAGGACGCTGATCGACCTGCTGTGCCTCCTGAGCATCAACGAGCTATTTGAGGGCTATCTCGCCCTTGTTCCCGCGACGGCACCCAAGTCGGTAGCAAAGATCATCGAGACCTGCAGACGCCAGTTTGAGCGCCATCGCAATGGCAGCGAGATGAACGCCAGCATCGCGCAGTACTACGCGGCTCATTACAAAAATGACGGATGTGCCCCTGTCGAGCATCAGCTGCGGCTCGCCTACACCACGCCCGCCGCAACGCTCCATCGCTTTGGAGCCCTTGGCGCTTGCGAGCCGCACGAACAGGCAGCCTGCCCCACAACCGAGCTCGATCTCAGACTCGGACGAACCCTGTAGCCCGCCAGCCCCTCCGCGGGCAACAATCCTATTCCACAACACAACCAACAGAAAGGAGTCCTCATGGACACCAATCATTCCCCCATCATCAGCCCCCTCACCATGCGTGAATCCGCCCGAGGTATCACGCTCACCAGCATTTACGATGAGATGCTCGCCCGTCGCGAGCTCTCCGTCATGGGAAACATCGAAACCCCGATGGCCCACGACCTATGCCAGCAGATCCGCCTGCTCGATGCCACCGACCCCAGCCGCCCCATCACCATATTTGTCGCCAGCGCCGGCGGAAGCGTGCGATCGGGTCTTGCGATCTATGACGCCATGCGCCTCGCTTCGTGCCCCATCCGCACCGTCTGCCTGGAATTCGCCGCGTCCATGGGCGCCGTGATCTTTATGGGCGGCGACGATCGCCGTATGGCGCCCCATGCAGAGCTCATGATTCACGACCCGCTGATCCCCCAGGGGGCAGGCGGCTCGGCACTTGCGCTGCAGGAAACCAGCCGACGTCTCATGCAGACCCGCAAGACCCTCACGCAAATCCTCTCGGACCGCAGCGGCCTCACGCCCAAGCGCATCCAGTCCCTCACTGCAAAAGACACCTACCTTTCGGCCGAGCGCGCCGTCGAGCTCGGCTTTGCCCACGAAATCCTCTCGACCACCAAGGAGGTCGCCCATGCCTAACCTCGCCAGCTGCCTCGCCGCACCTGAGTCCGCATCGTCCACCATCCTCGCCAAGGATCGAACGCTTTCCTGCGACACCCGCCAAACGGGACTCAACAACAACGCACTTGTGATCGGCCCCTCGGGAGCCGGCAAGACCCGAAACGTCCTCAAGCCCAACCTGCTGCAAATGAACGCAAGCTACATCGTGCTCGACACCAAAGGAACGCTCTGTCGCGAAGTGGGACCCGTGCTAGCAGCCCACGGCTACCGCGTTCAATGTCTCAACTTCGCCGACCTCAACACCGTCCCGGCCCTTGCGCCCGGCACCGAGCGCTGCGGCTACAACCCCCTGAGGCACATTCGCCGCAAGGCGGACGGCAGGCCCAACCAGCAGGACATCCTCTCGGTGGCAAAGGCCATCTGCCCCATCGAGGACAACAACCAGCCTTTTTGGGATCATGCGGCGGCAAACCTGCTGTCGTGTCTTATCGCCTACGTCACCGAACAGCTACCCGCCGACGAGCAGACGATCAGCTCGGTCATCAAGCTGATCGAGCACCTGCAGGACGGTGCCACGGCCCGATTGTTTGACGATCTGATCACGACCGACCCCCAAAGCTATGCCCTCTCGCTATGGCGGCGCTACGCCATTACGCAAAATGCCGAGCGCATGCACGCGAGCATCGTCGGCATCCTTGCCGAAAAGGTCATGTGTCTGGGATTCGACGGTGCGGCACAGCTCTATCGTGAGTGCCATCAGGTGGACTTCGCTTCCATGGGACACACCCCCTGCGCCCTGTTTGTAACCGTAAGCGATATTGACCGCAATCTCGATCCGCTGACCGGCCTCTTTATTACGCAGGCGTTTATGGGCCTCATTCGCGAAGCCGATAGGCAGCCCGACGGCAGCCTGCCCGTGCCCGTGCGCTTTATGCTCGATGACTTCGCAAATCTGCAGATCCCCCAGATCGACAACGTGCTCTCGATTATCCGAAGCCGCAACATCTGGGCAACGCTGCTGTTGCAGTCGACCAACCAGCTCGATGCGCTCTATGGCGAGGCACGCGCACGCTCCATCATGGGCAACTGCGACACGCATCTGGTGCTGGCGTTCCAGGATCCCGAGAGTGCCCGGGTGTTTTCCGACCGCGCCGACGCGCTGCCCAGCACGCTCATGGCGACGCCGATTGATCGCTCGTGGCTCTTTGTACGCGGTCGCACTCCCGAACAGGTCGAGCGCTTTAGGCTCGAAGACCATCCGCTCTACGGGGAGCTGCCCGAGGCGCAGCGAGGACATGCGGAGGCCGAGATCTAGGCGCAGGGTTCTCGCAGCGCGCGGCGCCCCGGCGATGTTCCACAAAGGCCGTGCGCCCCGGGACCACGGCAAAGCAAAGGGGCCCGCATCCGATAGGATACGGGCCCCTGACTATAAGGCGCGATGCGTTAACAGCAGCGACTACTTGCGATGCGCGCGGTAGAACTCGATGAGCGCCTGGGTCGAAGCGTCCTGCTCGGCCTTGGCAGCGTCGTCGTGGAAGGCCGGAGTAATCTGCTTGGCAAGCTGCTTGCCCAGCTCAACGCCCCACTGGTCATAGGAGTCGATGCCCCAGACCGTGCCCTCGACAAACGTGATGTGTTCGTACAGGGCGATGAGCTCGCCAAGTGCGAACGGGGTCAGCGTGTCGCCGAAGATCGAGGTCGTCGGACGGTTGCCCTCAAAGCAGCGGGCCGGGACGATCTGCTCGGGCGTGCCCTCGGCACGAACCTCATCGGCTGTCTTGCCAAAGGCGAGCGCCTTGGTCTGGGCCAGGAAGTTACCCAGGAACAGCTCATGCACGTCCTGACCGCTATCGGTCGCAGGGTTAGCAGTATTGGCGAAAGCGATGAAATCGGCCGGAACCACAACAGTGCCCTGGTGCAGTAGCTGGTAGAAGGCATGCTGGCCGTTGGTGCCGGGCTCGCCCCAGAAGATCTCACCGGTATCGGAGGTCACAGCGCTGCCGTCCCAGCGGACGTGCTTGCCGTTGGACTCCATGGTGAGCTGCTGCAGGTAGGCCGGGAAGCGGTGCAGATACTGGCAGTACGGAAGCACGGCGTGGCTCTTGGAACCGAAGAAGTTGACGTACCAGACGTTGAACAGGCCCATCAGCGCGACGGCGTTGCTCTCGAGCGGCGTGTTGCAGAAGTACTCGTCGATGGCATGGAAGCCCTCGAGGAACTGCTGGAAGCGCTCGGGGCCGAGCACGACGATCAGCGACAGGCCCACGGCGGAGTCGACGGAGTAGCGGCCGCCGACCCAATTCCAGAAACCAAAGGCGTTAGCGGGGTCGATGCCGAAGGCCTCGACCTTCTCGAGTGCGGTGGAAACGGCGACGAAGTGCTTTGCCACGGCCTCGGCGTTCTGCTCATCGGAGCCATCGATGGCGCCCTGAGCCTTGAGCTGCTCGAGCATCCAGGTCTTGACCTCGCGGGCGTTGGTGAGGGTCTCGAGCGTGGTGAAGGTCTTGGAGACGATGATCACGAGCGTGGTCTCGGGATCCAGACCCTTGAGCTTCTCGGCCTGGTCGTTGGGATCGATGTTGGAGATATAGCGGCAGTCGATACCGGCGTCGGCGTAGGGACGCAGGGCCTCGTAGGCCATGACCGGGCCCAGGTCGGAGCCACCGATGCCGATGGACACCAGGTGCTCGATCTTTTTGCCGGTAACACCCTTCCACTCACCGGAGCGCACGCGCTCGGCGAAGGCATACATGCGGTCGAGGACCTCGTGCACGTCGGCGACGACATCCTGGCCGTCAACGATGAGCTGGCCCTTCTCGCTTGCCGGGCGGCGCAGCGCGGTGTGCAGGACGGCGCGGTCCTCGGTGGTGTTGATGTGCTCGCCGGAGAACATGGCGTCGCGGCGCTCCTCGAGCTTCACCTCGCGGGCAAGATCGCACAGCAGCTTGACGGTCTCATCGGTCACAAGGTTCTTCGACAGATCGAAGTGCAGGTCACCGGCGTCAAAGCTCAGCTTGTTCACGCGCTCGGCATCGGCGGCGAACCAGGCCTTGAGGTCGATACCTTCGGCCTCGAGCTTCTCCTGATGAGCCTCGAGCGCCTTCCAAGCGGCAGTCGACGTAGCATCGATAGGTGCGGCAACAGTTGCCATAGAGTCCTCCTCAGCATACGGGCGCACGCCTCCATGCGCCCGGACATTCAGATGCCACTATTCTAGCGCAGGTCAAGACTATAATCAGCGAGCGTTGCCAATCGGCCCCCAAACGGCAACCGACCAAAAAGGGACAGGTTTATTTTGGCAGGTCAAACGCTTTACCAACCAAAAATAACCCATCCCTTTATGCCAAATACTAGGCTGCGGCGCACACGCTGCCGAGCAACTCACGCAGAGGAGACCCAATGCCCTCCAGCAGTTCGGGCGCGATGATGGCAAAAACGGGAACCTCGCCGACGCCCACGACAGCAGGCACCTTGCCCTCCGAGACAATGCATCCATAAGGGACAAAACCGTCTTCGCCGGCATCGAGCGCCGCCATGCGACGCGCGAGTTCGCGCGCAAAGCCAGCAGTATCGGCATCGCCAATCGCCAATACAAAGTCCACCCCTTCGTCGGTCGCCAGGGCCACGGCTTCGTCGATCAGCTCGTCTCCCCCGTCGCCCTCAACCGAGCCGCAGCGGAAAAGCACGCGCTCGAGCAGAGCTCGATCAAGCGAGCCGAGTGCCGCCGAGACAAGCTCATCACGCGTGTGCTTGTCGCCTCCCAGCACGACCAGTGCCTTAGTGCCGCCATAGTGGGCAACCAATCGCCCGCACCAGCGAGCCACATCCCCATCCGCAACCAAGCGTGTCGGCATACCAAACCCATAATTGACCATCTTTCCCACAACCCTTCCGTGCGTATAGGCGGTATCGATTGTTAGGCTCATGCTACGAAGCAAGGTTTTCCGAGCTGTTTCGCACTCTTTAGAGCTGCGTTAAAAAACCCGATGCAGCCGCACGACCATACCTACCAAAAAGGGACAGGTTTTGACGATGTCCGGACGAGCGGGTATTATCGAACAAGTATTCGATAAGAACATGTGTTTGATGGGAGGACGCGTGGGACACGAGCGTCACACCTATATCTGCATCGACCTCAAGACGTTCTACGCCAGCGTCGAGTGCGTCGACCGCGGGCTCGACCCGCTCACCACCAACCTGGTCGTTGCCGACGAATCGCGCGGGCGCACGACCATCTGCCTTGCCATCACACAGGCCATGAAAGACCTCGGAATCCATAACCGCTGTCGCCTGTTCGAGATTCCCGACGGTATCGACTACATCAAGGCCGTACCGCGCATGCAGCACTACATGGAGGTGTCGGCGCAAATCTACGGTATCTATCTGGAATTCGTCAGCCCACAGGACGTGCACGTCTACTCCATCGACGAATGCTTTATCGACGTGACGCCCTATCTGGACCTCTATCACACCGACGCTGAAGGCTTCGCCTGCATGTTGCGCGACGAGGTCCTGGCGCGCACCGGCATCACGGCAACGGTTGGCATCGGCCCCAACCTATTCCAGGCCAAGGTGGCACTCGACATTACCGCCAAGCACGTACCCAGCCGCATCGGCATACTCGATGACGAGACCTTTCGCAAGGAGATCTGGCCCCATCGCCCCATCACCGACATCTGGGGCATTGGGCCCGGCGTGGCAGCACGACTCGAAAAATACGGCGTCTACGATCTGATGGGCGTCGCGGCGCTCGACGAAAACCTGCTCTACGACGAGCTCGGCGTCAATGCCGAGTATCTTATCGACCACGCCTTTGGGCGCGAGCCGACAACTATCGCCGATATTCAGGCCTATCGCCCGCAGGCAACCTCAACTACCACAGGACAGGTGCTCTCGAAAGGCTATGCCTATGAACGGGCCTACACCGTCTTGCGCGAGATGGTCGACAACGCTGTGCTGGACTTAGTCGATAAGCACGTGGTGTGCAACAGCATCTCGCTCTTTGTAGGCTACGCGAGCGAGCGCGCCGACATACGCCGCCTCGACGCCAGCGGTACAGCGCAATATGTGGACGGATGCGGGCACCTGCGCTCGAGCACGTCGAGCATCGAGCCCACCGCGACCGCTGGCCCCGAACTCGCGCCCCGTGCTCCCAAGCCCGTCCAGCGCGATGACGAAAGGCGTCGCCTGGTGCGCGAAGCGCAGGCAATCGATGGCATCTTTGTGGGAGAGCATGGCGGCAAACCGCGCGGTGGCTATGCCGCACTCTTTGCACACTCTAACGCCTCGCGAAAGCTGCCCGAGCGCACCAATTCGTTTAAGAAGATCATGGGCTATTTCGATGAGCTCTGGGCGCAGACTGTCGATCCCAAACGACCGGTCAAGCGCATCAACCTGGGATTTGGCAACCTCATGCCCGAGGAATTTGCCACCGTCGATCTGTTCAGCGATATCGAGGCTGACGAGCGTGAACGCGACCTGGCACGCGCCGTGTTGGCCGTGAAAGGCAAGTACGGTAAGAACGCCCTGGTCAAAGGATTGAGCTTTACCGCTGGCGCCACCGCACGCGAACGCAACGACCAGGTCGGAGGACACCGTGCCTAAACCCAAGCAACCCATGCGCCCGCCCACCGCCTTTGAACGCCTGGCCGACCCCGAGGGAAGACGTCGCTCCGCCGACCCCAACCTCACGGCCAACGGCGCCGTCCGCGCCGGCCGCGCCGCGCAGTTTATGCCCTTCGCCGCCCTCACGGGATACTACGAGCTCGTACGCAAGCAAGAAATCACCGTCGAGCCCAAATTCGAACTTACGGAAGAAAAAGCCCTCGAGCTTTCGAAAAAGCTCGAGGGCCTCAAGCGCGGAGACCTGCTCCGCGTGACCTATTACGATACGTACGGTTATCGCTCCCGCACCGGCATCCTGGTCGAGGTGCTGCCGGCATACAAGCTGCTCAAACTCAGGGATATCGCCATTAACTTCGACGACATTCAAGACATCGAGCTACGCGGCCGAGCCTAGCGGCCAGAGCGCTTGCGCAGGCCAAACGCAACGGCAAGCACGGCGACAGCGGCAATCAAAAGACCTGCGACCAGCGCTGCGGTCGAGTCACCTGTGCCAGGCAGGGACGACTTCTCGGCCTTCTTCGTGGTCTTCGAAACCGTGGTCGTGCTGCTGGTAGACCCGTTGGGCTTATCCGTGGAACCCGGATTCGACGGGTTGCTCGGGTTGGGTTTGCTCGGCTCGGTCGGATCCGGATCGGGATCGACCGGGTTTTCGGAGTTCTCCTTGCGCTGGATCCAAACCTGGCAACCATAGAACGGGTTGGCGGTACCAAGGCACAGACCCTGGTTGGTCACCGCAAAGGTGCGCAGACCATGGTTATACGGATCGTTAAAGCCGTTAGTCGTCAGCGTCGTAAAGTTCACGCCGTCCTCGGTCACATACATATCAAAGCCGCGCTCGGCATTGCGCAGGTAAGACATGCACGTAAGGACACTCTGCAGCTTCTTGAGGTTCTCCTTGCTCAGCAGCTTATCGAGCGCATCCTGAATATCACCCGGCAGCTCGGTGCCATAGGCATCCTCGTACTGCTGCTTCAGGCTCTCATAGCTATCGAGCATGTCCTGATACTGGTCGGCAAAGGACTTGAAGTACGCGATCTCGCCATCGATCTTCTGGACGTAAGCGGCGTCGTCCTCAACGTCCTGGGACATCGTCGCGGCCTGATCGCAAAGATCGCCCGCGGCATCCTCCAGCGCATCGCTCAGGTCGCCAAAGCCCTTAGCGACCTCGGTCTTCTCGTCATCGGCCTCGACGGCCTCGTTTGAATCATCGTCCGCAGGCGTGTTCACGGGAACGATGGGGTCGTCAGGCGATTTCTTGTCGAGCAGGTGATCGAGCAGGTCCCTAAGGCGCTGAACCTGAGAGTTCCACTCCTCGGGCGTCATATCGATAATGTCGCCATTGGAGAACTGGCCGATCGGCTCAAGCAGGCTCGCGGTATCAAAGGTGCCGATATACAGCTTGCCGTCGAACTTCTGCATGCGCCAAATGTACTGGTTCTCGTTTCGGCCAAAGCCCGAAGCCAGGCCGGAAATACCGCCCTCGGGGAACATGACGGTGGGATCGCCAACGACGAGCTCCATGTTCTCGTTCTTGTCCATGCGATAGATGTTAACCGACTGCTCAAGATTGGCATTCACAAACGAGCAGTCAACGCCGCCCATGCCGCTCTTGCCGCCCTCTTCGGTGTTGGATTTGTTGAACAGGATGCGCTCGAGAGCAATCTCCTCGTCGTTGTATTCACCGATATAGAGGTAGTCGTTGTAGACGATGAGGTTGGCAGCGCCAGAACGGGTGCGGGCAGGATCGATGCCAAAGCAGTACTTTGCACGGCACTTTGGATCGGTCGCATCCTTATCGCCAACAATGGAAGTCCACTCATAGCTGCCGTCGGCGTTCTTGTCGCCACGAACCATGGCAAACGACCGCATGGAATTATCATCGGGAGCGTTCTCGGGCGTACCGGTGCAGATGGTGGCATAGAGATGGCCATTGTACGAGACCATATCCCAAATGGCGCCGCCGTAGATGCTGTCCTGATAGTGAATCGCCGGATAGCCAAACAGCGTCTTCGAGTTAGCAATCTCGGTGAAGCTAGCCTGGCCCTTCGAGGGGTCAGATGACGTCAGGATTGTCGCCACAAACTCATTGCCCGCTTTACCCACATTGCTGATGACGAGCTGTCCATCATGGACGCACATGCCGCGGATACCGGTAGAAATGCCCTGCTTGTAGGCATCGCGGTAATCGTCCGCGCTCGAAAGGCCCTGATAGACAACTTTCCAATCATCCGTCTTAGGATCGATCTCATATACAGCAGGCAGGCCGCTTTTGCCGCCATTGGTCCTGACGCTGCCGCAGAAATAAAGCTTACCCTTATAGCTCACGGCATTGCGGAACAAAGGACCGACGCCGTTGAGCGATTCAGAGAGCAGCAACTTGGTCTCACCGGTCTTGGTATTGATCTTGACCAAGATGCCGCCGCTGTCCTTGTCGGCCGTGCCGTCCTCCTTCTGCTGTCCATAGAAGAAGGTGCCGTTAAACATGGCCTCCAGCGTCAGGCGCATGGTCTCGGCATCAAAGGAATCGCCCAGCGTACCGTTCATGAGCGTCAGCGTGTTGCCCATCGCCGCATAGCAGGTGCCCACATAAAGCCAATCACCATAGCTCGCAGCCGCCCAAGTGTAGCTCTGGCCGCGATCGCCTTCGTTGTTGGCTGTGTTACCGTCGGCGCCCGGAACGGCAACGGCACCGTTACCCTGGTAGTCGACGATACCATCCGGCTGCGACGTTCCTACCGTAGGATGCGAGAGCTTCTCAAAGGAATACCCATTTCCCGCATTGTAGGTAACGGCACCCGAAGCATCTTCGGCATGCGCCGGCAGCGGCGATACCAAGATAGCGGCAAGCGCTGCCACCAAGCCAAGTGTTCCCACTCGTCTCATAAGGCTATAGCCTCCCCTGTCCTTAAGCCCAGTTTTAGCATTCTTCATTTCTGTCCACGGCTAATTGCAATCTGAGCACAGCAATAATCATCGTATAAATATACACCTGTAATTTTTTGGACGGGTTAATAGATGCTCGATTGGTAGCGAATTCCGCGCGAACCGTCACCAAACTCCACTTTTGCCGCATCTAAAGGTTATTTTTTGCGCAAATTTTTGGATGCCGATAGTCACAATGGGCAGGAGGCCGGTATCCACCGGAGAGGGCAACGCCTACATTTTCATAACGTAATAGCCCGCGCCCCTCACCGCCGACTCGAGTGTGTCGCGATCAACCGGGCGCTTCGAGCGTACGCGTGCTGTGTGGTCCGCGTACGTTACCGTTGCCCACACGCCGTCCAGCGCATTGAGGGCATTGGCTACGTTCTGAGCGCAGCCGTCACAGCTCATGCCGCCGATGAGCAGCTCATCGCTATAGGGATAGTGCGACGCATCGGTATCCACCACAACAACCTTTTTGGCCTTCTTGCCGCTCGTACCATCGCTGCAACAACTCTTCCCGTGTGTCGATGCGGCAATGCGACGCAGCCCAAAAAACATGCCGACGGCAATGACGGCCAGCACGATGAGATTCGCAGGGTTGAGCAAGTCACTCATACGCTCCCCTTCCTTACGGTCCATTTCAGAGATACCCCGTGGGGTGCCCCATCTTACTCCAAACTCATGTCAGTTCAGTCAATTAGTTTCCCTCTTCAAACTTTTTAGTTGACCAAGGCTTACTTTCGTGTATAAGTTTTCCTAGGCTAACAGGAAAGGACAGCAGTGGCGTCATGACTCGAACTATAGACATTCCAACGTTTCAGGCGGCGGTTGTTCGCAACTGCTCTCCCATGCTTGCGGGCATCAAGCCGGCATCGCTCTTTACCTATCCAGGAGTCTATGCCGATCAAAACGGCTCGAGTGTAACTGCGGCGATCGAGGATCGCCGAGCACATCTGCTCAACGTTATCGCTCAGTGCAATCACGAGCTTAATCCGTTCGGCATCCATCTGAGCGTTTTGGTCTGGCGCCCCTGCGGGGCGCTCGTATACGCATGTCGGCCCAATAGCCTCGCCACTTATCTTGCTGACCCGCGCGCCAAAACGGCACTCACCAAGGAGGGCTACGACACCGGCAACCTCTCGGCATGTCTTGTGCATCTGGCATCGCGCATCACGCTCGCAAGCAATAACGCCGCGGAATGCGCATGCGGCCAAACCCGATGCGCATTGGACCATCAAGCACACTGCGACAACGGCTGCACCTGCGAGTTCCCCCACGAAATTGGCTACTTTTTGGGCTATCCCTACGAAGACGTGCATCAGTTTATCGTCCAGCATGGCGAAAACTACAAGGTCTTTGGCGCCTGGAAGGTCTACACGAATGTCGAGCAGGCGCTCACGACCTTCGACTCCTATCGCGCCTGCACGCAATACCTCACGTATATCTATCAGCAGGGCTGCAGCTTGGCGCAACTTGCCCAGGCGACCCGATAGAACGTACAAACCGCGGCCGCACGCCGCACAACCGAAAGGACTCAACATGAGCAAGATCGCCATCGTCTATTGGAGCGGCACGGGCAACACCGAGGCCATGGCAAACTTTGTCGCCGAAGGCACCACGTCCGCGGGCGCCGAGGCCGAAGTCATCCCCTGCGCCGACTTCTCTGCCGGCAAGGCCACAAACTATGATGCCTTCGCCTTCGGCTGCCCCGCCATGGGCTCCGAGGAGCTTGAATACGATGAGTTCCAGCCCATGTGGGATGAGGTCAAGGAAGCCCTCGGCGACAAGAAGGTCGTCCTTTTTGGCTCCTACTCGTGGGCCGAGGGCGAATGGATGGACAACTGGAAGGCGGATGCCGACGAGGCAGGTGTCAACGTCGTCGATTCCGTCATTTGCTACGACGCCCCCGACGATGAGGGCGAGGCGGCTTGTCGCGCACTTGGAGCCGAGCTCGCCTAGCGGCAATGAGCTCCGCCCGTAACGCGCTCTGCGCCAAAACACATTCGCGTCCCAACAAAAACGGGAGCCGGATCACATCCGGCTCCCGTTTTCTGCTATGTCAGTCATATAAAGCGGCTACGAGATATTGCCCAAGAACGCCTTGGTGCGCTCGCTCTTGGGGTGGTCGAAGACCTCGCTCGGCGTGCCCTCTTCCACGATAACGCCGCCGTCCATAAAGACAACGCGGTCGGCAACATCGCGGGCAAAGCCCATCTCGTGGGTCACGACGATCATGGTCATGCCGTCGCGTGCCAGGTCGCGCATGACGCCCAATACATCGCGGACAAGCTCAGGATCGAGCGCCGACGTGGCCTCGTCAAAGAGCATCACGTGCGGATTCATCGACAGGGCGCGGGCGATGGCCACGCGCTGCTGCTGACCGCCCGAAAGCTGACTCGGCATAAAATCGATGCGCTCGGCCAGGCCGACCTTGGTCAGCTCCTCGATGGCAATCTTCTCGGCCTCTTCCTTGCTGCGCTTGAGCACCTTTTGCTGCGCAAGCATGACGTTCTTTTTGACCGACAGGTGCGGGAACAGGTTGAACTGCTGAAACACCATGCCCAAGTGCGTACGCACCTTATTGAGGTCAACGCCCTTGGCGCACACATCCACGCCCTCGATGACAATCGAACCACTCGTGGGCTCCTCAAGACGGTTAATGCAGCGAAGCATCGTCGACTTGCCCGAACCCGAAGGGCCCAGGACTACGACGACCTCACCCTTGCGCACATCTAGATCGATATCGCGCAGGACCACGTTATCGCCAAAGGCCTTCTGGAGATTCTTGATGCTGACGACGACCTCGTTCGAGTTATTGGTTTCGCTCATGATAGAACCTCCTTACAGAGCAGCGATATGGTCGGCGGGCGTCGCGACAACCTGTCCGGCGCTCTTGGTGGGACGCTTCTTTTTGGTTTCGGCCGTACCCAGCAGCCTCGCCTCGAGACCGCTCACCAAGCGCGCAAGCGGCAGGGTAATGACCAGATAGAACAGGGCGGCAACCACATACGGCGTAATGGAGCCCGTCGTTGCCACGATGGTGCGGGCGTTCATGACGATCTCGACCACGCCCACGGCGGCGAGCAGCGACGTATCCTTGTAGAGCAGGATAAACTCGCTGGTCAGCGTAGGCAGGACATTGCGGAACGTCTGCGGAATCATAACGTAGAGCAGCGTCTGGAAGGCATTCATGCCCAGCGAGCGAGCAGCCTCGTTTTGGCCCTTGGGGATCGACTGAATACCGGCGCGGAAGATCTCGCACAGGTAGGCGGACGAGTTCATGGCCATGACGATAACGCCCAAGACATAGTCGTCCACCTTGACGCCGGCAAGCGGCAGGCCAAAGAATGCAATATAGATCTGCAGGAACGCCGGCGTACCGCGGATGACATTCACGTAGATGCCGGCAAGGCAACGCAGGATGCGCGATTTGGATATGCGCATAAGCGACAGGGCAAAGCCAAAGGGGATCGCCAGCGGAAACGCCACGAGCACGATCGAGAGCGACATAAGGAAGCCCTTGAAGACGATCGGCAGGCTCTGGACCAAAATGACCGGGTTCAGGAACAGGCGAAGGAACATGTTGGAATTCCATGCCTCGACCCACGGCTGTTCCTTAAGGTCGGCCAGGAAGTTATCGAACGCCGTCACGCCCTTAATCTCGACGGAAGGAATCTTGGAAATCTTCTTGGTCGAACCGTCGGCGAGCGTATAGGTTCCGCTAAAGGCCTCATCGCCGCCCTCGACGGGAAACGTCACGCCGTAAACCTCGACACGGAAAAAGCCGCCGGCAGGCGCCGTCTCGCCAAAGTCAATCTTGAGCGTCTGGCCGTCAGCCTTGCACGTGGGCTTCATGGGCGTACGATCCATGAGGTCCTCGCCCGAGAGCATCGTCAATCGCGTGTCATCGATACCAAACGTTGTGCCGTCGACAAACGTCAGAGAAAGACCGCTCAGCTCCTCGTCGGCATCGGCCTGAACTTCCCAGGTAATGCGCGTCTCGGTGCCGCCGACCACAGCGCTGCCCGAACCGGTGTTGGGTCGGGCGGTAATCTTTGCGGTCTCAAGCGCCTGGGCGGTCGAAGGCGCGGCTGTCCCCGCGCACAACAAAGCGAGCGCCACAGCTAGGGCGCAGGCTAGTTTTTGGAGCATCGAGGGCAGCGGAAAACGCCGACCCATGGCCCCTTCGTTCAATCGAGACAAGGTGGCTCCTATCGTAGAAGTTGCCGGCAAAACGAGACGGAAACGCTCTCCGTCGAGAGAAGCGCAAAGGCCCTCTCCGCAAAACGGAAAGGGCCTACGCGCAATCAAGCATCTATTTACTTGATGTTGTACTTAGCCATGAGGGCGTCAACGGTACCGTCGTCAGTCAGGTCCTTGATGGCCTGGTTGATGTCGTCCTTGAGCTTGGTGTTGCCCTGGTTGATGGCGATGGCGTACTCCTCGCCGGTGCTGATCTGCTTGATGGTCTGGCAGGTGTTGAACTGCTCGGCGGTCAGCTGGCTGGCAACGGAGCGGTTGGTGACTACGGCGTCGCCCTTATCGGACTGCAGGGCGCTGAAGCACTCGGTGGCGTCCTTGTAGGGGACAATCTTGGCCTTGGGGAAGTTTTCCTGGGCAAAGGCCTCGGCGGTCGAGCCAGACTGGACGATGATGGTAGCGTCGGCGTTGTTGAGCTTCTCGCTGAAGTTGTCGGCCGTGATGTCGGTGTTATCGACCTTGGTCACGATAGCCTGATCGTCCATGTAGTAGGAATCGGAGAAAGTGACTTCCTTCTCACGCTCGGGCGTGTCGGTGATAGCCGCGATGGAGACGTCATATTTGGCGCCCGAAGCGACGCCCGGAACCAGCGTGTCAAAGTCATTGTTGACATACTCGACATCCAGGCCCAGCTTGTCGCCGATAGCCTTGATGAGCTCAAGGTCAAAGCCCTGATAATCGCCGTTGTCATCCTTGTACTCAAACGGAGCGTACTCGGCAGAGGTGCCGACGGTCAGCGTACCGTCCTTGACGAGCGCGTACTCCTTGGAACCGTCGACCTTCTCGACCTTAGCGTCGTCAGAGCTGCTGGAACTGGCATCAGAACCAGAGGTGGCGTTGGACGAGCCGCAGCCCGTCAGAGCGAGGGCGAGCGCCATAGCACCCGTGGCGGCAAATGCGCCAAGCTTCTTCAGCTTCATAATCAGTCTCCTTCCAAAGACCCCACGTGATTCAGGGGTCTGCAAAAACTGAGGGTTATTATGCACCCGCTTGGAAGAATCCGCAATTAGAAAACTGATTGAAACAAACCCATAACGTGAATGGAGCACTCCACTTTATGACAGTCATCACTGCTGCAATGACCTTAACAATTTGATTTCAGCCGCATAACCTGCAAGTTCGTTCGGTGTCTCCAAAATGAATGGCAATGCGCGCAAGCGGCCATTCGATACAATATTCTGCATAACCTGCATACCGCCGCCAAACTCTTCACTACCCAGGTAGCCCTTGCCGATACACTCGTGGCGATCCTTATGGGCGCCGCAGGGATTCTTGGAGTCATTGATATGCACGGCGCGCAGGCGTTCGATACCCACCACACGATCGAACTCGTCAAGCACACCGTCAAGATCGTGGACGATGTCATAGCCGGCGTCATTCACATGGCAGGTGTCCAGGCAAACGCCCAACTTGGCCGACAGCTCGGGGCGCTTGTCGGCAACGCCCTCGATGATGAGCGCCAGCTCCTCAAAGCTGCGGCCCACCTCGGTGCCCTTGCCGGCCATGGTCTCGAGCAGCACCGTCGTCTGCTGCCCCTCAAACATCACCTGGCACAGGGTGTCGACGATCATCTGAATGCCGGCGTCGGAGCCCTGCCCCACATGCGCACCGGGATGGAAGTTGTAGTAGTTGCCGGGCAGCGCCTCCATGCGCCGCAGGTCCTCTGCCATGGCCTCCAGGGCAAACTCGCGCGCCCGCTCTTTGGCTGAGCAGGGGTTATAGGTATACGGGGCATGAGCCACGAGTGGGCCAAAATCATTTTGCGCCATAAGCTCGCGCAGGGCGGCCACGTCATCCATGTCAAGATCTTTCGCCTTGCCGCCGCGCGGGTTGCGCGTAAAGAATGCAAAGGTATTGGCGCCAATTGACAACGCCGTCTCTCCCATCGCCCGATAGCCCTTCGTCGTGGATAGATGACACCCGATCGTCAGCATCCCCAGCTCCCCCTCATCAGTTGCGGTGAAATAGTTCCTGTCGATGCCTTATTCTGCCGCAAACAGGAACTATTCCACCGCAAGTTATAAAAGGGGCATCAGAGATGCGGGGCACCAAGCACTACGGCTACGGGCGCCGGCGTCATGATCCCTCACGCGTCAGCGCCAGGTCCTAGAGGGCTAGACGGATTGCTTCGATAATGCGCGCGCAGCGCTGTGTGGCGGCAAGGGGCATGACGGGACTCTCGAGTTTCCCCGCCCGGATGAGCTGGGTCGCATGCTGGATTTCGCCGTAGAAATCATCGACCTCAAACGGGGCATTTATTTCGAGCATTCGTCCGTCGGAGCACTTCACATGGGCGAGTTCGGGGCGATGAAGGCGCTCGATTTCCAACGAGCCCCGCTCGCAGGCAATCGTTAAGCGGCTTTCATATGCTGCTTTGCCGTCGACCACCATATGAATGGGTATACCGCCGACACTCATATGGATCTCATCGGCCCAATCCACGCGGCCGCCCGATACGTCACGCCAGCGAACTTCACGGGACGAAACCTCGCACGCGCCCGCGAGCAAATCCTCAAACCAACCGACCGCATAGCAGCCCATGTCATATAGACAGCCACCCTGCAACGGGTCGAGCAGATAACTCGAAGGGGGCTCACCATAATCGAGTTTTTGCACGCTTTCAATCGAGACGATACGGCCGAGCTCGCCCGACGCAAGCAAGACCTTCACGCGAGTATGCATCGGACAAAACCGATTTTTCATCGCCTCCATAAACGGCACACCGCACTCACGGGAAACGGAGGCGATCGCATGGGCCTCTTCTTCATTCAAAACGGCCGGCTTTTCGCACAGCACGGCCTTTCCCGCGCGCAGTGCCCGACAGACCCAATGCGCATGCATGCCATGTGGAAGAGCCAAGTAGATTGCGTCGACATCGGGGTCGGCAATCAGCGCATCATAAGCCGCATCGCCGCTATCGTCAGCCGTGGCATAACTGTGCGCGGCATCAATCGAAAACGCCCTGCAAAACTCCTCAACATGCGAAGGAGTGCGGCCGGCGGCAGCCACAAGCCGTGCCCCGTCCACCTCCTTGAGCGACGATGCAAATCGATGCGAAATGTGTCCAGCGCCCAAAACGCCCCAACGAACCTCACGCAAATCATCACATGAATCCCGATGGCCCACGACAGCCCCCTTCAGTTGCGGTGAAATAGTTCCTGTCGATGCCTTATTCTGCCGCAAACAGGAACTATTCCACCGCAAGTTATAAAAGGGTCATGAGGAGCGCGTTTTGCCGAAGGCCTTAAGCACCGCCGTCACGGGGCCAGGCTGAAAACGGCGGCGTACGTCGTCCAAGCGTCCGGGAATATCGATGTGCTGCGGACAGTGCCGCGCGCATTTGCCGCACTTGACGCAATTGCTCACCAACTTAGGCTCGCTTGTGCGCACCGCGCTCGCCGTAAAGTATTGAGACAGCCCCGTAAACCAGCTGTGCGCATAGCTTGCGTTGTAGGCGGCAAAACACCCAGGGATATTGATGCCTTTAGGACACGGCATGCAATAGCCGCATCCCGTGCAGGGAACGCGATTCGATTTTTCAAACTCTCTCAGCACGCGCGCGATGGCATCGAGCTGAGTAGCTGTCATCGAATCCGGCAGGGCCCGATCGGCCAACGCCGCGTTCTCATCCACTTGCGCGGTATCGGTCATACCCGAAAGCAGCATCGTCACCTGAGGATGGTTCCACACCCACGAAAGCCCCCAGGCGGCCGGAGTGCGCAAATGCGGGTCACGGGCGCCATCGAGCACAGCGCGTGCCCGCGGCGGAAGTTTGCCCGCTAGACGACCGCCCAGCAGTGGCTCCATCACAAACACCGCAAGACCGCGCTCCGCAGCCGCCATGAGTCCTGCCGTTCCCGCTTGGTAACGCTCGCCGGCATAGTTGTACTGGATCTGGCAAAAATCCCAGTCATATGCGTCAAGCACCGTCAGGAAATCCGCCGCGCTGCCGTGATACGAAAAACCAATCTGGCGAATGCGCCCCGCCGCCTTTTGACGCGCGATCCAGTCCTCGATGCCCAACGCCACCACACGTTCCCACTGGGCGGGCGAGGTAATGTTGTGCATGAGGTAATAGTCGATATGGTCGGTCCGCAGGCGGCACAGTTGCTCGTCGAAGAACCGGTCGAAATCCCCCGCGCATTTGCACGAAGCATGCGGCAGCTTGGTCGCGAGCAAAACCTGGTCGCGTAGGCCTAGGCGCTCAAGCGAAGCGCCCACGCAAGCCTCGTTGCCGGGATAGAGATAGGCCGTGTCCAGGTAGTTAATCCCCTGCTCCACCGCACGGGAGATGATGGCGTCGGCTGTCTTCGCATCCGGGCGTCCCGGCGCACCGGGAAACCTCATGCAGCCCAGCCCCAACGCCGAGATACGGTTACCGCTTTTGGGGTCAACGCGATATTGCACGGCCCCTCCTCCCCCATCGAAGCCCTGATAAGGCGAAACAAACCTGTCACGTCATCGAAGCACATCGGAATCGCAATCGAGAACGTATCGTAACGCAGCAGAAATCAGGCCGTCACGGCACCGCTTTAACATCAGCAAAAAGCCCGATGAAAGGAGGCGAGCGTGGCCACGCGCGAGGACGCCTACCCCTATCCCGGCGAGCAATACATCCTCTCGGTCGACCGTTACCAGATCGAGATCATGGACCATCTGGACGAGCTTCCCGCCACAGGCGCCGTCATCTTCTGCACCTTCCCCAAGGTGCGCGATGGCGTTGGATATCCCGCACGCGTTTTTGCCATCTGCCCTGCGGCATAAGTTCCCATGCGTTTGTTCTTCTAAATTCAGCCTCCGGTGCACGCTACACGCCCCAGCGGCATACAATCCATCAGGCGCCCCGCACGCGGGCGCCTTTTTGTGAGGAGATGATTCACATGCAGATCAACAAGGTTGCCTTTATCGGCAAGGGCGGCGTCGGGCTACTCTACGGCAGCATGATCGCCCAGGCACTCGGCGACGATGCCGTCGAATACGTCATGGACGACGCCCGTTTCGAGCGTCACGCAGGCGACGCCCTTACGGTCAACGGCGAGCCCTGCGCACTCAAGTCCGTGCGCGTCAGTGAGGCAACGCCCGCCGATCTGGTCATTCTCACGGTCAAGACGACGGGACTCAACCAAGCACTCAAGACTATGGAGCGCGTCGTGGGACCCAACACGCTCATCGCCTCGCTGTGCAACGGCATTACGAGCGAGCAAAAGATTGCCGAGCGCTTTGGCTGGAAGCACACCGTCCTGGGCATCTGCCAGGGCATGGATGCCGTGTTCCTCGACGGAGAGCTCACCTTTACCAATGCGGGCGAGATTCGCTTTGGCGCGGCAGCGGGCACCGAGCCCGCAACCGTCACCGCCATCGACGAGCTCTACACACGCTGCGGCATCGCCCATACCGTCGAGAGCGACATTGCGCACCGCATGTGGGCCAAACTCATGCTCAACGATGGTATCAACCAGACGTGCATGGCCTACGGCGGAACGTATGGAAGCGCCACAGAGGCCGGCTCCGAGCAGCGCCGCTGCTTTGTCTCCGCCATGCGAGAGACACTTGCGGTCGCCAATGCCGAGGGCATTGAGCTGACCGAGGCAGACCTGACGCAGATGGTGCACCTCATCGAGGGAATCGACCCCACCGGTATGCCCTCGATGGCGCAGGACCGCATCGCACAACGAAAGACCGAAGTCGAGGAGTTCGCGGGCACCATTTGCCGCCTGGCCGCCAAACACGATATCCAAGTGCCGCAAAACGATTGGCTCTACCAGAGGATTCGCGAAATAGAAGGCAGCTGGTAGCCTCGGCCGCATCGCGACGTGCGCAATACAAGCAGACAGGCCTTCGCGAGGATTCCGTCATTCGCGAAGGCCTGTTGCATTTAGCTCGAGGCTAAAACTGAGGCTTATTTTGCGATTCCGGAACCTCGTCCTCGTCATCGCGGCAAAGTAGCACGCCGGCGCTTCCCAGCAACGCCGCTGCAATCAAGGCGCCCACAATCACAGGAGCGGCGCCCGTAGCGGACTGCAAGCCGGCAGTTAACGCCGCCGTCGGACCAAGGCATCCGATCAAAAGGGCAACGACGGCAATAGCGACATCTCGAGCGTTCATGGAACCACTTCCTCCACGAGAAAGACTTTGTTTCTCGTGACTTAGTGTGCCCCGCGCCCATATGCGCGGCGTACTGCCACGGTAAGCGCTCTGTTAACTCAAATGCATACATAGAACGGGCGCCCTTACGTTGCCCTAAAGCTCGGTAAAGACGCCCGTCCGCCAAATATCCGTGATGCAGAAAAATTACCAGCCAGTGTAGTAGTCGGTGGTTCCGGCTGCGCAGCCGGAGTCATAGACCTTGCACTCGCCCTTGGAACCGGTAAACGTGGAGCCTTGGGCCTTATCACCCGCGGCCACGACGTAGTAACCATCGGAATCGCGCCAAAAGCCCTCGGAATCCTGCGTCCATTCGCCCGTGCGGTGGTGATACAACACGTTGCTGCTGTAATAAGTCTCGCGGCGGCCGTTATAGTTATTGACGCCGCTCGAGCGCGTCAGACCCGAGCCGTTCGCGTAATACGCAGCAGTCACGTAAGACGAGCCGGAGCCGACGTTGTAATACGAAGCCTGAACGGCTTCAGCGGCCTCGGCTTCGGCTGCGGCGGCCTCGAGCGCCTCGCGCCTGGCATCCTCGAGCGTGGACCGAAGCTCGTCGAGCTCGGTCGACTTGGCGTCGACCTCCTCCATCGTCAAAAGACTGCCCGCACCATCGATACAACCTTGCAGTACAGCGCGCTCGTCATCGGTGGCATAGTCGCCATACATATTCATAATGATCTGAGCGCGCATCTCCAGGGAATCGCGCTTTGCCCCCATCGAGGCGTTCCACTCCTGCATAGAGCCATAACCGTCGCCGCGGTAGTCGACGGGCTGCATCAGCGTCGCCTCGGACGGCGTGGATCCGACCGTATCGGATAGTGTTGCCGCGTGGGCATCAGTTGCGCTGGCGCCCGTCAAAAGTGCCACGGTCAGAGCGGCGGAAAGGGCGGCGGCTTTCGGTTTTCGTGAATCAATCCTCATGTAGCTGGAAACCTCCGTAGTGCGTTTTTGCTGCGTTTGAGCTGCGTGTGATTCGATCGCGCTGCATAGTACCCCGAGCAAATCGCGACCTGCGGTTTTTCTCAAAAGGCGCACGTCATTTGCGTAAAACTCACATCCTCTCAACAGGAGTTTTCCACATCTCGATTGCATAAAGCGTGCCAAAAACCCTGTTTTTGCACCCTCTCTATGCAAAAAAGGAGCCTGTGCGACCATTGTTCGCACAGGCTCCTTGAGCAGGCATTTTATGCAGTTATACCTATCGAGTCGCAAGGGGTCCTTGCACAAGTCGCCTTACTCGTCCAGCGCGGCGAAGGCCTGCTTCAGATCCCAAATGATGTCCTCGGCGTTCTCGGTACCGATGGAAAGACGGATCGTGGAGGGCGTGATGTTCTGCTCGGCGAGCTCCTCGGCAGAGAGCTGGGAGTGCGTGGTGGTAGCCGGGTGCACGACGAGCGACTTGACGTCGGCCACGTTGGCGAGCAGCGAGAACACCTGCAGATGATCGATGAACTTCCAAGCCGCCTCCTGGCCACCCTTAATCTCAAAGGTAAAGATCGAGGCACCGCCGTTGGGGAAGTACTTCTGGTACAGCTCATGGCCGGGATGCTCGGGCAGGCTCGGGTGGTTCACCTTGGCGACGTGGCTGTCACCGGTCAGGAACTCAACGGCCTTCTTGGTGTTCTCGACATGACGGTCAACGCGCAGCGACAGAGTCTCGGTGCCCTGGAGCAGGACCCAGGCGTTGAACGGGCTGATGCAGGCGCCCTCGTCACGCAGCAGGATAGCGCGGACATAGGTTGCAAAGGCGGCGGGACCGGCAGCCTCGGCAAACGAAACACCGTGGTAGGAGGGGTTGGGCTCAGCGATCTGGGCGTACTTGCCACTCGCCTTCCAATCGAAGTTACCGCCGTCGACGATCACACCGCCCAGCGAGGTGCCGTGGCCGCCGATAAACTTGGTTGCGGAGTGGACGACGATGTTGGCACCATGCTCTAGCGGACGGAACAGATACGGGGTGCCGAAGGTGTTGTCGACGACAACCGGCAGACCATGCTTCTTGGCGATCTCGGAGATGGCGTCGATGTTGGGGATGTCGGAGTTGGGGTTACCGAGCGTCTCGAGATAGATGACCGTGGTGTTGTCCTTGATGGCGCCCTCGACCTCGTCCAGGTTATGGGCATCGACGAAGGTGGTCTCGACACCAAACGGGGAGGGCGTGTGCTCCAGCAGGTTTTAGGAACCGCCGTAGATGGTCTTCTGGGCGACCACGTGGTCACCAGCCTGGGCAAGTGCCTGCAGGGTATAGGTGATGGCAGCGGCACCGGAGGCGACGGCAAGACCGGCCACGCCACCCTCGAGCGCGGCGATACGGTCCTCGAAGACGCCCTGGGTGGAGTTGGTCAGACGGCCGTAGATGTTACCGGCGTCGGCAAGACCAAAGCGGTCGGCGGCGTGCTGGGAGTTGCGGAACACATAGCTCGTGGTTTGATAGATAGGCACAGCACGGGAGTCGGATGCAGGATCGGCGCTCTCCTGGCCAACGTGCAGCTGCAGGGTATCGAAACCAAAGGTGTGCTCGGGGTTGTTGATAAACTGGCTCATGATGATCTCCTTGATCGAACAAAAGTAATAAGAGTAAGAGAAGTAAGTCGCTGTCTCCTGATCACGCCGACGGGCGCAAACAGGAGCCCGGCATTCGTCTTGGTAAGCAATTCATATGCGGGCCTCCTTTCGCATCCCGGTTCCGTGGTCGGCTTAATTACCTACCGCCTTTGTGTGTTTTGAATAGTACGAGCATTGTTTCCCTCGGTCAATCACTTAAAAGCGCTAATCTGTTATCTGTTATATAGATAGCAATCGAGAGGATGGCGTCGATGACCCTTCAGCAGCTTCGTTTTCTGATTGCCGTGGCAGAGTCCGGCTCAATCAACGCTGCAGCTCAGCGCCTCTATACCGCTCAGTCCAACATCTCAAACGCCGTCAAAAGCCTGGAACAGGAGCTCCATCTGGAGATCTTTACGCGCTCCAGCCGCGGCGTCACGCTCACCAACGACGGCACCGAGCTTTTGGGCTATGCGCGCCAGGTCGTAGAGCAGGCCGACATGCTCGAGGCACGCTACGAGGACGGCGGCACACCCCAGGCGCGCCTTGCCGTCTCGGCCCAGCACTACGCGTTTTCGGTCGAGGCCTTTGTCAACGTCGTCGAGCGCTGCCGCGACAGTAAGTTTGAGTTCATCATGCGCGAGACCACCACCTCGCAGATCATCGACGACGTCCGCGCATTTCGCAGCGATATCGGCATTCTGTACCTGGATGACTTTAACGCCCGCGTTCTGCAGAAGGCCTTCGCCGATGCCCGCGCAAGCTTCCACCCCCTCTTCGACGCGACGGTCCACGTCTTCGTTAGCGAACGCCACCCGCTCGCACGCCGCCCTCAGCTGTCCCTTGCCGACCTCACACCCTATACGCGCTACAGCTTTGAGCAGGGAACCTCAAACTCCTTCTATTACGCCGAGGAACCTTTTAGCTATATCCCTTGCGACCGCAACATACGAATCTCGGACCGCGGAACACTTACTAACTTACTTATCACGTCGAACGGTTACACCCTGTCGACCGGTGTCCTTTCCAATGAAATGCAGTGGGGTATGGCATCGATCCCGTTAGCAGACGCCTCAACGATGCACGTAGGATATATCATGCACGACGAGCGCAAGCCCTCTCCTCTCTTGCGGCAATACCTCGACGAGCTCAACCGCATCATCCATGCCGACCAGCTGTCGGAAGACGGGGTAGAAATCGTAGATTGCTAGCCCGCGGCGGGCATGGCGCTACAATGGTCACTCACACGAAGCGTACCCAACGAAAGGAACCATGTGAAGGTCATCATCTATACCGACGGCTCGGCCCGATCAAATCCGGGACGCGGCGGCTACGGCGCCGTGCTCAAGTACACCAACCCCGCCGGCAAGACCTTCACCTCCGAGCTTTCGCGTGGCTACGCCAAGACCACTAACAACCGCATGGAGCTCATGGCGGTCATCGTGGCGCTCGAGGCACTTAACCGCCCCTGCGAGGTCGAGGTCCATTCCGATTCGCAATACGTCGTCAACGCCTTCAACAAGCACTGGATCGACGGCTGGAAAAAGCGCGGGTGGAAAACCGCCAACAAGCAGCCCGTCAAGAACCGCGACCTGTGGGAGCGTCTGCTTGCCGCAAAGAGCAAGCATAAGGTGGAGTTCATCTGGGTTAAGGGGCATGCCGGCCACGAGCTCAATGAGCGCTGCGACGAGCTCGCCACCACCGCGGCCGACGGAGCCAACCTCGATATCGACGCCGGCTTTAACGAGAGCGACCTGTAATAGCGTTTTCGCGCGGCTTTATATCCCCACGCGCTACACTCATCCTGTAGACCAAACAACGCAAGGGGGACACATGCTGCGCATCGCAACCATCGGCACATCCATGATCACCGACGACTTTATCCAAGTCGTCAATGCCAACGACCAAGCCGCGTTTGTGGGCACGCTTTCACGCGATGCCAATCGCGGTGCCGCCTTTACCGCCGAGCACGGCGGCGAACGCAACTTCACCGCACTCGACGAGCTCGCGTCCGCCGACGACGTCGATGCCGTCTACATCGGCAGCCCCAACGCGCTCCATCACGAGCAGGCGCTCGCCTGCATCGCCGGTGGCAAGCACGTCATCGTCGAGAAGCCCTTCTGCGCCACCGAAGCGCAGGCGCTGGAAGTCTTCCGCGCTGCCGAGGCAGCAGGTGTCGTGGCCCTCGAGGCGATGCGTCCCCTCCACGATCCCGCCTTCCACGCCGTCGAGGACGCCCTGGGCGAGATTGCCCCCATCCGCCGTGCCTCATTGCGCTTTGGCAAGTATTCCTCGCGCTACAACGAGATTCTCGCGGGACGCACCACCAATATCTTCGATTGCAATATGGCATCGGGTTCCCTCATGGACATCGGCGTCTATACCGTCGAGCCCATGGTCGAGATCTTCGGCATGCCCTCCGGTCTCACCAGCATGGCCACGCTGCTCGACCCCTCAACGCAAGAGCTCACCCATGGCCCCATCGACGGTTGCGGTTCCATTCTCGCCAGCTATGGCGGTGGCCGTATCTCCGTCGAGCTCGCGCACTCCAAAATTACGAATGACCTGCTGCCCTCGCAGATCGAAGGCGAGCGTGGCACTATCCAGATCGACCATCTGTCCACGCCCCGCAACGTCCGCATCGACTATCGCGGCGACGTCGTACGCGGCTCGGCGACCGAGGCGCCGCGCGAACAGGACGACAACGGCCGCGCGCTCGACCTTCCCAAGTCAAGCAACACCATGGAATACGAACTCGCAGACTTTATCACCGCCATCGGAGGCATCGATAACGTTAAGGAAGAGATCTGGGAGACCCCGGCGGGACGCCATGATCTCGGCCACTACCGCGATGTCACGCTCGTCTCGCTGCGCATCATGGATGCCGTGCGTCAGCAGGCCGGCATTACCTTCCCCGCCGATTCAGTCAAGCAGGCATAGCGATGGGCCTCTTCGATACGTTCTTCTCCAGCGTCACCGGCGGCAGTCGAGAGCCTCAAAAACCATCAAACGTCGAGTTCGAGCTGCGCCGCAGGCTTACCGTACTCGCAAGCGACGAGGCCACTCAAGACACTCCCCTGCGCTATTTCCTGCGCTGGGCGGGGCAAGTCCAAGGCGTTGGTTTTCGCTTTACCAACACCAACCTCGCGCAGGCACGCGCACTCACCGGCTGGGTGCGTAACATGGAAGACGGCTCAGTCGAGATGGAGATACAGGGAGCTCCGGCAAACATCCTATCTCATCTCGAGGCGCTTCATGCCTTCTACGAGCGCATGGGAACGCGTTTTCGCCTCGTAGACGCCCAGGTCCGAGCCCCACTTGCCAATGAAGACGGCTTCAGTCCTCATTATTAGTATTGTGTGCTAAATAAGGTATCATTTACCTACGACCGTTAATAGAAAAGAGGCGAGGCGCATGGCGGTGCAAAGAAGGAATACCAGGCAGCGAAAGCTGGTTCTTGACGCCGTGCGCCAAAGCTATAACCATCCCACCGCTGACGAAATCTACAACGTCGTGCGCGCGCAGGATGACAAAATCAGCCGCGGTACGGTCTACCGCAACCTCAATCTCTTGGCCGACGCCGGCGAGATCCTCTCAATCAAGACGCCGGGCGGCAGCCGCTTCGATCGCACGATCGAGCCGCATGCACATATCATCTGCACCTCGTGCAGCCGCGTCATCGATGTGCCGCTCCCCTTCGACGCCCAGCTCGACGCAAAGGCGTCCGAGCAAATCGGCTGGAACGTCACGTCGCACTACACCATCTTCGAGGGCCTCTGCCCCAACTGTAGGTAGATTTTGGGACATGCCTACTCAGCAAGTAGACGACGCAGCTCTTCTTCGACCGTGCGCACGTAGCGGACACGGTCATTGACACCGCGCATGCTGGGATTGCAGCTCTCCATCAGATAGGGATGGCCCACCACGTTGAGCATGTCGCGATCGTTTTCGTTATCGCCAAACGCCATCATTTCGTTAGGTGAGATCCCCAGTGCGCGACCATAATCGGCAAGCGCGGACCCCTTGCCTGAATCAAAGCCGATAAAGTCGGTCCATTCGGTTCCCGACGTCATCACATCGACCCGGTCGCTAAAGCGACGCGCAAAATACTCCAACGCCGCCGGCTGCTCTGTCTCGGGCGTTTGAAACGCAATCTTAATGACATCCTCGTCAATGTCCTCGGGACGGTCGACCACCGTCACATCGCAGTGGACCTCGTAATGCAAATGGTCGATGAATGCATCGTTACCGCTTATGGTGTAGAGGTGCCCCTCGCAGGAAAGGGTTACGTCGGCATGGGGGTAGGCGACCACGGCATTCGCGATATCCATAGCAAGGCTACGTTCCATGGAACGTTTGACAACGGCGCGCCCCTCGCTCATCACCAGGGCTCCGTTTTCGCATACATAGGCGAGCTCATCGGCCACCGGGGCAAACAGATAGCGCAAGCTCGCATATTGACGGCCGCTCGCCGGCATAAACACAATACCGCGACGATGCAGCTCATTAATGAGCTCAAAGGCCTCGGGACGCGGCTCGCGCTCCCCCGGATGCAGCAACGTGCCATCCAAATCGCAGGCGATCAGCTTGATTCCCTCAAGACCCATATGCTTCCCCCAAAGCCTCTCATCAACAGCAAGACGGACTTTGAATGGCAATCCCTCAAAGCCCGTCTTGCGCATACGCGCGCTTAGCCGCGCGTCTTTTTTACGATCGTAAAGTCTGAAGCCATGCTCACAACAACATCCGCCGCGCTCGATGCAAAGCGTCGACTGGCATCGAGCTCGCGTGCGACCACCGAGAGCCGAACGCCCCCAATGCCCCGGAGCATACGACCCAAAACCGGTTGCACCGGCGTATACATGCGCACGGTATGCTCGTCCGAGTCACCCCGGAAGAGCGGCGCATGCATGTTGCCGATCTCCCAGCACGCATGTGCGAGCACAATCGGATCCATGCGGTCGACTTCGACCAAATAGACCTCGGCGCTGCGCAGGCGTACGACAACCGCTACGGGCACCGTGCCCGTGCGGTCGACAGCGAGCACGTCACCGTCGGCAAGACGCTCGCCATCAGTGGCATCCAGCCGGGCATTCACCGTGCGCCCCAGCTCCGTCACGCCCACAAACAGGCGCGCATCAGCCTGGTCCCAATCGAGTAGCAGCTCGTCAACCTCAAAGACGCCACCCAGCTCCCGACGAAGCAGGAGTTCATAGGACGGGTCGTTGAGATTTCCCAAGCGCTCCGTAGCTACCAGGTCCACGGACATCAACTAGTCCTCGACCTCAACGAGCTCGATATCAAAGTTGAGATCCTTGCCGGCAAGCTCGTGGTTGGCATCGAGCGTCACGGCCTCGGACGTCACATCGATGACCACGGCGGGGACAGGCATGCCGCTCGGCGTGGACAGGAAGAGCTTCATGCCCTTCTCGATCTGCTCGATGTTGGGAACCTGCTCGGCCGGGAAGGTCAGGACCATCTCGGGGTTGTGCTCGCCGTAGGCATCGGCAGCAGGAATGTGCACGGACTTCTTCTCGCCCACCTGCATATCGATAACGGCGGCGTCGAAGCCCTTGATCATCTGACCGGCACCGCAGGTGAACTCCAGCGGCTCACCGCGATCGTAGGAGCTATCGAACTGCGTGCCGTCATCGAGCGTGCCACGATAATGGGTCTTGACCTTCTTGCCCTGGTTGGACATGGTAACCTCCGTGATAAGGGCGGCGCAAACGCAAGCCGCCGTGAACATATGGCGCTAACTATACCCTAGTCATACAATTCAAAGACAGTTTGCAAAGAAACGCTGCAACCGGAGGAACTATGGCATATCCCGTATTTGACCTACATTGCGACACCGCCGACCGCATCGGCTGGGCCACGCTCGATCTCGACCTGCGCTTTACCGCCGGCACCGACGGTTATTTCCCCGGCGACGAAACCCATCCGCAAGATTTCGACCTCATCGAGGGCAACGCCTGTGCCATCTCGCTCGCAAAGATCGGCAACACGCCGTGGGCACAATGCTTCGCCACGTTTGTCCCCGACGAGATTCCCACCGCTCACGCCGCGCGCTTCCAGGCGCAGATCATGGCGCACATGAGCGGCCAGGCAATGCTCAACCACGACCGCATGGTCAACGTGCGCAGCGCCGCTGACATTCGCCCTGCGCTCAAAGACGGCAAGGTCGCCTGCATCCATACCATCGAAAACGCCACGTTCTTTGCCGAGGACCCCGCGCTGATCGAGGTGCTCAAGAGCTTGGGCGTACTCATGTCGTCACTCAGCTGGAACGCGCAGGGGCCGCTCGCAAGCGGACACGATACCCACGCCGGCCTCACCGCCGCCGGCATCGAGGCACTTACGCAGATGGAGCACGCCGGCATGGTACTCGACGTCTCCCACCTCAACGACGAGTGCTTTGACGAGGTTGTCGCCCACGCCACGCGCCCCTTCGTCGCCAGTCACTCCAACTCCCGTGCGGTTTGCGGCGTCAAACGCAACCTCACCGACGACCAGTTCTGTACCATTCGCGACATGGGTGGCATCGTCGGCCTCAACTACTGCAGCGAGTTCCTTTCCAACGACGCAACCGACAAAACCGCCGCAGACGTCACCTTCGACCAGCTAGCGGCACATATCGAGCACTGGCTCGACCTGGGTGGCGAGGACGTCATCGCGCTCGGCGGCGACTGGGACGGCGCAACTGTGCCAGCCTTCCTCTCCGATGCCAGCAAGATGCCCGAGTTCCAGAACATGCTCTCCAAGCACTTCGGCAAGACCGTGATGCAAAAGCTCTGCAGCGACAACGCGCTTGCCTTCTTTGAGCGTTATTAATTTCACATCCCTTGAGCAGGCCGGCATGCCGAACGGTCGACATGCCGGCCCGTCCCCAATCTGAAGGACCGCTTTTGACGCAGCAGTTTACGTTTTCCGTATCCCGACCGGATGGGACACCCATCCCCGTCGTCGTTACCAAAAAGCGCGTCAAGAACTTCAACCTACGCGTCACATCGAGCGGTGAGGTCCACGCCAGCGCACCGCTCGGCGCCAGCCGCGAGCGTATCGAAGCGTTTGTGAAGCGCAACAGTGCCTGGATTATCAGCCGACTTGCCCAGCGCGAGCAACGTCAGGCGACGGCGCGAGAGCCGCTCAGCCCCTCGTCCATCATTGCACTTTGGGGCAAGCCCATCACGGTACAGGATGCACTCGATCACAACTTTGCATCACCCGCACCGCGACCCAAACAGGCCACCTTCGCAAGTTTTATGGGTACCGATGAGCCAAGTGGGCGCGCGCAGGCAAAGCAGTGCACGGCCCTCGACGGCCTAACGTCCGATGAGCTCCAGGCCCGCGTCGACCAGCTCTATGCAACCGAGGTCACCACGGCACTGCACGATATGGTGCACGCATACGAAATCGCAATGGGTGTCGCCGTTTCCCACGTTTCCGTACGCAGCATGAAAACGCGTTGGGGCTCATGCACGCCCAAATCCGGCGCCATTCGCATCGCGCGCGAGCTCGCCGCCTACCCTGTCGAATGCCTCGACATGGTTGTCGCCCACGAGCTCGTCCACTTGCTCGAGCCAAGCCACAATCAGCGGTTTCACGCCCTGCTCGACACGTACTGCCCCAACAATAGGGCTCTGTCGCAGCGGCTCAAAAAACCGCCTGCCAACGAGCTGTAGGGCCGGTTAGCGCACGCGCTCGATCTCGACACCGCAGCTTGCCAGGGGAAGACCGACGGGCGCCCAAGGCTTATCGAGCTTAACACGCACGCCAAGCAGCAAGAGGTAACGACGTAGCAGCATCTGGGCCACACCCTCGGCCGCAGCCTCGATGAGCTTAAACGTATGCTCGCGCAGATAGCCATCGACATCGTGGCACACCGAGCCGTAGTCAATCGAGGCGTCCAGGTTATCGTGCTCCCCCGCTGCACGCAGGTCGGCATAGAGCACCAGGGACACGATGAACTTCTGGCCCAGCGCGTTCTCTTCGGGATACACGCCATGGTTGGCAAAAACCTCAAGGCCATCAATGACAATACGATCGGCATGGCGCAGATCGTCATAGCTCACGTGGGGCACCGCCGTTGCGGTGGATATTTCGCCCCTTCCACGGCGAGCGAGCTCGGCGCCTTCAGTCTTGGTTGCATTCTCGGGCAATTTCTTGTTACTCATCGCGATCGTCTCCTTCGTTTAGAACCCCGACCGCGCAAACTAACTACACGCGAATCGACAGGTTCTTTTTATCATCGCTCCAGTTGCAAGCATTGCGCGCGGGGCATGCAAAGCAGGCGCGCGACGCTTTGTCGGCTGCATAGAGCAGACGCTCAAGCGGTTGGCTGTTCACGCGCAGCTTTCGATGGCCTAGAATGGCCGTCTTAATGGCTGCGGCATCGGCCGGCTCAAACGCCACGTCATCGGGCATGCCGCCGAGAATCGCATCAGCGACGCGTTCGCTTGCAACATCATGGGATATACCCGATTCATACTGTTCATCTTTGCCGATATCGTGGAGAAGTGCCGTGGCATAGATGACCTCGCGGTCAAATTCGAGCTGTTCCTCAAGATTCTTAATCCACATAATGCGCGCGACATCCAGCAGATGGTCAATACCGTGGCGGCAAAAGATGCGCCCCGATTCCAACTGTGCAATGTTGCCCAGGTGCCGCCGGAACAGCCCGTTGGCACAAATGTAATCAATGCGAGGCATGGCGCCAAAGGGAGTCAGGCCCGAAGCCATAAAGCCGCGACGCGGCGTCCCCTCATCGGTCTTCGATGTAAAGTCATTGACGACTCTCATGGTTAGCGGCCCAGCATCCTAAAGAACCGCTCCTCGAGCGCGGGATCGGTCTCAAAGACGCCGCGACGAGCGAGCGTCACGGTCTTGGTGCCGGGCTTTTGCACGCCGCGCATGGTCATGCACATGTGCTCGGCTTCCATCAGTACAATCGCCCCTTGGGGAGCAAGATATTCCATGAGGGCATCGGCAACCTGTGCACACAGCTGCTCCTGCAACTGCAGACGACGGGCATAGACCTCAACCGTGCGAGCAAGCTTAGACAGACCCGCCACGCGGCCGTTAGGGATATAGCCGATCGCAGCCTTGCCATAAAACGGCAGCAGATGGTGCTCGCACAGCGAGTAAAACGTGATGTCGCGCTCGATAACTAAATCGTTCGAAGCGACGGCAAAAGTTTTGGACAGGTGCTCCTCAGCGCTCTGGTCCATGCCGCCGGCAATCTCGCCATACATACGGGCGACGCGTGCCGGCGTCTCCAGCAAGCCCTCACGAGTTGGGTCCTCGCCTATGCCCTCAAGCAGCAGCTTTATGGCGGTCTCAACTTTTTCCTGATCGACCATCTAGGCCTCACTCTTCCGATTTTGCGTTCGCGCTATGGTACCACGCCCTCCGGCATCGGCCACAAGCTACATAGTATGGGTCGAATAGACCGGATCGTCTCGCCAAAGCTCCACAGCATCGCAAAGCGCGACGCCCTCGCGCGCGGCACGAGCGCGCGTGGCGTTCATGTCGATCACGCGCTGATTACTCGAGCCCCTAAAACGCAACGAGATATCGTGCAGGTCTTGAACAAACGGGCCGTCCACTAGCATGTCGAGGCAGGCAAGGATACGATCCGTCGCCTCGGTATGGTGACAACCGCCCGGCATAAGTTCCTCGAGCACGTCACCGGTAAAGCACCAAATGGTCTTCCCCGACTCCACAGGATAGGCCGCACGCACGCGTTCGATAAAGTCAACGAGACCCGCCTGATTCTCGGGCTCCATGGGCTCGCCGCCCAGAATCGTCAGGCCATCAATAAAGGGATGGTCAAGACTCTCGATAATTTTGTCCTCGACGGCACGATCGAACGGCTCACCAGCGGCAAAGTCCCACGCGACGGAGTTAAAGCAATTCTTGCACCCACGACGGCACCCGCTCACAAACAGAGAAGTACGAACACCTTCCCCATCAGCAATGTCGAAATACTTAATGTTCGCGTAGTTCATAGGTAACTCTCCTGGGAGGCCGGGACATATCATCCCGTCCTCAAACATTCTCGGCCTGCGGCCTGCGAAACTGCGGGCGGGACGATATGCCCCGGCCTCATGCAAAGGGTAACTCAATGAACGAAGCGAACATCGAGTATAGGGTTCGAGGTCCAATAAAAACTTTGTTGCAGCCCAACCGTCATCGCAAGCAAAACGTTGTTGCAAGTCAACTCATTTCCGCTAAGAACTTCGAGAAGTGAGCAGACCGCATGCTGCATCTCAACTACGTCAACTTGGCTGAACCGAGAGGGCCGCTTGGGCTTTTGCTCGATATGAGTTCCGCACGCAAAGAAGGCCACTTAATGTGGCCTTCGTCTTGCGCAGGACTGTCCGAAATAGCGAGCAAATGCCCAAGCGGCCCTCTCGGTTCAGCCCCGGAGCGGTATTAGAGATGCAGCACGCGGTCGCGGATCTCCTCGGTTCGACCCTGGTTCCAGAACTGGGTGCCGATGTAGCCGCACGTACGACGGGCGACATTCATCTTCTCCTGATCGCGGTTGCCGCAGTTGGGGCACTCCCACACCAGCTTGCCGTCATCCTCGACAATCTTGATCTCGCCGTCATAGCCGCACACCTGGCAGTAATCGCTCTTGGTGTTGAGCTCGGCATACATGATGTTGTCGTAGATGTACTGCATCACGCGAATGACAGCCTTAAGGTTGTCCTGCATGTTAGGAACCTCGACGTAGGAGATGGCACCGCCCGGCGAAAGCTGCTGGAACATGCCCTCAAACTTGAGCTTATCGAAAGCATCAATCTCCTCGGACACATGGACGTGGTAGCTGTTGGTAATGTAGCCCTTGTCCGTCACACCCGGAATAATGCCAAAACGACGCTGCAGGCACTTGGCGAACTTGTAGGTCGTCGACTCAAGCGGGGTGCCGTACAGTGAGAAGTCGATATCGCTTTCGGCCTTCCACTCGGCGCATTTGTCGTTCATGTGCTGCATGACGGCCATGGCAAAGGGCGTGCCTTCCTTCTCGGTGTGGCTGTGGCCCGTCATGTACTTGACGCACTCATACAGACCGGCATACCCCAGGCTGATGGTGGAATAACCGCCCACGAGCAGCTTGTCGATCGTCTCGCCCTTCTTAAGGCGCGCCAGGGCGCCGTACTGCCAAAGAATCGGCGCGGCATCCGAAAGCGTGCCCATCAGGCGCTCGTGACGGCACAGCAGGGCACGGTGGCACAGCTCAAGGCGCTCGTCGAAGATCTTCCAGAACTTGTCCATGTCCTGATGCGAGCTCAGCGCGACATCGGGCAGGTTAATGGTCACAACACCCTGGTTAAAGCGGCCATAGTACTTGGGCTTGCTCGGGTCATAGTTGAACGCGTTGGCAACGTTGTTAAAACCGTTGCCCGAGCGATCGGGCGTCAGGAAACTGCGGCAACCCATGCAGGTGTAGCAATCGCCGTTGCCCGCAGTCTCGCCCTTCGACAGCTTAAGCTCACGCATCTTTTTCTCGGAGATGTAGTCGGGCACCATGCGCTTGGCGGTGCACTTCGCAGCCAGCTGAGTCAGGTAGAAGTACGGGGAATCCTCGTAAACGTTATCGTCCTCGAGCACATAGATAAGCTTGGGGAACGCCGGAGTGATCCACACGCCAGCCTCGTTCTTAACGCCCTCATAGCGCTGACGAAGCGTCTCCTCCACAATCATGGCAAGGTCGTGCTTCTCCTGGGGCGTACGGGCCTCATTGAGATACATAAAGACCGTCACGAACGGCGCCTGGCCATTCGTGGTCATAAGGGTCACGACCTGATACTGAATCGTCTGGACGCCGCGACGGATCTCGTCACGCAGACGATCCTCAACGACCTCACGGACCTTCTCGGCAGACGCAGAGACGCCAAGCTCCTCGAGCTCGCGGGCAACCTCGCCGCGAATCTTCTGACGGCTCACCTCGACAAACGGAGCCAGGTGGGTCAGCGAAATCGACTGACCGCCATACTGGGAAGAGGCGACCTGCGCGATGATCTGCGTCGCGATATTGCAAGCAGTCGAAAAGCTGTGCGGCTTCTCGATCAGCGTGCCCGAGATAACGGTGCCATTCTGGAGCATATCCTCCAGGTTCACCAGGTCACAGTTATGCATGTGCTGGGCGAAGTAGTCCGAATCGTGGAAGTGAATCAGGCCCTCGTTGTGGGCATCCACGATCTCCTGGGGCAGCAGCACGCGCTGCGTCAGGTCCTTGGAGATCTCGCCGGCCATGTAGTCGCGCTGAACGGAGTTGACAGTCGGGTTCTTGTTGGAGTTCTCCTGCTTGACCTCTTCGTTATTGCACTCAATCAGCGACAGAATCTTGTCATCGGTCGTGTTCTTTTGGCGCTTCAGGCTCTGAACATAGCGGTAGATGATGTAGTGGCGAGCGACCTCGTAGCAGTCGAGACGCATAATCTCGTCCTCGACCAGATCCTGGATCTCCTCGACCGATACGGTGTGGCCGGCCTTCTCACATGCCTCGGCGACGTTTTGTGCCGCATAGATCACCTGGCGGTCGGTAAGGCGAGAGCCTTCCTCGACCTCCAAGTTTGCGGCGCGGATCGCATTGACGATCTTATCGATGTCAAAGGTAACCTCGGTGCCGCTGCGCTTGATGATCTTCATCCTCTTGCCTCTTTCGCATCGTAGCCTCATTGCGCTTCAGAGCCAAACGATGCCCGGCAGGGCTTACCCTGTCTTGCGGCGCCGTCGCGCAATCTGTGTTTTCGATAACCATAGGCCCTCATGCGGACAATCCTCGCAGCCAATCAAGGGGCTCAAAGATCCATCCAAATAATGGGGCGAATAAGGTTCTCGTTCTCTGTCCGCCATCTATCATACGACAAAGAGGCATCTATATCCTGTATTCTTTTTTTAGGTCAAACACAACATATAGTGTTTCAGCAGGTCAAAGCAATTGGTCAATTTGCAGACGCATTATAAATGAAGGCCTCTTGGCAGACTGCTAAAACGTTATCAACCCAACTACCTGCACAGCAGTTTTGAAACCCCCTCAACCGTGCCGCCGCCAAATAGCACCAAAACCAAGCTGCTCGCGCCAAAAGAATCCAAAAGATTGTCCTTGACCAACATGTTGCGGTCATGATGGGCCAGGACACATGCAATCTGCCGGCACCCCTACGGGATACAAAGACCATCGCGTACGGACCTTGGATCAATATTTGATGACTTATTTGGCGGCGCGCTTGGTGGCAAAAAACAAAACAGCCCAGAGGACATAGCCTCTGAGCTGCGAACATTTGGTGGGCGTTAGAAGATTTGAACTTCTGACCTCTTCCGTGTCAGGGAAGCGCTCTCCCCCTGAGCTAAACGCCCAAATGGAGCGGACAACGGGGCTCGAACCCGCGACCCCAACCTTGGCAAGGTTGTGCTCTACCAACTGAGCCATGTCCGCTTACGAGGATTAATCTTACGTGATGCCCGCATCCTATGCAAGAACTTTTTTTGAAAAGTTTTGCGACGCCCTCGCGAACCTCGCGAAGACATCAGCCACCACGGAAGGCGCAGGCAAACGCAAACTCGCCGCAAGAGGCCCTTACATCTCACCGAGCATGATCCAGGCAGAGCTGTCCTGCGCGAGTCTGCCGTCTGCAAGCGCTGATGAGGTGAGCAGGACCCTGCCCGCCGGCAGCTCCACGGGTGCTGCACCGAAGTTCGTCACGCACGCCCAGCCGTTATCGCGGCGATAGGCGATGACGCCGCCCTCAGCGCCCTCGGCACCATCCGCAAGACCGGTGCGCCCGTCAAGATCGAGCCACGCAAGATCGTTGGCGCACCCGCGCAGCTTGCGCCGCAGCCAGAGGGCGTCACGATAGAGCGCAAGCATCGATGTCGGGTCCGTTTCTTCCCTATCGGCAGCATAATCGGAAAACCATGCAGGCTGCGGCAGATGGGGCGCCGCATCAGCGTCCGCCGGCGAAAACCCAAACGATCCGCCCTGCGCGGGATCGTCCGCCGCTACCCACGGCAGGGGCACACGACAGCCGTCGCGCCCCTTCTCGCGCTTCGGTCCGCGCGTATTGGTTGCACTGGGATCTTCGAGTGCAGTCCACGGGATATCAGCCACCTCAAAAAGACCGAGCTCCTCACCCTGATACACGTATGCCGAGCCCGGAAGCGCCAGTTCAAGCAAAAGAGCCGCCCGCGCGCGGCGCTCGCCGAGTTCACGGTCCTCGTCATAAGACGACCCGTCGCGTAAGAGCCAGTCGAGCGCAATCTGGTGGTAGCGCGTCGCCTTGATTTGCGGCAGGGCATAGCGCGTCGCCACGCGCGGCACGTCGTGGTTGGAGAGTACCCAGGTCGAGGCGGAATCGGATTCGATAGCTGCCTTCAAGCCCTCCTCGATTGCAGCGTGCATGTCATCATAGGTCCAAGTGGCCTTGGCAAACTCAAAGTTGAATGTCTGGCCAAGCTCGCTGGGACGCGCATAGAGATACTGGCGCTCAGGCAGCACCCACGCCTCGGCAACGGCGCTGCGCGGCGGATTATAGCGGTCGAACACGCGGCGCCACTCGCGATAGATCTCGTGGACCTCGTTGCGGTCCCACAGCGGATGGGCGCCGTCGTCAACCATGTCATCGCCCTCGGCGAGATGCCACCGGTCGAGGTCATCGCGGTCGAGATCCTTGGCGAGACCGTGCGCCACATCGATGCGAAAGCCATCGACGCCTCGATCGCTCCAAAACGCCAGGACGTCGCAAAAGAACGCGTGAACCTCGGGGCATGACCAGTCAAAGTCCGGCTGCTCGGGCGTAAACATGTGCAGATACCATTGACCGTCCGCAACACGCGTCCAGGCGGGGCCGCCAAAGTTGGCATTCCAATTGGTGGGAGGCAGCTCGCCATGCTCGCCGCGACCATCGCGAAAGATATAACGGGCGCGCTCGGGCGATCCGGGGCCGGCGGCAAGAGCGGCTTTGAACCAGGGGTGCTGGTTGGATGAATGGTTGGGCACGATATCGACGATGACCTTGATGCCGCGCGCGTGAGCCGCAGCGATCATGTCATCGAAGTCGTCAAGCGAGCCGAGACGTGGGTCGACATCGCAGTAGTCCGCCACATCATAGCCGCCATCGACAAGAGGCGAAGGGTAAAACGGGCTCAGCCAGATGGCCTCGATGCCCAGCCGCTCAAGATAGTCCATCTGCTGGGTAATGCCCGCGATATCGCCCAGACCCGAACCGGTCGAATCCTTAAACGAACGCGGGTAGATCTGATAGATCGCGGCATCGGACATCCATGAGCGCGAAGAGGACTTTTCTGCAGCCATGGGGTGAGCCTCCCTTGCAACGAGGTTTTGCGAGATGCCCACGATGATACGCCCAAAGCTGTCATTCGAGGCAAACAACGCCACAGCCACACCCCAAAACGCTCGCTCCCTCTCGGGCTCGAGCCTCCTGGGACGAATCGATCGATTAGTGAAAAGAACGGAAGACTCACTCCCCCGGCCACAGCAGCGAGCGGGCTCCGGGTGCCCCAGGTTGCCGCGAAAGAGGAGGGAAGCGTACTTTATGTACGCGACCGACGATTGAGGGGGCAAGATGGGGTGCCCGGGGCTCGCGCAGCGTCAACAAAAAACGCGGTTCGTTAGAACCGCGTAAGATAGTTGGAGCGGACAACGGGGCTCGAACCCGCGACCCCAACCTTGGCAAGGTTGTGCTCTACCAACTGAGCCATGTCCGCATATGTAAAACAAAACGGGCGCCGGAGCGCCCGGATGTTGCCTGGAGGCGAAGCCCGGATTCGAACCGGGGGTAAAGGCTTTGCAGGCCTCTGCCTTACCACTTGGCCACTTCGCCGAAAAAGGACCGCCTAAACGGTCCGGAAATGCAATGGAGCGGACAACGGGGCTCGAACCCGCGACCCCAACCTTGGCAAGGTTGTGCTCTACCAACTGAGCCATGTCCGCTTGCGGGTTATTAATTTACGCGAGTTATCCAAAAGACGCAAGTACTTTTTTCAAAAAAGTTGCCGGCCGCGTGTTCTTGGTGGCTAAACGCGCTAAAGCGATTGGCTAGGCACGCGATTCCAGTGCTCCGCTAAATAGCTTCACCATCTGCACGCGCGTGCCGGTGCCGTCTGTGCGACGAGCAACCTCCACGTTATCGACAAGCATACGCATAAGCTTGATACCACGGCCGCGTTCCTCAGATGCGACCGGTTCGCTCGCTCCATCGATAGAATAGCCGGCACCCCGATCAAGCACCTCAACCACGACGCGATCGCCATAGGCCTGAACCGTCAGGACGCACCCGATACCGCCCGCATGGTCATAGGCATTACCCAGCGCCTCCCCCGACGCCAACGCGACATCGTAGCGCTCGTCGCGGCGCAACGGAAGCGATTCAAGGAGTTCGGCGATGCGATGTCGATAGTATGGAAGATTCTCGATACCCTGTCGGACCTCGACGCTCTTGCTCCATCGTGGCAACTCTCCCACCGGAATAGCGGGAATCGACTCACGCGCCGGACCCGCAACATGAAGGATGTCGACAAGTCGGGCAATCTCCAAAAAGCGAATGACCTCATCGGAGGCGTTAACGAGCGAAAGCAGGCCCTCTCGCCTCATGAGCTCTCTGGCACGTGTAAGCAAAAACGCCAAACCCGTCGAGTCGATAAAGCCCACGGCCTGGCAATTGATGACAACGCGACGCACGCCCCGGTCGATCAGATTATCCAACCGTCGGCGCAGCACGGACACCGAGGCGATGTCGACATCACCCGGTGGCGTCAAAACCGCTATGTCATTCCACTCATTCATACGACCATGGTTCCCCAAAAGAGCTCGCTCGATGCATACATATCTGCAGCTGCGCAGATTTTGCCCGTCAAGTATCGCGGTCTACGATCGACCCCGTAAAAACTCAAGGGAAACCAGCGCAATGTCATCGTCCAGCGCCGACTCGGTAAAGCGGTCAAGCTCTCCCAAGACCTTACCGCAGATTCCCGATACACCCTCACCCGAGACAGAGAGCAAAAGGTCACGAAGGCGCTGCTCGCCAAAGAAAGCACCCGAGCGATCACGTGCTTCGATTGCTCCGTCGGTATACATGAATAGCATGTCACCAGGAGCGAACGTAAACACGCCTGTCTCGTACACCATGCTCTCAAAGGCACCGATCACGCCCGATTGGCACCCAAGGAGCTCCACTTCTCCCCCTCGGGTTTCTCCGCCGCCAAGCGGCGTCGACGACGGTCTAATGACCATAGTGGGAGGATGTCCCGCAGAGCAGTAGGTAGCGCGACCCGCTTTAAGATCAATCTTGGCGATAAACGCCGTCACGAACGTCTCGACCCTCGAAAAGCCCATGAGCATGCTATTGAGCGAGCGGGCCATACGGGCGGGCCCAGCACCCTCCCAGGCATAGGCCGTCAGCGCCGTCTTGACGAGCGCTGACATCGACGCCGCCTCGATTCCTTTGCCGGATACATCGCCCAAAATCATAACGGCGCAATCGTCGGGAAGACGGACAAGAGTATAGAAGTCGCCGCCAACCAACGCCGAATTCGTTGCCGAAAGGTATACCGAATCGGTCGCGATACCCGGAACGTCACCAAGCGAATTTCTCATGCCAATCTGGAGGGTCTGAGCGATATGGCGCTCCTCGCGCTTTTGAGATTCGCCCTCGTAGATCAGTTCAAAGTCATGCGCCAAGTGCACCAAGTAGTCATATTCAAGGTCATCAATCGGCTCTTGACTACCGTCACGAAGCAGAAGCGCGCGCGTCGTCGGGCCTTTCGCAACAGAAGCAGGAACGATCGCGTCGTTGCTGTGTTTGCCATCACCCTCAGAGCGCGGGCGCCCCGCCTCGATGCCGGTGTCGACGTAGAGACCCTGGCAAGGCAGACCATGCGCCCTAAGCCAGCCTCCCATAGGCATCGATTCGTCAACGCGAGTTATACGGACGTGTTTAAGATCCTCGGCACTCGTGCCGCCCAAAACAGACGCCTCAAAGCCATCAGAGCCAACCCCCAAACGTGCCGCTGGCGCCGTCGTGGAAAAGAAAAGTTTCTCGGGATCGTCCGGCAAAGCAACGCGACTGCCGCCTTCAAAATCTATGACATAGGAGCCCAGACTGGCGTCATACTCAACAGGGCAAAAATGACAGTTGAGCATATTGCAAATCTCGGACGATATAGCCTGGGTAGCCGCGGCGGAATCGTCTAGAAAGGTAAACAACTCATCACGTAAGACATTGAGCGAGCGGCCAAGCTCGGCCGTGCGACGAGAGCGAAGGCTCGATGCCATGCCGACCAGCTGGATAGACAGGTAATCGCAAATGACCTCGAGTACATTAACGTCATAGGCGAGCGGTGCCTGAGGGCGCTTCCAACCAACTTCCAGCACGCCAAGGATCTGCGTACCGTAAAAAACGGGAAGACAGATCTCGCTGCGGTACGGAGGCATATCCTGCACGCGCAACAGGTGCTTAGAACGATTGTCCAGGTCCATGAACATACCGGAGGCAGCCCTATCACCCTCAAGGTCCTGTTGAATCGACAAGCGACAGGCACGCGACTCGCGAAGAACATACGTCGGAATGCCAGCGCCATACGGCAAAAACTCGGGCAGGTAGCTGTCGTGCAGCTCCTTGGAGACACCGCGAAGCTTAAAACCGCCGCTCTCAGAAAAATAGATAGCGGCACCCGAAGCATCGAGCGTTCCTACAAGCTGGTTCAAAACGATATCTAACAAACTGGGCAGCTCATCGGAGCCCACCGTGCTCATAATGACCGACAATGTACCCGAGAGACGCTTATTCGCCACTCTAAGCTCCGAAAGCGCACGCTTGAGCTGACGGTCGTGCGAATACTGTTCTTCGATGCTATGGAGTGCCACCAGAACGCGCGGCGCACGGCGGCCAAAGATTCGAGGCGGCGTAACCGAGCCGGCACAAACCAGGACGGGAATAAACGATCCGTCACTTAACTTGAGCATCAACTCGCTCTTTGTTCCATTGGTCTCAAAAGGAAGCCGATGCTCTGTCGCGCGTTCAAAAGCCGACGAGTACAAGAGGTCTTTAACGTCCCCGTTGATCACATCGGAACGCTCCTCGCACATCAAGTCGAGCAAGCGATTATTTACATGCAAAATGGTTCCGTCGAGCTCGCAGATAATGACAGCATCGCTCGTGATCTCGACCAATTGGGCAACGTCCGCCCACTCATTGCGCTCAAGCGTTTCCATCGTGAACCTCACCGTCTATCGGTAACAAAAAAGCCTCCGAAGAGGCTTCTCAAATGCGATGGTGTCGGAGGCGGGACTTGACCCCGCATGACCAAAAAGCGGTCACTAGCCCCTCAAGCTAGCGCGTCTGCCAATTCCGCCACTCCGACATGCTATGTTGTTGATTCGCGGTTCGCTTTGTTGAACCCGCGCGTTCAACGAGGAAGATAATAACCTATGTTTCGAGAACTGCGCAAGCACTTTTTTGAAAAAAGTTTACGAATTTGTAAATGCGCAGGTAGACTGACCTGTTCGGGCAGGAATGAGGTTGCTTTCCAACGCGTCCTCGGGCATGCGGCATTATTTTGATCCGCGCTTCGCGCTACAAAATAATGCCGCCCCCTGCGGAATGCGTTGGAAAGCAACCTCATTCCTGCCCTAGGGGCACGTACTCCAGGCACCGTTCTCAAACATGTTTTGAGGGCTGATGCAAATTTAGTGGCTCGGCTTTGCCGAGCCCTTATATGGTGAGGCCGGAGCCAAGGCTCCGGCCTCACACAATTCCCTATCAGATTAAGCGAGCGATCAGGGAATCGCACTCCCCCTGCCGAGTTAACGTAGGGCCCGCCCTGGTGTTACTTTTCAGAACACTCCGCAGGGACGCAAGAAACCCCCGCCGCACGAAGTGCACAGCGGGGGTTTCTTGCATGTCCGAGGACGTTCTGAAAAGAAACACCAGGGCGGGCCCGGACGAGAACAACCGACTACAGGTCGATGTGCGATTCCTTGATCGGGAACGGCTCGGCGAAGTGGCAGGCGCAGCAGTGACCCGGTGCAACTTCCTTAAACTCGGGGAGCTTCTCGGAGCAGATACCCTGCGCGATCGGGCAACGCGTGTGGAAACGGCAGCCGGTCGGCGGATCCAGCGGCGACGGCGGATCGCCAGCGAGGATGATGCGCTTGCGGGTCTTCTGGATATCAGGATCGGGAACCGGCACGGCAGACAGCAGCGACTGCGTGTACGGATGGTGAGGCTCGCTATAGAGCGTCTTCCAGTCCGAAACCTCGACCATCTTACCCAGATACATAACGGCAACGCGATCGGAGATGTGCTGTACGACGGACAGGTCGTGTGCGATAAACAGATACGCGGTACCGAACTTGTCCTGCAGTTCCTTGAGCAGGTTCAGAACCTGGGCCTGAATGGACACATCCAGAGCGGATACCGGCTCGTCACAGATAATCAGCTTGGGCTTCAGCGCAAAAGCGCGGGCAATACCGACACGCTGACGCTGGCCGCCCGAGAACTCATGCGGATAGCGGTTGATGTGCTCGGGGTTCAGTCCAACGACGTCGAGAAGCTCACGGACGCGCTCAATGCGCTCCTCCTTGGTACCCACACCATGAATGGTCATGGGCTCGGAGACAATCTCACCGATGGTCATACGAGGGTTGAGCGAAGCATAAGGATCCTGGAAGATAAACTGCATCTCACGACGCATGTCCTTGATCTCATGCTTGCTCATCTCGGCAACATCTTTGCCCTGGAAGAACACCTTGCCGGCGGTCGGCTTGGTCAGACGCATGATAGTGCGGCCCGTGGTGGATTTACCGCAACCAGACTCGCCAACCAGACCAAAGGTCTCGCCAGGATAAATCTCAAAAGAGATGTCGTTTACAGCAGAGACGACGCGCTTGGAAAAACGCTTGGCGAACATGCCGGACTCTGCGGGAAACTCCTTGGAGAGGTGCTCGACCTTCAGCAGTGGAGTGCGCTCGTTATTGTCTGCCATTTACGCCTCGCCTCCCTTCTTGGAATCCTTGCGCGTACGGGACGTCTCAGGAGCGTTTTTGAGGAACTCGGGGTCACCGGAATAGTGGCACGCAGAATAGTGACCGGACTCGGTGACAACGCGCTCAGGGCGCTGCTTGCGGCACTTGTCCGTCGCGTAGGGGCAACGAGGAGAGAAGACGCAGCCCTCAGGCAGGTTCATGAGCGAAGGCGGGTTGCCGTGAATCGGCGTCAGCGGCTTCTTCTCTTCGATTGCCTGCTCCGGGATGGAGCGGATAAGACCCCAGGTGTAGGGGTGGCGGCTCTCGTAGAAGATTTCCTCAGCAGTACCGAACTCAACGGGGCGGCCGGCGTACATAACCATGATCTTATCGGCCATATCGGCGACAACACCCAGGTCATGGGTAATCATGATGATGGCGTTGCCGTTCTTCTCCTGCATCTCCTGCATGAGCTCGATAATCTGAGCCTGGATGGTAACGTCCAGGGCAGTCGTGGGCTCGTCGGCAATCAGAATATCGGGATCGCAGGCAAGGGCCATGGCAATCATGACTCGCTGACGCATACCGCCAGAGAACTGGTGCGGATACTCATTGACGCGCTTCTCGGGCTCGGGGATACCCACGAGGTCCAAAAGCTCGGTGGCACGCTTGAGCGCCTCCTGCTTGGAGTAGCCACGGTGCAGACGAAGACCCTCGCCCACCTGCCTGCCGATCTTATAGACCGGGTTCAAGGAGGTCATAGGATCCTGGAAGATCATCGCGATATCGTTGCCGCGAATGTGCTGCATCTCTTCCTCGGTCATTTCGAGGATGGAGCGGCCGCGATAGCGAACGTCACCGCCCTCGATCTTTCCCGGAGGCATCGAGATGAGGCCCATGATGGTCATGGCGGTCACGGACTTACCGGAGCCGGACTCACCGACGACGCCCAGGGTTTCGCCGCGATCGAGCGTGTAGGAGACACCGTCGACAGCGCGAACAACGCCATCCTCGGTGTGGAAATACATCTTAAGGTCATCGACCTCGAGCAGATGCTGGCCCTCAGGAACCGGCTGATCCTTCAGGTCCACATAGTTCTTGTTCTTCTTCATCCTTATGCGTCCTTCATCTTGACGTCGAGGGCGTCGCGCAGACCGTCACCCAGCAGGGTGAAGGCGAGCACCGTCGAGAGAATTGCCAGACCGGGCATGATCATCATCCAGGGAGCGGTCAGAAGATACTGCTGACCGTCCTGAATCATGGAGCCCCACGAAGGCGTAGGCGGAATAACGCCCATGCCGAGGAAGGACAGAGCGGACTCGGTCAGAATGGCGCCACCAATGTTCATGGTCGCGTAGACCACGATGGAGGCGACGGAGTTCGGGAAGATGTGACGCACGACGATACGAGCATCAGATGCACCCATCGCGCGCGCTGCATCAACATAGTCGTTTTCCTTGACCGTCAAGATTGCAGAGCGGAAGACGCGCGCAATCGAAGGCCAGCCAAGAATGCCGATGGCGATAAAGACGTTCTGAAGACCACGGCCGATAACGGCGATCATGGCGACAACGAACAGCACGTACGGGAACGCCAGGAAGATGTCCGCACAGCGCATGATGATCGTATCCCAAATGCCGCCGTAGAAACCGGCCAGGGCGCCCATGACCAGGCCGATCAATGTGGAGATGGCGGTGGCCATGATACCGACAGAAAGCGAAACGCGTGCACCGTAGATAACGCGGACGAGAATGTCGCGACCGAGGGCATCGGTGCCAAACGGGTGCTCGGCACACGGAGCCAGTAGCGATGTCTCGGCCATGGTGGTCGAATCGGAAGCCGTCGGCGAACCGAGCCAGGGCTTAGCCCACAGATCTGCGGTCAGGGCAACCACAACGACGATGATGATCCAGCAGACACCGATAACGGCGAGCTTGTTCTTACGAAGACGCTTAAAAGCGTCGCCCCACAGCGTGCGGGACTTGGCGGGAGCAGATGCGACCTTGGTGGCGGTAGCCTGCTCCTGAGACTGAGAATCAGTTTCCTGCATGAGACGTACCTCCCTTAGGCCTTATCCGACGGACCGCCAAGGCGGATGCGCGGGTCGAGGAATGCATAGCTAATGTCGACGAGCAGGTTGATCACCATGACGACGACAACGATGAGCGTAACGCCGCCCATAACGATGGGCCAGTCACGCATGCTAATGGCGCGATAGACCTCATAGCCGATACCGGGCCAGTTGAAGACCGTCTCGGTCAGGATGGCGCCCGAAAGCATGCCGCCAAAGTCGACACCAATATAGGTAACGACGGGGATGAGTGCATTCTTAAGCGCATGCTTGACGATGATCGCACGATTGGAGAGACCCTTGGCCTTTGCCGTACGGATGTAATCCTGGTTCATGACGTCAAGCAGCTGCGAGCGCATAATGCGCGCAGCATAAGCGGTCGAAACCGAAGCCAGCGTAATGGTCGGAAGCACATAGTGCATCCAATCCTGATACTGAGAGCTGGAACCGCCGGCACCCGAGATCGGCATGGAGATTGCACCGCCCGTGGCGTCCTTGAGGATGACGCCAAAGAACAGCTGCAGCAACATACCGAGCCAGAAGGCCGGGACCGCAACGAGGATCGACGTGGTGAGCGTTACCAAAATATCCCAGAAGGAATAACGCTTTACCGCCGAAATGATACCCGCACCGATACCCATAATTGCCTCGAGCACGATGGCGCACGCGGCAAGTTTGACCGTATACGGATACTTCTGGGCAAAGATTTCCGTAACCGGCAGCTTGCGCTGATACGAATTGCCCAGATCGCCATGAAGCAGGCCGTTCATGTAATACAAGTAACGGTCCACGAGCGACGTTTGAACGGGGTCGCCGTTCTCGTCAAGGATCGCGTTGCCGTCATCGTCCGTCTGGACCAGGTGATAGCGAACGCGAAGCTGAAGCTCCACCTCGGGGGACAGAGCCTTGTCTCCACCGATCAGCTTGATCGGATCTCCCGGCACGATATTCTGGAGGGCGAACAGAATCAGCGTAACGCCCAAAAACACCGGGATGAACTGAAGCACACGTTTAACGATGTACTTACCCATACCACTCCCCTATCTAGGGATTAACCTAAATGGGATGCCGATCGCCAGACCGGCATCCCAAAATTACCATCAGCCAGTTTACCCCAGGTTAGGGAGAACTGTATGTTTCCCATGAGGTCTACGTAAATACTTGACCCTCACGGAAGCTGCAAACTCTTAGGCGAGCTCAGCGGTACCCAGATCGGCGTGCTTCTGCGGATCGACATAGAGGTGCTTAATGCGATCGGAGCCGGCGATGGTGTGCGTGTAGAACATAATCGGGATGACCGGGCAGTCGGCAGCGACCATTGCGTCGGCCTCCTGCATCTTAGCGACGCGCTCCTCGTCGTCAACAATAGTACGAGCCTCGTCGACCTTGGCGTCGAACTCGGGGTTGTTGTAACCGGAGCGGTTGTCGCCACCGAGGGAGTCGGAGTGGAACAGCGGATACAGGAAGTTGTCCATGATCGGGTAGTCGGCAATCCAACCCAGACGACCGAACTGATAGTTAAAGTTCTGATACTGCTCGAGCAGGGCAGACCACTCAGGGGTATCGGAGACAGCGGTAACGCCAACCTTGGCGAGGTCACCGATGATGGACTCCATGATCTCCTTGTGACCGCCGTCCTGGTTGTAGGACAGGGTCACGCTAATGCCACGATCCCCGTTAGCGCCAGCGGGAGCAACCTTGTCGAGGTACTCGTTAGCCTTGTCGACATCGTAGGCGCAGAACTCCCATGCGCCCTCCTTGTAGCCATCGATGCCCGGAGGAACAATGCCGTCGGCAGGAGTACGGGTACCCTTGAAGATGGTCTTGCAGATGGCCTCACGGTTGATGGCCAGGGAGATACCCCTGCGCAGGTCGGCGTTGCTGAACGGCTCGGCCGTGGTGTTGCAGGTCAGATAGTACGTGGAAGGCTCGGCGCCGAGCAGCATGCGCTCGCCGTCACCCATGGTGTAGCCGTCCTTGGACACGCCGCGATCCTTCTTGGCGGCGTCGATCTGAGCGACGGGAACGTCGCAGACATCGAGGTTACCGGCCTGGAACTCCTTGTAGGCGGTCTCCATGTCCTTGATGACCTGGAAGTGGATGCCATCGATCTTGGCCTTGTCGCCATAGTAATCGTCGAACTTCTTGACGTTGATCTCCTGGCCATCCTCCCACTTGCCGTCCATCATGAACGGGCCGTTACCGACCGGGGCGAGGTAGAAGCTCTTGACATCGGACTCGGCGCACTCGGGAACCGGGGCCAGAGCCGGGTGAGAGGCGACGAAGGGGAAGTCGGCGTAAGCGGAAGCCAGCTTGACGACGAGGGTCTCATCGTCGGGGCAGGTAACACCGCTGAGCTCGGTAGCGTTACCGGCAAGCAGATCGTCATAGCCCTCGACCATGGAAAGGTGATAGGAAACCTCGGAAGGGCCGTACTCGGTAGCGACAGCCGACTTGGTGTTGACCAGACGCTCCCAACCGAGCTTGAAGGACTTGGAGGTAACGTCGTCACCGTTGTGGAACTTGGCCTTCTTGATCTTGAAGGTGAACTCGGTGGCGTCGTCGTTGGCCTCGAAGGACTCGCAAGCCAGCGGAACGATCTCGCCCTTCTCGGCGTCATAAGAGGTCAGAGCATCAAAGAGCTGGTACTCGACCTGAGTGCCCTGGTCCTCCTGGACATTGTAGGGGTCGATGCAGACCGGGTTGTTGATGTAGAAGTTCAGCTTCGAACCGGACTCAGAACCGGAAGCGTCGCCGCCCTTCTTGCCGCATGCGGCAAGAAAAGCCATGGAGCTCGCAGCAAGGGTACCGCCGACAAAGGCGCGACGACCCATAACGGGCTGGTGGAACATAGAATCAGCCATGCCATCCTCCTTATGAGATAGGACAAAGAAATGTTCAGTCGGACACATGTCGAGACAATCCGATCCGAACCATCAAAACGCCGCCCGTTGCTATGGCTGGTTATGCACAACGAACCAACGTTTCTCAATACAGTAGCGCATTTTATGCACGATTTGGGGCTAATTCCGGTCAACGGTCGAGAATTTCTTTAGTTGGGCGAAGTATGTGGGGATATTTTGGCTCTGTTACAAATATGTAAACAAAAAGGGTCCCGCACTTGCGGAACCCTTTTCAAGTATTTATGTGGCTCGTGCTTAGTAGCCGACGATACCCTGCGGGAAGAAGAACATGCACAGGACGACACACACGGCAAAAACGACGGCCATAATTACCGTCAGGCGATCGAGGTTCTGCTCCATGACGCCCGTGGCAGAGCTGGAGTTATACAGCGAGCTAGCGATCATATCCGAAACGCCGGTGCCCTTACCAGAGTGCATCAGGACGAGAATCGTCAGCGCCACGGCAGAGACAGCCCAAACGACAAACAGAAGAATCTGAAACGGACCCATAGATAAGCTCCTTAATAGAACAATTCAAACTCCAGTACTGTACCACAACCCCCAGCACTCCCCCATCAGCCATTTGGTGACGAGGTAGAAATAGCGCAAAAAAAGAGGGTTGTCCGGTTGTGGACAACCCCCTTACTAGAAAACGGTATTTGTTTTCTATTAGGCCTCGGTGGCGAGTACGCGACCCGTCATCTCGGCGGAAGGCTCAATACCAGCCATGGTGAGCATGGTCGGAGCGATATCGGAAAGACGGCCGTCCTCGATACCGGTGAGCTGTGCCTTCTCATCAACGATGATGAACGGCACGCGGTTGGTGGTGTGAGCCGTGAACGGATGCTTGGAACCGTCGGAAGCAACGTCAAACATGTGATCGGCGTTGCCGTGATCGGCGGTAATCAGCGCAAAGCCGCCCTTAGCGAGAATCGCCGGGACAACCTTGGACAGGGCATCGTCAACAGCCTCGACGGCCTTAACGGCAGCGTCGAAGACACCGGTGTGACCAACCATGTCGCAGTTTGCGAAGTTCACGATGTAGAAATCAGCGCGATCCTCGTTGATGGCGGCGACAAGCTTCTCGGTAACCTCGGGAGCGCTCATCTCAGGTTGCAGGTCGTAGGTAGCGACCTTGGGAGAAGCGACGAGCACGCGCTCCTCGCCCTCCTTGGGCTCCTCGATGCCGCCGTTGAGGAAGAACGTCACGTGGGCGTACTTCTCGGTCTCGGCGGTGTGCAGCTGCTTCAGGCCATTGGCGGCGATAACGTCGGCCAGAACGTTCTCGGGGAACGTCTTGGGGAAGGCGACCTCGACGTCAAACGTCGGGTCGTACTCGGTCATCGTCACAAAGTGCGAAAGCTTGATCTGCTCGCGCTCAAAGCCGTCGAACTCCTTGTCCGTGAACACGCGAGTCATCTGACGAGCGCGGTCGGGACGGAAGTTGAAGAAGATGGCCGCGTCGCCCTCGTGGATGCCCTCGTTGTGGGCAGCGAAGGGCTCGACGAACTCGTCGCCGCGCGGATCCTTCTCGTAGTAGGCCTTGATACCGGCAACAGGGTCGGTATCGGCATCGGATGCGTTGACCATGACATCGTAGGCGCGCTGGATGCGCTCCCAACGGTTGTCGCGGTCCATGGCCCAATAACGGCCCGAGACGGTGGCAACGCGAGCGTCGCAACCGGTCTCCTCGGAGATCTTAGCCAGGAAGGCGCAGAACTCACTCATGTAACCGGCACCGGACTGCGGGTCAACGTCGCGACCATCCATGAAGGCGTGGACGCGAACGGTCTTGACACCGTGCTCGGCAGCCATCTTGACCAGAGCCTCGACGTGGCTCATATGAGAATGAACACCGCCAGGGCTCATAAGGCCCATGAGGTGGAGAGTCTTGCCGTCAGCCTTGACGTCGTCCATAGCCTTGACGAAGACCTCGTTCTTGGCGATGGAGCCGTCCTTGATGGCATTGTTGATGCGCGAAAGCTCCTGGAACACGATGCGGCCGGCACCGATGTTGAGGTGACCCACCTCGGAGTTGCCCATCTGGCCATCGGGAAGACCCACGTCCTCGCCCGAAGCGCCGAGCGTGGTGTGGGGGTACTTCTCGTACAGGCTATCGAGGAAGGGCGTCTTGGCAGCGGCGACGGCGTTCTCGCCATCGGCCGGAGCCAGGCCGCAACCATCCATGATGATCAGGAGTGCAGGAAGATGACGCTGTGCCATATGTCCTACTCGCCTGCCTTGACGACCATAGAGGCGAATTCGGCAGCCTTGAGCGAAACGCCGCCCACGAGGGCGCCGTCGACGTCGGGCTTGGCGACGAGCTCGGCGATGTTGCCGGGCTTGGCAGAGCCACCATAGAGAACGCGGATGCCGTCGGCGAGCTCCTCACCGAACATCTCCTTGAGGGTCTCACGGATAGCGCCGCAGACCTCCTGAGCGTCCTCGGCGGTAGCGGTCTTGCCGGTGCCGATGGCCCAGATGGGCTCGTAGGCGACGACGACCTGCTTGGGGCAAGTGATCTCGAGACCCTCGAGACCAGCCTTGACCTGGTTCACGACGTGCTCGACATAGGTGCCGGCCTCGCGGACCTCAAGGGACTCGCCGCAGCAGAAGACAGGAACAAGACCGGCGGCAACGAGGGCCTTGGCCTTCTTGTTCTGATCCTCGTCGGTCTCGTGGAAGTAATCACGACGCTCGGAGTGACCGATGATGCAGTAGGTGCAGCCAGCGGACTTGAGCATGTCGCAAGAAGACTCACCGGTGAAGGCACCCTTGGCCTCCCAGTACACGTTCTGTGCACCGAGGGCGATGGGGGCAGCCTGAATACGGTCATGAACCGTGGTGATGTCGATGGTCGGAGGGCAGACGAGCACCTCGACGCCAGCCGGAACCTCGGGCAGAGCCTGGGCCAGCTCGTCGGCGAGCTTGGCGGCCTCGGCGACGTCGTTGTTCATCTTCCAGTTACCAGCGATAAGAAGGGTGCGATTAGGCATCGAGAAGCGCCTCCACTCCGGGCAGGGCCTTACCCTCGACGAGCTCCATGGAAGCGCCACCACCGGTAGAGATCCAGCTCATCTTGTCGGCCAGGTTGAACTTGTTGACGGCTGCGACAGAGTCGCCACCACCGATGATCGAGGTGCAGTCGGCCTCGGCGACAGCCTCGGCGATAGCCTGGGTGCCGTGAGCGAAGTTATCGAACTCGAAGACGCCCATGGGGCCATTCCAGAACACAGTCTTGGCACCCTTGACAGCCTCGGCGTAGAGCTCCTCGGTCTTGGGGCCGATGTCCATACCCTCACGGTCGTCGGGGATAGCGTCGGAAGCGACAACCTCGGGGACAGCATCCTCGCCAAAGTGATCAGCAACGCGGTTGTCGATGGGGAGCAGGATCTTGACGCCCTTCTCCTCGGCCTTCTTGAGCATCTCACCGGCGCGCTCGACCCAGTCCTCTTCCTTGAGGGACTGACCGACGGACAGGCCCTGAGCCAGGAAGAAGGTGTAGGCCATGCCGCCACCGATGATCAGGGTATCAGCGGAGTCGATGAGGTGATCGAGAACGCCGATCTTGGAGGAAACCTTGGAACCGCCGACGATGGCGACGAAGGGGCGCTCGGGCTCGGCGAAGATGCCGGTCAGCGTGTCGACCTCCTTCTCGAGCAGGAAGCCGGCGACGGCAGGCAGGTAAGCGGCGGGGCCCACGACGGAACCCTGGGCGCGGTGTGCGGTGCCGAAGGCATCGAGAACGAAGACGTCACCATAGGAAGCGAGCTTCTTGGCGATCTCGGGATCGTTCTTCTTCTCACGCTTGTCAAAACGGACGTTCTCGAGAACGAGGACCTTGCCCGGCTCGACGGCGGCAACAGCCTCGGCGGCCTTCTCGCCATACGTGTCGGCAACAAAAGCAACGTCAAGGCCAGAGAGCTCAGCGAGCTTCTTGGCGACAGGCTCGAGGGAAAGCTCGGGCTGGAAGCCAGTGCCCTCAGGACGGCCGAGGTGGCTCATGAGGATGACGCGAGCGTTGTGCTCAACGAGGTAGTTGATGGTGGGCAGGGCAGCCTTGATACGGGTGGTGTCGCCAACGACGCCATCCTTGATAGGCACGTTGAAGTCAACGCGGACGAGAACGCGCTTGCCGTCGACATCGATGTCGCGGACGGTCTTCTTGGTAAAGGCCATGTTTGCTTCTACCTTTCGTACGTGTCTGCCTCCCATTACGGCAGACGATTTCCTATAAAAAGGGCGCGACCCTAGGGTGTAAGCCCTATGAGGCCGCGCCCTTCTTTAGACGCTCAACGAGCTATTCGCTAAAAGCTAAATTAAGCAACGAACTTCTCGAAGTACTTGATGGTGCGGACCATCTGAGAGGTGTAGGAGTTCTCGTTGTCGTACCAAGAGGTGACCTGAACGAGGGTCTGGCCGTTGCCGAGATCAGAGCACATGGTCTGAGTGGCGTCGAAGATGGAGCCGTGGGTCTCGCCGACGATGTCGCGGGAGACGATCTGGTCCTCGTTGTAGGCGAAGGTATCGGGGATGGTCTCGGCGTAGGCCTTCATGGCAGCGTTGACCTCGTCGACGGTGACCTTCTTGTCAACGACGGCGTAGAGGTTGGTCAGCGAGCCGGTCGGCGTCGGGACGCGCTGGGCGGCACCGATGAGCTTGCCGTTGAGCTCGGGGAGAACCAGGCCGATGGCCTTGGCAGCGCCCGTGGTGTTCGGGACGATGTTCTCGGAGCAGGCGCGGGAGCGACGGAAGTTGCCCTTGCGCTGCGGGCCGTCGAGCGGCATCTGGTCGCCGGTGAAGGCGTGGATGGTGGTCATGATGCCGGAGACGATGGGAGCGAAGTCGTTCAGGCCCTTGGCCATCGGGGCGAGGCAGTTGGTGGTGCAGGAAGCAGCGGAGATGATGTTGTCCTCAGCGGTCAGCGTCTCATGGTTGACGTTGTACACGATGGTGGGCAGATCGCTGCCGGCCGGAGCGGAGATGACGACCTTCTTGGCGCCAGCGTTGATGTGGGCCTGAGCCTTAGCCTTGCTGGTGTAGAAGCCGGTGCACTCGAGAACGACGTCGACGTCGAGGTCGCCCCAAGGCAGGTTGTTGGCGTCGGCCTCCTTGTAGATCTTGATCTCCTTGCCGTCAACGGTGATGGAATCCTCGCCAGCGACGACCTCGTGATCGCGAGCATAGTTGCCCTGCGTGGAGTCGTACTTCAGCAGGTAAGCGAGCATATCGGGAGAGGTGAGGTCGTTGATAGCGACGATCTCGGAGCCCTCATGACCGAACATCTGGCGGAAGGCCAGACGACCGATGCGACCGAAGCCGTTAATAGCAACCTTTACTGCCATTGTGTCTCCTTTCGTAAGGCCCCCGCAAGCTACAGCGCCTGCCGTTGAGGCCCACAAACTAACCACTCGCCTAATATACCTTTTTTTTGGCTTGAATTTCACGAGAATGCTCGAAATTGAAAATCAAATTTGCGTTAAAACGCTTTAACGTATAAAACAGCAGTTAAACCACCATAAAAGCTATTGCGTTAAACTACCCGCTTGCTTCAATGAGCTTTTCAAGGCGCAAAACACGGTGATACAAGGCCGACTTCGACAAAGGAGGGTCGGCCATTTCCCCCAAATCTCGCAGTGAGAGATCGGGGTAACGCTCGCGTAAGTCACAAAAAACTGCCAGAGCGTCCGGCAGCGTTTCGCGCAAACCGCGCCGATCAAGCTCATCGATGAGCGCAAGCTGATGTTGGGCGGCACCGGCACTTCTGGTCTGGTTGGCAAGCTCTGCGTTCACGCGACGATTCACGTCGTTCTTCACCAGCTTAACCGCGCGGGCCTCTTCAATCTCGGCAACGCTGCGCTTGGCGCCAATCAGCTGTAACAGACGTTTAATCTCCTCGGCACTCTTGATGTACACGGCATACGAGCCGCGACGCGCATTGACGCGGGCGTGAACTCCAATCTGCTCCAGAAGGTCGCAAAGTCCCTTTGCATACTCCTCGCCCTGAACCGCGATCTCCAAATGAAAATCGCCACGCGGGTCGGCAACAAAGCCTCCGGCAATCAGCGCACCGCGAATATAGGCGAGCCTGCAGCAAGGACGGGCGACGATGTGGCGCGGCACACCCGCGACGAGCCCTCCCCTACGGTCGAGAATGCCCAGCAGCACCAGAGCCTTATCCAAATCGGGCTGATCGGGCAAGGTGATGAGATAGTTTCGTACCTTGTGCAGGACCGACTTACGAACCGTGAATTCGGTCTTGAGCTTAAGGATACGATGCGTCAGCGCAATCATCGTGCGCGCCACAGCACCCGTCTCGGTCGCGACCGTCAAGCGGTACCGTCCCGAGCCCGCCAGCGAAAGCGTGCCGCTCACACGCGTTAGCGCAGCAAGCGTCGACAAATCGCAGTATTCGCATTCTGGTTCGCAGCGCGCAAGCTCGTCACGCACCTCAGCGGTAAACGACATGTAAACCTATGCCTTCGTGTTGGCACGCGACAGGTCACGGTGGGAGATGCTCACATGATACTGAGCACCCTCCAGGTAGCGGGCCGTGGCCTCGGCAATGGCGACGCTACGGTGCTGTCCGCCTGTGCAGCCGATAGCAATGGAAAGCTGCGGCTTGCCCTCTGCGATATAACCCGGCATGACCGTATCGAGCAGCTGGGTCCAGGCCTTCCAGAACTCCTGGGTCTTGGGGTGGTCCAAGACAAAATCGGAGACCTTCTTATCGAGACCGGTCATGGTGCGCATCTCGGGATCGTAGAAAGGATTGGGCAAGAAGCGAACATCGATCATGATATCCGCCTCGATGGGCATGCCATGCTTAAAGCCAAACGAGAACACGTGGACATCCATAAGCTGCTGGTCGGACAGCTCGGAAAAAGCCATGCGCAGCTTGTTGCGCAAGGCAGAAGTGCGCAAGCGGCTCGTGTCGATAATCATATCGGCTCGATCGCGAACGCCCTGCAGCTGCAGACGTTCACGCTGAATAGCGTCGGCCGTGGTCTCCCCCGGCTTTGCAATGGGATGGCGACGACGGTTTTCGCTATACCGGCGAATCAGCACCTCGTCAGACGCCTCGAGAAACACAATGTCGCAGCTCATCTCGCGCTCTTCCAGTGCGGCAACAGCATCGAGCAGTTCATCGAACAAGCCCTGGCTACGCAGGTCGCAGGTAACGGCAAGGTGCCTGCCCACGCCCGTATTGATGCCAACGAGCTCAGCAAGCTGGGCAATCAGGCGTGGGGGCAGGTTGTCGATACAAAAATAGCCCATGTCCTCAAACACATGCATGGCTTGCGTTCGGCCCGAGCCGGACATTCCGGTGATGATAACGATATCGGGGATACGCTCCGAGCGCTCCGCCGCATCCATGGCATCTCCCTTTTGCATGTGTGCCTCCTAAAATAAGCGCGGGACCCGGCCAGCGGATCCCGCGCGATCAATTGCCTTTATTGAGTATACCGCCCCAAGCGGATACAAGGCCCGTCTTACGCCTCAAGCGCAGCCTTGAACCAACTTGTAATACTCGTGGGGTGCGTGATAGCGGTGCCGACGACAACGGCCCACGCGCCGGCGTCGATTGCAGCGCGAGCCTCCTCGGGCGTATGCACGCGACCCTCGCAAATGATGGGAAGGCCGGGAAATTCCTCGGTCGCCTGACGCAGGAGCGGCAGGTCGGGGCCATCGGCCATGGTGCAGTCGATGGCGGCGACACCGTGAGAGAGTGTGGTGGATACCAGGTCGAAGCCCATATCAACCGCACGGCGAATGTCCTCGATGGTGGCACAATCCGCCATCAGGAGCACACCCTCCTCGTGCAGCGGGCGGAAGGTATCCTCGACCGACTTGCCATCGGGACGCGGACGATCGGTGGCGTCGATCGCCACGATATCGGCACCCGCAGCAACGCAGGCACGAGCGTGACGCAGCGTCGGCGTGATGTAAACGCCCTCGTGCCCGTCCTTCCACAGACCGATGACGGGAACCTCACAGCGACCCTTAATGGCGGCAATGTCGGCAAGGCCCTGGCAGCGAATGGCGGCGGCGCCGCCAAGCTCGCAAGCGCGAGACATTTGAGCCATGGTCTCGGGCGTACGAAGCGGCTCGCCCATATACGCCTGAACGCTCACGACGAGCTTGCCCTTCAGGGACTGGATCAAAGGATCAACGGTCATGTTCGACTCAACCTTTCTCAAAACAGCCTTCTGAGACACCGCACCTTGACGTTCAAACCGTCGCTCGCGTACCGAAGTACGCTTCGCTCCTCTTTCACGTCAATCTGCGGCACCTCAGAAGGCGCACTTGGTAGTTATGTTTACTTCAACGATGCAAGAAGGTGTTCGGCGGCACCGATGAGCGGCGCGTCGCCCTCCAGAGAGCCGATGAGAATCGGCGTGTCCTGAAGCGGGTCGAGCGCCTGGCTGGCATAGCCCTCGTGCACCGAGTCCTTCCACGTCTGTGAACGCCAATCGGGACCTTGGTGAATCACGCCGCCCGAAAGCACGATGACCTCAGGGTCCAGGATGTTAGCGAGCGAGCCCAGGCTGGCGCCCAGCGCAAAGCCGGCGTCATGAATGACCTCGGTCGCCTTTGCGTCGCCTGCGCGGCACAGGTCGTTCACGTCACGGCCGACCGAAGGACGGCTGGGGTCGACGCGGCCAAAACGCTCATCGTACATGCGCCCGATTGATGTTCCGGAAGCAACCGACTCCAGATGGCCGGAACGCCCGCAGGCGCAGGGAATGCCGGCGGCAGCCGAGCACTCGATGTGGCCCATATGGCCGGCAGCACCATGGAAGCCCTGCATCACGCGGCCGTTCTCGACATATGCGCCGCCGATGCCCGTACCGATGCCCAAACACAAGACGGAGAACTTGCCCTTGCCGACGCCCCAGTGGGCCTCGCCCAGAGCATGAGCCTGCACGTCGCCTACAACGGCAACGGGAAGGCCGAGGTCCTCGCGCAGACGCGGCCCCAACTGAACGCCGGACCAGCCGGGCATAATCTCATTGGCATACGCGATGGCGCCCGTCTTGGGGTCGACGACACCGGCAGCGCCGATGCCAACTCCGAGGACCTCGACATCGGGATTTGCCTCAAGAGCTGCCTTGATAGACGCCTCGATGCGCTGGAAGACCGCTTCGCCACCATCCTGGGCCTCGGTGGGAACCTCAGCCTCAAAAACGGGATGGGGCACACCGCCGTCAGCCGGGTACTCCATGATGGCAGTCGCGATCTTAGTTCCGCCGATATCGACAGAGCAGACGTACTTGTTCTCCATGTCGTTCTCCTTCGGAGACAAAACAACTACAGGAAATGCGCCGTCAGGCTAGCCGTCACAGCGCGGTAAAGGTTTTCCAGGTGCCCGAGATCGCCGAGAAACCGTGCGGCCATTGGCCTAATGGGTCATGGCCGCACGGTTGAACGGCGAGGTCGGGTGCCTGGGAAAGCTTTAAAGGAGACCGTTGTCCTGGAGGACCTTGCGAATCGCCTCGACGTTCTCACCGGTCATGGCCTTCACCGGGCGCGGCATGGTCGGGCTGTCGAAGATGCCCATGAGGTTCATAGCGGTCTTGAAGGCGCCGACGCCACCGGCATAGCCCTGGACGCCCGAGGTGACATCCCAGATGTGCGAAATCTCATTGAGGCGATCCTGCTCGGCCTTGACGGTAGCCCAGTCACCAGCCTGAGCGGCCTTCCACTGACGAACGTAGCCCTCGGGCTCAACGTTGGCGAGGCCCGGAACGGAACCGTCGGCGCCACCGAGATAGGCACCGTCGACGACGACCTCATGGCCGGTAAGGATGCTCATCGGATGGCCGTTCTTCTCGTTCTCCTGAATGAGGTAGCGGAACGAGATGTCATCGCCCGAGGAATCCTTGACGCCAGCCAGGACGCCCTCGGCGCCGAGCTTAGCAAGGAGCTTCCAGGGGAGCTTGGTGTGGACGCACACGGGGATGTCGTAGGCGAAGATGGGCAGGTCGAGTTCCTCGTGAAGGATGCGGAAGTGCTCCTCGACCTCGGTCATGCCCTGCAGGGCATAGAACGGGCAGGTGGCGACGAGCGCATCGGCGCCCAGCTCCTGAGCGACCTTGCCGTGCTCGATCATGCGCTCGGTCTCGGTGTCGATGATGCCGACCAGAACGGGAACGCGGTGGTCGACGATACGGACGGCCTCTGCGACAATCTGGCGACGGCGCTCGTCGGTGGAGAAGACGACCTCGCCCGAGGAGCCCAGGAAGAACAGGCCATCGACGCCGGCATCGATCATGCGGTTGATGCTGCGCTCAAAGGAGGCAACGTCGAGCTGGTGGTCTTCGGTATCGGGAACAACGACGGGAGGGATAACGCCGGTGAATTTCTGAGTTGCCACAAGAATCTCCTTAGTTGTCTGGCGGGCAGCCCTATGCCGCCCACTCTTGTTGGCGGTGTCCAGGCCGTCTAGGCCAAAGAACACGAATAGAACGTTTGGTTAAAGAAGTCGACGACTTCGTTTTCGAACGCATTGATGCGCTCGTGAGCGTATTTGGCATAGATGATATGCCTCCGGTCACACTCAAGACCGTTGAATACGGCAAACTGGCCCTTGGGATCACTCACGGTATCCATGAGCGATGTGCCCATGAGCACCGAGCCACGAACCCGAGGCGACAGCGTCTCGAGACCGCTGGGAAGCGGATTGGCAAGCGCCGTGCAGGCAAGGCCCCGCTCGTCCAGAGCAGAAACCGCCAGCGCGACACCGCCGCCAAGGCCCTCGCCCCATGCAAAGATGCGGTCGGGATCCATGCCATCAAGGTTGCGCGCAACCTTCGCCAACGCGCAGCCCCAACGGACACGCTCGACAAAAGCAGGCGAGGTAATCCCCTGCTGCAGATCGCTGGATCCAATAGTCTCATCGTCCAGCGCAAGCACGGCATATCCCATGGCGGCAAACCGCGTCATGTGATGCCATCCCCGCACGGGTCGGTCGATGTCATGGAACATCAGACACAGCGGAACAAGCTCGGATCTTCGGGCGCAACCAGAGGGCTCAATCAAACGGCCGTGCACGACATACCCGCCGAGCTCAAAGGAAACCTCGGAGTAGCGCGCGCACGGATTGGCGAAATCAATCGCCGTAACGGTCAGCCCGCAAACCTCAAGGTCCGAAGCGGCTGTCTCCAACTCGGAAACATCCGCAGAAGCATCGCCGCGCCAATCCCGGAAATCAGAGAGCCTTGACGAAACCGTCCCAGCAATTCCCGCAAGCTCGGGGACAATCAGCTCATCGATATTGCTCTCGCACTTAGACATGAGCCTCCCCTCCCTTGCAGAAAAATGGAATGATCAGATCGTCAAAATCCTGAATCTCCTCGTGACCGAAGCCTTCAAAGAACTCATGACGCTTTTCACAGGTCAGGTTGTTGTAGACTGCAAACTGCGTCGCCGGAGGACAGACGATATCGGCTGTGCCCGTGCCAAACAGCACGGGGCATTTGACTATGGGGGCAAAGTTCTTGGAATCGAAGTACGCCAGCTTGGCATAGGCCTCGTCAATACGAGTCGAGTCCTCGTCAAACCAGCGAGACCAATAGCGCAGACCCTCGTAGGCAATGTCGTCGGCATCCAAATCCCAGACCAGGCGGAAATCCGACAGGAAGGGATAGAGGATGGCGGCGCGATTGATAAGCTCGCTGTTAAGCGCACAGGTCGCAATGCCCAAACCGCCGCCCTGCGATGCGCCGTTCACAAATACACGGGCAAGATCGATGCCCTCGAGCTCACGAACAATACGGCAAAGAATGCGGATATCTTGGTGCAAGCGGACATAGTAGAGGTTGGCCGGGTCGCCGTCGATACCGGCGACGATATGGCCCGCGACCGTCGTGCCCTCAAATCCACCAATGTCCTCGGAGGGACCTCCTTGGCCGGGGCAGTCGAGGGCGATGAGTGCCATGCCCATGCCCGCAAACGACGCCTGCTCAAACCAGCTGCGGCTTGCACCCGGATACCCATGGAACTGAAGTACCAATGGCACGGGCTCGTCCGAGACAGGTTTAAGGTACTTGGCGTGCAGGCGAGCGCCGCACATGCCGGTATACCAGAGATCGAAAAGCTGGCAGGTCACGGCATCGGTGACCGATGCCGCCTCGATCGCATAGTCAAGCCCGACGGCGTCAGCCTCGGCCATGCGATCCTTCCAAAAGAGATCGAAATCTGATGGACGGGACATAGCGCCTCGATATTCACCAAATTGATGTTGTAGCTCCTGAGCACTTGGCATGGCTCGTGAACCCAACCTTTCGAAATCGCAACGGAGGTGCGCCCGGCAAGGGAACCGGGCGCACGGGAGGGAAAGCGAAGTTACTCGCCGAGCTTGGGATGCAGCAGCGACGGCGCAGCGCCGAGCAGCATCTTAGTGTAGGGGTCTCGAGGATGCTGGAAAACCTGCTTGGCCTCGCCCTGCTCGACGATCTTGCCGCCATTCATGACGATGATGTCGTCGGAAATATAGCGGACCGTCTGGATGTCATGGCTGATGAACACCATAGCCAGGCCGAGTTCCTTCTTAAGGTCGGTCAGCAGGTTGAGAATCTGCGCGCGGACCGAAACGTCCAGAGCCGAGGTGGGCTCGTCGGCGATGATGGCATCGGGGTTCAGCGACAGGGCACGGGCAATTGCGACGCGCTGGCGCTGGCCGCCCGAAAGCTGGCCGGGAAGAACCTCGGCGGCGGAGGAGGGCAGACCGGTGAGCTCCAAGAGCTCCTTGACGCGCTTCTCCTGCTCGGCCTCGGTACCCAGGTTGTGGACGCGCATGGGGTCGAGCAGTTGCTCGCGAACGACCATGCGGGGGTTGAGCGCCGTGGCCGGGTTCTGGAACACGACCGAGATGACGCGACCCATGTGGCGACGGTCCTCGGCGGTACGCTTGGTGACGTCCTTGCCCTTAAAGTAGACCTTGCCGCTCGTGGGGGCCTGCAGGCCGCACATGACGTTAGCCGTGGTGGACTTTCCGCAACCGGACTCGCCGACGATGCCGATGGTCTGTCCGGGCATGAGCTTAATCGTTACACCCTGGACGGCGTGAACCAGGTTGGGGTGCAGAATCGAGCCGGTACGGGTCCTAAAGGTGACGTGGACGTCATCAAGGAAGATGATCGGCTCGACGCCGTTGACTGCGGTCTCGCTCATCTACATCACCTCCGCGTGAGGGGTCAAACCATTTGCCTTGAGCACCTCGTCGGGGAGCTCGGAATAGAAGTGCTCGGTGCCGGGCACGCGCTTGAAGACCGGACGGGTGTCCAGGCCAATGCGCGGATGGCTCGAGCGGGGCGCGAAGCGATCGCCCTTGGGGAAATCGCGCGGGCTCGGAACGGCGCCGGGCACCTGGTGCAGGCGGCCCGAACCGCTCTCGATGGACAGGACGGAACCCAGAAGGCCGCGGGTGTACTCGTGAATCGGGTTGGTGAGCAGCTCCTTGGTGGGCGCCTGCTCAATAACCTGGCCGGCGTACATAACCGTGATGTTGTGGGCGACCTCGGCGACCAGCGCCAGGTCGTGCGAAACGAAGATCATGGCAAAGCCGAGCTTGGCCTGAAGGTCGTTGAGCAGCTTGATGACCTGCTTCTGGACCGTAACGTCCAGAGCGGTCGTGGGCTCGTCGCAGATAACCAGCTTGGGGTCGCGGGTAAGGGCCATAGCGATCAGAACGCGCTGACGCTGACCACCGGAAAGCTCGTGCGGATAGCTCTCGAGCGTACGCTTGGGGTCGAGGCCCACGAGCTCCAGGAGTTCCTCGGCGCTACGGGTGCCGCCGCGCTTGGTGAGCTGCTTCATCTGGGCAGAGATGAGCATGGAGGGGTTGAGCGAGGACAGGGCGTCCTGATAGACCATGGCGATATCGGTACCGCGCAGGCCGAACCACTCCTTCTTGCTCATCTTGAGCAGGTCGCGGCCCTCCCAGAGAACCTCGCCGGAAAGATGCTCGTCATCGTCGGTCAGGCCCATGATGGCCAGCGTGGTGATGGACTTACCGCAGCCGGACTCGCCTACCAGGCCCATGGTCTGGCCGGGACGGACGTCAAAGTTAACGTGGTCGACGACGTTGATATCACCGTGGTGCTCAAACTGGATGCAGAAATCGCGGACCGAAAGGATCGGCTCAACGGACTCATCGGGCACATGGCGGTCGTTACGCTTGAGCTCGACATCGCGCAGTGCGCCAAGACGGGCGGACAGGGACTGAGCCTGCTCCTTGTAGGCACGAACGGGGTCGGAAACCAGCAGGTCGGCCTCGCGGCGCTTGGAGGAATCGGTCGGATCCAGGGCGGCGGAGGGAGCAGCGGCCATGGCGTCGGTAATGCCCTCGGAGAGGATGTTGAGCGCCAGGCAGGTGATCATGATGGCCAGGCCCGGGAACAGTGCCTGCCACCAACGGCCAGCGAGCACGCCACCGCGTGCGTCGGCGAGAATGTTGCCCCAGGTAGCGGTGGGCTCCTGGATGCCGGCGCCGATGAAGGTCAGCGAGGCCTCGAAGATAATGGCGTCGGCGACCAGGGTAACGGTGAAGACCATAATCGGAGCGATGCAGTTACGCAGAACATGCTTGATCAGAATCCACGGAGCCTTGGCGCCGGACACGATGACCGCGCGGACATAGTCCTCACCGTACTCGGACACGATGTTGGCGCGCACGATACGGGCGATCTGCGGGGTGTACATAAAGCCGATCGCAAAGATGATCGACGGCACGGAATTGCCCAGGATGGAAACGAAAACGGCTGCGAGGGCGATACCCGGGATGGACATGATGATGTCCAGGATACGCATGATCGCCTCAGAGATAGACTTGCGCGAAACCGCTGCAAGAGCGCCGACAACGGAACCACAGACCAAAGCCATGGCGGTAGCACCAAAGCCGATAATCAGCGAGTAACGTCCGCCGTAGAGCATGCGCGACAGAATGTCGCGACCCTTATCGTCGGTACCGAAGATAAATCCGTTGCCGGGAGCCTGGCGAGCCGTAAAGATCTCGACCGGGCTATAGGGGGCAAGAAGGGGCGCCAAAATCGCAGTCAGGGCGACCAGCACCAGCACGACGGCGGCAATCTTAGAAGACAGCGTCATCTTCTTCCAGCCACCGAGCTTGAGCCCCTTGGAGGCAGCCTTCTCGAGCTGCTCGGTTTGCTTCTCTCGAATCTTTACCATAATCTACACCGTCCTGATGCGCGGGTTGATGAGCAGGTAGAGCATGTCAACCACGATGTTGATGATGATGAAGGCAAGAGCAACGACGATAACGACGCCCTGAACCAGGTTCGCCTCGTTGCCCTGAACGCCCTGCAGAATCGCAGTGCCCATGCCGGGGAGGTTGAAGATAACCTCGATGACGACGGCGCCGCCCATGAGGTAGCCGATCTTAAGACCGAGGGTGGTGACCGGGGTGATCAGCGCATTGCGAAGAACGTTGATGCCGACGACGACCTTCTCGGGAACGCCGGCGCCACGAGCCATACGGACATAGTCCTTGTCGAGCTCCTCGACCATGGCGGTACGCACGATACGAGTCATCTGGCCCGTCAGCGGAAATGCCAAGGCGATAGCGGGCATGATCATACGTCCCAGATAGCCAACCGGATTCGTGGTGAAGTGAGGCAGAGCACCCGATGCCGGGAGCACCTTAAGGTAGGAAGAGAACAGCAGGATCAACAGAACGGCAAGCCAGAACGACGGGGTTGCCAAGCCGGCGATGGAAAAGACGCGGATCACTTGGTCCGGCCATTTGTCGCGATACAGTGCCGCGATGACGCCGAGCAAAAACGAAACGACCGCACCGATGGCAAGACCGATGAAGGTCAGCTGCATCGTGACGGGCAGGGCCGTGGAGATGCGCTTGGCAACGGAGTTGCGGGCAGCGCCGTAGGTACCCATGTCGCCATGAATCAAATCGCCCATATAGCGCACGTAGCGCACAGGCCAGGGGTCGTCCAGACCATACTTCTCATGGTACTCGGCAACCGCCTCGGGCGAGGCACCGTCACCCAACGCCGTGTAGGCGGGGTCGGTCTTGGAGAACGACATAAGGAAGAACACCAGGACGGTGACGCCCAATGCCATGATCGGCAGCGCCACAAGACGCCTTCCAATCAAACGTAGCAAGTTGTTCACGTTCTCTCCCCTTTCTTTTGTCGGTAGGACCAACTGGTATATGAGTACGGATACTCATTACAAGACCCGAGCGACATCGTTGCCGCCCGGGTCTTTGTTTCAACTATGAGGATACGGTCCCAACGGCCGACATCCTGCATACAGACTCAAGCGAGTCTTACGCCTTGACGGTCGCAACGCCCCTGAAGGACATGCTCGTCGTGCCGATGCCCTTGAAGCCGTCGAGAGCCTCGCCGTTGGGCGCGGTGGACGGATCGTCCCAGGAAGCGGAGACGGTCTTGACGTGGACAACGGGGTACAGAACGGCGTTGTCGGCGATGATGTCGAAGCACTCGTTCCACTTCTTCTGCTGCTCGTCGCCCTCGGCGGCAAGAGCCTCGTCCATGAGACCGTGAAGCTTCTGCCACTCAGCGGACTCCTTCCACGGGCAACGGGTCTGCATCCAGACGTTGTCGCCATACCACCAGTTGAGCAGCAGGTCGGGGTCAGCGCCGAAGCAGGAAGGATCGCCAGGGGCAAGGAGGATATCGTAGGCCTCGCCGCCGTCGATGGCAGCGTAGGTGGCCGGCGAGGTATCGGTCTGGATGGTCACCTCAAAGCCGAGAGCGTCGAGGTCGTTCTTGACCTGGGCGGCCATGCCCTTGATCTGCTCGTTGTCGGTGGTGCGCAGGGTGATGGCACCCGGGGTGATGCCGGACTCCTCGATGAGCTTCTTAGCCTTCTTGGCGTCGGTCTTGTACACCGTGGAAGCCTCATGATAATTGGTGAAGCTCTTGGGCAGGTAGCAGCTGGCAGCGGTGGCAAGGCCGGCAAAGGTGTTGCTGACCATCTTCTCGGTGTCGAGCGCATACATGACAGCCTGACGGACCTTGACGTTGTTCCAAGGCTCCTTGGCGACGTTGAACATGATGAAGCGGGTGCCGAAACCCTGAACGTTATCGATCTTGCAGCCGGCGCTCTCGAGCTGGTCGACGGCGTCAGCGGTAACGAGCTCCATAACGAGCGTGGAGCCCTCCTGCTGAGCGGTAACGCGAGCGGTGGGGTCGGTCAGGATGCTGTACTGGATCTTCTTATCCTCGGCAGCATACTCACCGTTGTACTCGGGGTTGGGAACCAGGGTGATCTCGGTATCGGAGATAGAGTCGTACATCCAGGGGCCGGAGCCGATCGGCTGCTTGGCGCGATCCTCCTCGGTCTGGGTGGCCGGGGTAACGCGGATGATGGCAAGACGATCCTTGAGCAGAGAGAAGTTGGGGACCTTGGTCTTGACCGTCACGGTGCTGGCGTCCTTAGCCTCGATGGACTCGAAGGGCTGGAAGAACGGAGCATAGGTAGCGGAAGCGGCGCAAGCGGTGTAGGAGGCAACGACATCGTCAGCGGTGACCTCGGTGCCATCGGAGAACTTGGCGCCCTTGCGGATGGTAACCTCGAAAGTGGTGTCGTCCACAGACTTGGGGTCGTCGGTGGCGAGCTCGTTGAAGGTGCTGTAGTCGTGGTAATCGATGCCGTAGAGGCCCTCGACGACGTGCCAGTTAGCACCCAGGCCCACAGCGGAGCCGGTGCTGGCGGGGTCGAAGCTGGACGGAGCGTAAGCGGAACCAGCGGTGATCACGCCGCCGCCACGGTTGGCGGAATCGGTGGAACCGGAAGCGGAACCCTCGTCGCTAGAGCTGCCACCGCAGCCGGTGAGACCAAGCCCTGCGACAGCAGCGACGCTGCCGGTGAGGCCGAGGAACGAACGCCTGGACATACCCTTGTTGATGATGGCCATGTCTTCTCCTATCAATAGAGAATCTTACCCGGGAGCACCTAGACTTGCCCCCGCGCAACTTGCGGACGATATATACCTTACCTACCGACAAACCCAACTTGGGTGCCGCGCTCGGCGACCGATACATACATACGCTTGAACGGTATTTACTACCGTTCACCGAATTCATTGACAAACGATTCGACAGACAGTATGTATCGACGAGGTGAGATATCAGTCTTCGTCAACCCGCAGGATAGCAGGGTTATTCACCATGGCTAGTCAAACGTTTTAGCGTTAATAAAACCCGAAATCAGCAGGTAATCGCCGCGAAATAAATGATTGAAAATCAGCCAATCATGTATATCAGTTGTTTAGAAGCGCGTTTAGTTTTCGGAACGGCTGGCCGATGCTTGGGCGCGCTCGGCATTCCATGCAACAAGTGCCTCGTGGACCGCTTTGGCGACATCGGCCGGAACGCCTCGAACTTCCGCAATCTCCTGCTCGCTTGCCGCGCGCAAACGCTTCATCGAGCCAAAATGGCGCATAATGGCACGTTTTCTGGTGGGTCCCACGCCCGGAACGTCGTCAAGCACCGAAACCGTCATAGCCTTATCGCGCAACTCGCGATGGAACGTAATCGCAAATCGGTGGGATTCATCGCGAACCTGCTTGATCAGATAAAGCGAAGCGGAGCCGGTCGGCAGCACGACGGGGGTCTCGTCCCACGGCACGAAAACTTCCTCATCGGCCTTTGCCAAGCCACAAACTGGTATATCGAGGCCAAGCGCCTCAAGTTGCTTAATTGCAGCGGTCAATTGCGGTTTGCCGCCATCGACAACGAGCAAATCGGGGCGCGAGCCAAAGCGCTCGTCCGCCATGCGCTCGGGAGCATAGCGACGCCCCAGAACCTCGGACATCGATACGAAGTCGTTCGCCTCGTCCAATTCGGCCTGAATTTTAAAGCGACGATACTGGCCCTTGTCGGCACGGCCGTTGGTAAATACCACCATCGAAGCGACGGTAAAGGTGCCGTGCAACGTCGAGATATCGAAGCACTCGATGCGCAACGGCGGCGCAGGCAGCGCCAGCGCGCTTTCGAGCTCCAGGAGCGCCTGATTAGTGCGATCGTCAGCATACCCCGTGCGCATCATGTAGCGCATGAGGGCATGGCGCGCATTTTTGGAAGCCATATCGAGCAGGCGGTGCTTTTCGCCGCGCTGCGGCCTATGGAGATGGCAAGAGCGTTCGCGCTTGCCCGCAAGCCACTCCCCCAACGCTTCGGCGTCCTCAAGCTCGACAGAGAGATTGATCTCGGCTGGAATATCAGCCGTCTCGTCGTAATAGCGCTTAAGAAAGCCCGATTGAAGCTCTTCCTCGTCGACATCCAGGCCTTTATCGAGGATGAACTCACAAGTTCGAACCGTTCGGCCCTCGCGAACGACAAAGACACAGGCGGCAGAGATAGTCTCTTCGCGATAGAAGCCGATGACGTCGATATCGACGCTCGATGGAAAAACGACCTGTTGGCGATCGTCCAGGCCCCTAATGACTTCCAGGCGACGCTTGACGCGCGCCGCACGCTCAAAATCGAGCGTCTCGGCTGCCTCCGTCATCTCGGACGTAAGCTCGTCAACGACATCCTTGCGATGGCCCGACAAGAAACGTTCGACACGTTTGACGTTCTTGGCATAGTCGGCAGGGGAAATCGCGCCGATGCATGCGCCCGGCCCGCGCCCGACATGGTAGTCAAAGCAGGGACGCCCGTTTTGCGCGCAAATCATATTGACGATGTCTTCTTCGCCCTTATGAGATTCGACGATGCGGCGGCAGCGGCGCCATTCCGCACAGGATGCCGAGCAAATAGGAATAACCTTGCGTAGCGTATCGATGGTCTCACGCGCCGCACGGCTATCGGTATAGGGGCCAAAATAGCGCGTTCCCGGTTTATGACGCTCTCGCGTGTATTTAATAGCCGGAAACAAGTCGCTCTTGGTAATGGCGATAAAGGGATAGCTTTTATCGTCTTTGAGATCGACGTTAAAGTACGGATGGTACTGGCCAATCAGATTGCGCTCGAGCACCAATGCCTCGTGCTCGGTCTCCACCACGATATAGTCGAAGCTCGCCACCAGCTGCATCATGAGCGGGATCTTTTGACGCTCGTCCTGCAGCGTCACGTATTGACGCATACGGGCACGCAGGTTTTTTGCCTTGCCCACATAGATGACATCACCCTTGGCATCTTTCCAAAGGTAGCAGCCGGGTTGCGTGGGAACGCGCGAAACCTGCTCGGCAAGTGTTGGAATGTTGTCGTGACCTGCCACGCGCACCTACTTGCGACGAAGCAGCGCCGAGACCTCGGGCATCTTAAAGACGAAGGCAAGACCAAAAGTTACAGCGAGCGAGACGACGCCTGCAACACAAACGTAGCCCAGGGTAATGAGGATCGAGCTGCCAAGCGCTCCGACAAAGTGCTCAAGTGCCCACATGACGCCGGCGCCCGCGGCAGCGCCCAAGCCACCGAACAGTAGGCCGAAGAAACCGCCATGCAGGATAGACTTGACCTGAAGGCCATGCAGACGACGGCGCAGCCACCACAGTGAGCATCCGACCAAGACCACGTAGTCAACGACGTACGAAAGCGCAATTGCCGGCATACCGTAGCCCAGCACCACGCCAAACAGCAGCACAGAACCGGCCTGGCCGATAGCGGAGTACAGGCAATAGCGGCTATAAGGTTTCATATCGAGCAGGGCCGAGAAGCTCTTCTGCATCAGCACGACCACGCCGTAGAGCGGCAGGGAAAGTGCCAGATAGATAAGGAACTCCGACACCAGCGCCACACCGGATTCATCGAACTTGCCGGCGCAGTAGATCATGTTGAGCGGACGGGCGAAGACGATCAGATACATCGCAAACGGAATCAGGAAGAAGAGCATCTGGGCGACACCGCGCGAAATGCCCGTGCGGACGCTGTCGTAATCCTTCTCCTGCGCATCGTGAGAGAGTTCGGTATAGAGTGCCGTCGAAAGCGAGGCGGCGATCAGCGCATAGGGCAATGTGTACCACAGGCGCGCATATGCGATGACGGAAGGGCCGGTCTCGGGCTGCACCACCAGCGCGGCGGCATTGGTAATGGAGGTCGAGACAAACATGCACACCGTGGCGAGCAGCGTCGGGATACCAAGCGCGATCGTCTGTCGCAGCGCGGGATCCTTAAAGTCGATATGGATATGAGGATGCACGCCATGCTTGCCAAGCGCGGGAATCTGGCAGGCCATCTGGACAAAGACGCCGAGGGTCGTACCAACTGCGATCAAGATAATACCGGCCTGCTCGCCAAATTGTGCAGACACGGGAGCAAAGCCCATAAAGCTGGCGATGACGATGACATTGTTGAGAACCGGGGCAAACGTCGACCAGAAATAGTCGCGGTGTGCGTTGAGAACGCCCGAGAACACCGAGCCCAAGCCATAAAACAGAATTTGAATAGCAAAGAAGCGGAACATGAACGCAGCGGTATCCATGCTGCCGCCATCGCCCGAAAGGAACGACTGCGTCCAAATAAAGCCGGGAGCAAACACGGTGCCCAGCAGCGAGATACCGCCCAGCAGCAGAAGCAGAATACCAAGCAGGTTGCCGACATACTCGTTCGATGCCTCGCGACCCTGCTCGCGCCTCACACCCATATACACCGGCAAAAACGCCGTAACGAGCATGCCGCCCATCACGAGCTCGTAGAGCATGTTGGGCAGGTTGTTGGCAACCTGATAGGAGGACGAGAGCAGCGACATACCGATGGCGGCCGCCATGGCCCACGTGCGGATAAACCCGGTGACACGCGACACGATGGTCAGCACGGTCATAAGGCCAGCAGAACGACCAACCGTGGAGTAGTCCGACGAACCCATATCGTCTACGTCGTCCTGAGAGTCCTCATAAACCTCATCTTGTGGCGGCAAATCGTCCACGACGGCAAAGGAGCCGGTCATCGCAAAGGGATCGTCAACCAAAACGGCGTCATCAGCAGGTGCGGCGTCATCGCTGTTCGGCATGTTGTTACCGGATACGGCATCATCATCGAATATGGCATGGTCGCCAAACACCGTGTCAACTTCATTGGCGGCGACGGTTCGGGCAGAAAACGACAGAGGGTCCCAGTCGTCATCACCGTCGATGGCCACGCCCTCGACGGGATCGGTCGAACCAAGCGGCGACCATTCGTCATCCGAAAGAAGCGGTTCGCCATCATCATGAGCCGTGGGCTTGGCGGAATGAGCGGCAGGAGCGCTCTGCGGTGTGCTCTTTCCCTGGGCTGCCATCAAAAACACCGCCGTCTCATCGGGACGCGGCTCACGAGGAGCCTCGGAGGCGATCGGCATCACGCTGGCGCTCGATTGAGCGGCGGCCAAAAAGACAGCCGTCTCATCGGGACGAGCCGAAGAAAGAACCGTACGGGGAAGTGCCGTGCCGGCACCGGCGGCACGCAAGTACACGGCCGTCTCGCCCGGGTCAGCGGCAGCGGACCAGGCGTTTCGAATCTCGTTATCGAACGAAGCGGCCTCGGGCGCGGGCGTCTGAGGAGCCGACCCTTTTGCAAAGTGAGCTCCGCGCTTTGATTCTTCCTGCGGCATCGCTCAGTCCTCTCTCGTGATCGGGGCAACCGTCGCCCCGCAAAATGCAACTAAGTCATCGGGAGCAAGCTCAAGCTGATAGCCGCGCTTGCCACCCGAGATAAAAATGGTATCCCAAAGGACGCATGTCTCATCGATCAGAGTCCGGAAGCGTTTTTTCATACCGACCGGACTGCAACCGCCGCGGACATACCCCGTCGCGGCAAGCAAATCTTTGACATGCATCATGGTCAGCGACTTTTCGCCTGCGGCGCGCGCGGCGGCCTTGAGGTCGAGCTCGTCGGCAACGGGAATGCAGCACACGACATGGTCGTTGGACGGCGTCGTGCAGACCAGGGTCTTAAATCCCTGACCGGGCTCCTCGCCAAGCTGCTCGGAAATCGCGACGCCCAGCCCCGACGATTCGTCGTCATCGTCTTCGTACGTATGGAGAACATAGGGGATGCCGGCGCTTTCCAGCTCACGCATGGCGTTGGTCTTTGGCGTCTTCACGGCCTTCGGCATGGCATATCCTTTCCCTCATATAAGAACGCAATTCTTAAGTATATGTCCATTTGCGCGGCATACGCTATCTCGACAAAGAGAGCGCCACCGAATCGCAAGGAATCGGCGGCGCTCATGTTTCAAAAACACCTATGTATTAGGCATCGAGTTGCGCTTGACGCTCCTTATCGCGTTTGAGCAACGGCGCCAAGAACTTGCCGGTATAGCTCTGCGGGCATGCCGCAACCTGCTCTGGCGTACCCGAGACCACGACAGTTCCGCCACCGTTGCCACCCTCGGGACCCATATCGATCAGACGGTCGGCGACCTTGATGACATCGAGGTTGTGCTCGATCACCAACACCGTATTGCCCGCATCGACTAGACGCTGCAACACATCAAGTAACTGGCGAACGTCCTCAAAATGAAGACCGGTCGTAGGCTCGTCCAAAATATAGAACGTCTTACCCGTCTGACGGCGATGAAGCTCCTTGGCGAGCTTTACGCGCTGCGCCTCACCACCCGAGAGCGTCGTGGCGGGCTGGCCCAAGCTCACATAACCTAGGCCGACGTCATACAGGGTTTGAAGCTTTCGCTTGATCTGCGGAATATTCCCAAAGAAAGCCAGTGCCTCGGCCACGCTCATGTCAAGTACGTCCGAGATAGTCTTGCCACGATAGGTAACCTCGAGCGTCTCGCGGTTATAGCGCTTGCCGCCACAAGCCTCGCAGGGAACATAAATATCGGGAAGAAAGTGCATCTCAATCTTGATCTGGCCGTCGCCCTTGCACGCCTCGCAGCGTCCGCCGCTCACATTAAAGGAGAAGCGTCCCGGCGAGTAGCCACGCGCCTTCGACTCCGGCGTGCTCGCAAACAGCGCGCGCAGATCATCCCACAGGCCAATATAGGTCGCAGGGTTCGAACGCGGCGTGCGACCGATCGGCGACTGGTCAATGTCGATCACCTTATCGATGCACTCGATGCCCTCAATCTTCTTGTACGGACCCACGGGACGCGTCGAACGGTGGATGGCATTCGTAAGCGCGGGCGCAATCGTATCGGTGACCAGGGAGCTCTTGCCCGATCCCGAAACACCGGTAACGACTGTGAGCGTACCGAACTCAATCTTGGCGGTAACGTTTTTGAGGTTGTTGGCGCGGGCGCCCGTGATCTTAAGGCAGCCGCGGCCGGGCTTGCGGCGCTCGTCTGGCACGCGGATCATCCGCTTGCCGGTCAAATAAGCACCCGTCATGGAATCGGGGCACGCCATGATATCGGCAGGCGTTCCCGCGGCGACCACGTGCCCGCCGTTGACGCCCGCGCCTGGCCCCATATCGATCACATAGTCGGCAGCGCGAATCGTGTCCTCATCGTGTTCAACGACGATAACGGTGTTGCCGATATCGCGCAGGCGCTCGAGTGTCTTAATCAGCCGCTCGTTGTCGCGCTGGTGAAGACCAATCGAAGGCTCGTCCAGAATATAGAGAACGCCCATGAGGCCCGCACCGATCTGCGTAGCCAGGCGAATGCGCTGCGCCTCACCGCCGGAAAGCGTCGCCGAAGCACGATCGAGCGTCAGATAATCAAGGCCGACATCAACCAGAAAACGCAAGCGTTCCAGGATTTCCTTGACGATACGACCGCCGATGAATTGTTGACGCTCGGTGAGCTCAAGGTCCTCAAAAAACTCGAGCGACTCGCGGCACGACAGGCAACAAACCTCATAAATGGACTTGCCGCCCACGGTGACGGCGAGCATCTCGGGGCGCAGGCGAGCACCATGGCAGCTCGAACACGGCTCCTCGCGAATGTACTTCTCCAGGCGCGCCTTAGTGTTCTCGTTGGTCGTCTCGGTATAGCGCTCGTACAGGATATTGCGCACGCCCGAAAACTTGGTGTCCCACTGGCTGCGACGACCGTCGAGCTTTTGATAGTCCACCGAAATCTTCTTGTCGCCCATGCCATCCAAAAATGCACGGCGCACTCGCGGAGGTAGGTCTTCCCACGGTGTATCCGCGCTCACCTTAAAGTGCTTACAGACCGCGGCGAAGATCTGGGGGTAGTAGTTCGAATTGCCGAACAGGCTTCCAAAGACCCCATCGGCAATCGACTTCGACGGGTCCTCAATCAGCGCCTCGGCATCGACCGTTTTCTTAAAGCCCAGACCATCGCACTCGGGACACGCACCATAGGGCGCGTTGAACGAAAAGTCGCGGGGTTGTAGGTCGTCGATGGAGTGCCCGTGCTCCGGGCACGCCAGAGCCAACGAATACTCCAGCAGCTCGCCCTCGGTTCCCTCGGGAGCATCGCGATCGGGCAGCATGTACACGTTCACATTGCCGTGTGCCAAGGCAGTCGCCTGTTCAACCGACTCGGCGATACGGCCCAGAGAGTTTTCCCGAATCACGATGCGGTCGACTACGACCTCGATATCGTGCTTGAACTTTTTGTCCAGATCGATGGGGTCGTCGAGCGAGCGTACTTCGCCGTCGACACGCACGCGGCTAAAGCCCTCAGCCCGAAGATCCTCGAACAATTTTGCGTACTCGCCTTTGCGCCCGCGCACCACCGGTGCCAGCACAAACGCACGACGACCCTCTCCCGCTGCCAGGACCTTATCGGCGACCTGGTCGGTGGTCTGGCGTTCGATAACGCGACCGCACTCGGGGCAGTGTGGCGTGCCCACGCGTGCAAAAAGCAAGCGAAGGTAGTCATAAATCTCAGTTACAGTACCCACCGTCGAGCGCGGATTCTTGGACGTCGTCTTCTGATCGATCGAGACGGCCGGCGAAAGGCCGTCGATCGAGTCTAGATCGGGCTTGTCCATCTGGCCTAAAAACTGGCGCGCATAACTCGACAGGCTTTCCACGTAGCGACGCTGACCCTCGGCATAGATCGTGTCAAACGCCAGTGAGCTCTTGCCCGAGCCCGAAAGACCGGTAATGACCACGAGCTCGTCGCGCGGGATGGAAACATCGATATTGCGCAGGTTGTGTTCGCGCGCACCACGGATAACGATAGAAGAATCAGACATGGAAGCTCCTTGCCTCCTATAACCTCAAATCACACTGTCGATGAGTTTAACGCACTCAACGCGCACAGATGTTCGTAATACAAGATTCGCAGACCTTTTGCTTTGCGTGTCGGGTGCTTTGTTTCTCGAAATGCCGTGGAAAGGTTAGAGTAATCTAAAACTGAACTTAATTTGCTGTAACAGAGGAACGTCCATGACCGAAGATATCCCCCTTGAAATCACTTCGAGTGGCATGGCCAATCTGCCCATATTCATCGCCGTCCTTATCGTGGCCGCCGTCGTCGTGCGCGTGTATTTTTCAATCAGACACAACGAAAAACCGCCCATTGCCCGCGTCTTTTGGTGCGCGATGCTCCTCATCCCGCTCGGCATGGTAGCTGCATGGATTACGAATCAATTGCTCGTAAATGAGGACTGTTCCCTATGGGTCCTTTCTTATTCGGCGCTCGGTGCTGCCGCCGTCATACTTCTTGTCGAGCCCTTGGTTTCGGGACTTATCGACCAAACCGATCTTGCGACGGGAACGGTTGCCTGTATTTGCCGCGACATCCTTGTCGTCGCCGCTGTTTCAGCGCTCTCGTTCGTTTCACTCGAAATTGCCTGCAACGAAACGTTCTATCGCATTCCCGCCAACTCATTCGGGTTTTCCGTTGGGCTGCTCGCGACGGTTCTGCTCTCCCTTTATTTGCTGGGACAGCGTCATGGAGGCGTCATGGCCCTCGTGCCCGTCGTCTGTTGCACCCTTGGCATTGCCGAGCACTTCGTCATAACGTTTAAAGGCGAGGCCATCCTGCCGAGCGACATTTTGGCATTGGGCACCGCAATGGAAGTAAGTGAGGGATATGAGTTCACCTTCACTGCAGGAATCGTAACCTCACTCGCCCTGCTGGAGATTTCCCTGGGGCTTCTTTCGCTTATCCGACCGCGAAAGCTCCGTACGCCCGCCCATGTCTTCCCCGCAATCGCCGCTAACCTCTGCGCTTTTCTGCTAGTGACCGTTGTGGGGCTCTTGGGCTTTTCCAACATCGACTTGGAGCAGTCGCTGGATTTTGGATTTGACCGTTGGCAGCCCATCACCACGTATGCGTCTCAGGGTTTTATCACTTCGTTCACCGAAATGGTCAACGAGTTGCCCATTGAAAAGCCCGAAGACTATACGCCCGATGAGGCGCAGAGCATCGAACAGGAGCTCGCCGCCGCCTACGACAGCACGTATGGCTCGAGCGAGCAGCGCGCGGCGGCCGTTGCCCAGTTCAATGAAATCAAGCCGACGATTGTTGCCGTCATGAACGAGAGTTTTAGCGACCTTTCGTGCTTTGAGCAGCTCCAGGCGGCCGGGTACACCGGTCCCGCATTCTACAACTCGCTTCCCGACACACTTGTTCGCGGCACCATGCTCGCTTCGGTCACCGGTGGCGGAACGGCGAACTCCGAATTCGAATTTTTGACCGGAGCGACAACGGCCTTTGTCGGATTAGGCAAAATCCCCTATCAGCTGTATCAGATGAATAGTGTCAACAGCCTGGCAAAGGACCTTAAAGAGCTTGGGTATACTACTACTGCTATGCACCCGCAAAACCCCGTCAACTACCATCGAGATAAAATCTATCAGCAGCTGGGTTTTGGAGACTTTCTTTCAATCGGCGATTTCGAAGGTGCGCCCTATTACCATGCCGGCGTATGCGACTACGCCACCTACGACAAGATACTCGACCTGCTCAGAACCGACGAAGCCCCGCAGTTCATCTTTGACGTCACGATGCAAAATCACGGCGGCTACGACTATGGCACCGTTCCCGCCGAAGAGCTGACAAACTATTGGGTCGAGGGAGCCAGCGAGGGCGCCAATAGCGCGCTCAATACCTATCTCACCTGCATCAATGCATCCGACCGGGACCTCGAGTACTTTATCAATGAGCTCCGCAATATCGGCAGACCGGTTGTTCTTGTCTTTTTTGGCGACCATCAGCCGAGCGCCGCAACGACTCTCAACGACGAGCTGTACCCTCAGGAAGATACGGCAAGCCACGCTTTCCGTATCTATCAGTCGACCTATTTCGTCTGGGCCAACTATGAAATCGCCGGCAATACCGAGCTCAACGTCTACGACACCGTCGGGGCAAACGAGATTGCAGCTATTACCCTTAATAAGATCGGCGCCCCGCTCACTGACTATCAAAAGGCCCTGCTTGCAACAAGGTCAGATGTGCCCACCATCAATGTCGCCGGCTATATTGGTGCCGACGGGCTGCGCTACGACTTGGAATCTGAAGACAGCCCATACGCCTCGACGATCGACAAGCTGCAGCGCATGCAATACCTCGAGTTCGCCAGCAAAGTTCAGTAAGCCCGCCCATTCGCTTGGACCCATCGTATTGCAAGCACGCTCGGCCCAAATGCATCGCAAATGACTCCCGCTCGCAAACGAGGGTACAATGACGCTCGTGTCACACCGCGGGGCTCCGGCCCCAACATATACAAAGGAGTCATACATGGGTTGCGAGCACGCACAAGCAGCCGGCGGACAATCAACGCCGTCGCAATTTGAAGAGAATACGCTGTCGGAGGTCAAGCGCGTTATCGCTGTGCTTTCCGGCAAGGGAGGCGTCGGCAAGTCGTTTGTGACGGGCGCCATCGCAACCGAGCTCGCCCGCCGCGGCAACAAGGTTGGCATTCTCGACGCCGACATCACCGGCCCCTCCATCCCCAAAATGTTCGGCATGAGCGGACGCCATGTCCATGCCCTCGGCAACCTCATGCTGCCCGAGATCTCCGAGCACGGCGTCAAGGTCATGAGCTCCAACCTGTTGCTCCAAAACGAAACCGATCCCGTCCTTTGGCGTGGCCCGGTTATCGCGGGCGCCATCAGGCAATTCTGGAGCGAGACCTCGTGGGGCCCCATCGACTACCTGCTGGTCGATATGCCTCCGGGAACGGGTGACGTCGCGCTCACCGTTTTCCAATCGCTGCCCGTCGATGGCATCGTCATCGTCACGAGCCCGCAAGACTTGGTCTCGATGATCGTCGCCAAGGCAGTCAACATGGCCGAGAAGATGAACGTCCCTATTCTGGGCATTGTCGAGAACATGAGCTATATCGAGTGCCCCGACTGCGGCAAGAAGATCGAGGTCTTTGGTAAGAGCAAGCTCCCCGAAGTCGCCGAGCGCTACAACCTCGACATCTTGGGTCAGCTTCCCATCAATCCGTCACTCGCCGAGGCCTGCGATAAGGGTGAAGTCGAGACCGCACTGCCCGATGACATGCTGCCCAAGGCCGTCTCCGCCGTTGAGGCCATCGCCCCGCACAAGACAGACGAGGCCTAAGTGAACGCAAGCGCCTTCTATGACGTCTTGGTGATCGGCGGCGGGGCCTCGGGCCTCGCCGCCGCCATTACGGCGGCGCGTGTCGACAAAAGGGTCTGCGTCGTCGAGCGCGACGTCGCCTGCGGTCTCAAGCTGCTCGCAACCGGAAACGGCCGCTGCAACCTCTCAAACGAATCCATCGACATTCGGCGATATAACCGCCCCGCCTTTGTCGAATCCATCATGGGCCCCCAACCCGAGCAAGATCTCGAGAGTTTTTTCTCCTCGCTGGGCATCATGACGATCCGTGAGGAAGGCCGCCTATACCCGCGCTCCCTTCGCGCCGAGTCGGTTCGCGATGCACTCCTCAATGCATGCGAGCGTTTGGGCATCACCCTACTCTGCGGAACTAACGTCATTGCGGCTCATAAGGCTTCCGAAGGCTGGACGCTTCAGATCGACCGTCCCGCTCATGTACTCAAACCCAAAAAGCACGGCGACCGAAAGACGGAGCTCCGTTCGCTTCGAAAGGCGTTAGCCGATACTCCTCGCACGAGCGATGCCCTGCAGGCAAGGGCCGTGGTTATCGCTACGGGCGGCAACCCCACCGGCATCGCCGAGGTGTTTAGCCTTCCCTTGACGCCCCTGCGCCCCGTCCTGTGCCCCGTATCGGCATCAGTCGTCGGCGACCGGACGGCACTCGGAACTCTGGATGGTCTGCGCGTCCGAGCCCGCTTAACGCTCTCGCGCAGCCACGAAGAGCTCTGGCGAGAAGATGGCGAAGTGCTGTTCCGTGCCTTCGGCATCTCAGGCGTCGCCGCCTTCAATCTCTCTCGCCGTATCAACCAGGGCGACACTGTTCTGATCGACTTCTTTCCAGATTTCTCCAAAGATGAGCTGCTCGATACGCTCGAGCAGCGTGTCAACGTGCTCGGCGATTTTTCGCCCCGAAACTCCCACTGGCTTGACGGCATGCTCGCCCCGCAGCTCTCACACGTCGTCTGTACGGCATTCGAGCGGTGCCATCCCGGCTCGCGCGATGTCATCCACCTGGTCTCAATCCTCAAGCACTTTAAACTGTCCGTCGAAGGGACGGCAGAGGAGCGCTCAGCACAGGTCACGCGTGGCGGCATATCTATCGAGTGCGTCTCGACACCCAATCTTTACGTGAACAGCACCACAGGCGCCCCGCTTTACGTCTGCGGAGAAGCGCTCGACATCGACGCCGATTGCGGAGGCTTTAACCTTGCGTGGGCCTGGATCTCGGGTATTCGCGCTGCAAGCAGCCTGTAGCCGCGCAGTCTATAATCAAAAACGCATTCGGGCCGTCTGGGATACCGGACGGCCTCTTTCTTGCCTCTAAGGAGACCTCGATGATCGAAATCACCCAAGTCAACGCGACGCTCGATGAGGCCGGCGACGAAAACGCCTGCCTTGCTATTGGCAGACGCGCCGTCAAACGAGCCCTGCGATGCGAGGATTCCCAGATTAAAGCCATTGAGCTCCATCGCAAGTCAATCGACGCCCGTAAAAAGCGAGATGTTCATTTTATTTTGAGCTTTCGAGTTGAGCTGACAAGCTCCCGACTCGAACAGGAAGTGGTCGACCGCGTCGCCGAGCGCAACCGCTCGCGCATCCGCATGGTTGACGGCGAGGCTCCTTCATTCCCCAACCCCGTCCCGAATGCACCCAAGGGGCGTCCCGTCGTTGTCGGCGCCGGTTGCGCCGGTCTCTTCGCCGCCCTGACCCTTGCCGAAGCGGGCCTTAAACCCCTGCTCATCGAGCGCGGCGACCCGGCATTTCGCCGCTCACATGCGATCGACCTCTTTCTAGAGGAGCGCATCCTCGACCCCGAGAGCAATATCCAGTTTGGTCTGGGCGGCGCGGGGACCTTCTCGGACGGCAAGCTCAATACGGGAACCAAAAATCCCGCCCATCGCCTTATCCTCGAGACCTTCGTCGAAGCGGGCGCTCCCCGCGATATTCTATGGGATGCAAAACCGCATATTGGCTCCGACATCCTCCCCGCCGTCGTTACCAGCATCTCCCAGCGCATTGAACAGCTCGGAGGAACCGTTCGCTATCGAACGAAACTCGTTGACATTCACACTGACACATCTGGCGCCATTGTCGGTATCGACATCCAGTCGTCCCACGACGCGACAAGCGAGTCAATCAACACAAAGCATCTCATCCTTGCTTGCGGTCATTCTGCCCGCGACGTATTCGAGGTTCTCAAAACCCATGATGTCGCCCTCGCTCAAAAGACGTTTGCCATGGGCGTTCGCATCGAACACCCGCAGTGTGATATCGATCGGGCGCAATATGGCCCCGCGGCGGGTCATCCCGCGCTCGGAGCAGCCCCCTATAAGCTCGTTACCCATCTTCCCAACGGCCGCAGCGTATTCTCATTCTGCATGTGTCCTGGCGGACAGGTTGTCGCAGCCTCTTCAGAGCCCGGCCATCTGTGCGTCAACGGCGCCAGTCTCAACGCCCGCGCCGGCCGCAACGCAAACGCCGCTCTCCTCGTTAACGTCACGCCCGACGATCTCCCCAGCGACGATCCTCTTGCAGGCGTAGAACTCCAGCGCATTTGCGAGCGGGCTGCCTATCGCCTTGGCGGCTCCAACTGGAACGCACCGGCACAGCTCGTCGGCGATTTCCTTGCAGAACGCGCCAGCACGACATGCGGCAAGGTAAAGCCCACCTATCCGCTCGGCGTGACTTGGACAGCAATCGATGAGTCATTGCCGCAACATATCATCGAGTCGCTTCGTCTGGGAATTCCCTTACTCGGCAAAAAACTGCGTGGCTACGACCATCCCGATGCCGTCCTCACCGGTGTTGAGACACGCTCGAGCTCTCCGGTCACCGTTACTCGAGACCGTCAATGCCACGCTGTATCGACCCCGGGGCTCTACCCTTGCGGCGAGGGGGCCGGATATGCCGGAGGAATCATGAGCGCAGCTACCGATGGCATCCGTTGCGCCGAAGCCCTGATCGCAGACCTCTAGCGCACGAATTCCAGCACGCAAAAGACACAGGCCCCGAGCTCCACAGGGAACTCGGGGCCTGTTCGCTATTTCTTAAACCGTGCACCCTGGCGTTTTCTGCCCGATGCGAACGTGGAACCCTTGCGGGCCTGCGAACGTAAGCGCTCGATCGTCTCGTCCTCAGACGCACCCTCGAGCATCGCCCGAATCTGAACGACAGCATCGCGCAGGCGCGCCGCCTCCTCAAAGTCCATGGCGGCAGAAGCGTTGCGCATATCCTCTTCCATGGTTTCGACGATCCGCACAAGCTCGTCATGCGGCAGTTCTTCCAACTGCTCCGCAAGTGTCTGCTCGGGTGCCACCGTTTCCGGCACGCCGCCCTCGCCCGACTCATCGGGCGTATAGAATGCGCCATGGCCAAGGGAGTCGCCCTTCGAGCGCCCCTTGGAACCCACAGTCTTTTCGGCCTCGGCAATAAAGCTCGAAATGTCGTTAATGGCCTTGCGGACCGTCTTGGGCACAATGCCATGCTCTTCGTTATATGCCATCTGAATCTCGCGACGGCGCTGCGTCTCCTCGATGGCTTCTTTCATCGAATCGGTCACAACGTCTGCATACATGATGACCTCGCCGTCGGCATTACGGGCCGCACGGCCAATCGTCTGAATCAACGAACGGCGATTGCGCAAGAAGCCTTCCTTGTCAGCGTCGAGAATTGCCACCAGCGAGACCTCGGGGAGATCCAGACCCTCGCGGAGCAGGTTGATGCCAACGAGAACATCAATCTTTCCCTCGCGCAGCGTTCGCAGGATCTCGACACGGTCCATCGTCGCTGTATCGGAGTGCATGTAGTTGACCTTAATGCCGGCATCGAGCAGGTGATCGGTCAGATCCTCGGCCATGCGCTTGGTCAGCGTGGTCACCAGCACGCGCTCCTTACGGGCCACGCGCTCGCGAATCTCGTCCTCAAGATCGTCAATCTGGCCTCGGACCGGACGAACGTCGATTTTGGGATCGAGCAGGCCGGTCGGTCGAATGATCTGTTCAACATCGTTTTGACTCACACGCAACTCATAGTCGCCTGGCGTGGCCGAGACGTAAATGAACTGCGGAATCCTCGCCTCAAACTCATCGAAACGAAGCGGGCGGTTATCGAGCGCCGACGGAAGACGAAAACCATGCTCAACAAGCGTAACTTTGCGCGAACGGTCGCCTTCGTGCATACCGCGAATCTGCGGCACCGTCACATGGCTCTCGTCGATGATGCAAAGCATATCCTTGGGGAAGTAGTCAATCAAGGTAAACGGCGGTTCACCCGGCTTACGTCCATCCAGATGGCGCGAGTAGTTTTCGATGCCGTTGCAAAAGCCCATCGTCTCGAGCATCTCGAGGTCATAATCGGTCCGCTGCTGCAGACGTTGCGCCTCGAGCAACTTGTCGGTCGCCTTGAGCTCCGCCACGCGCTTCTCGCACTCTTCGCTGATTGATTTCAGGGCCGCCTTGACCTTTGGCTTCTCGGTCACGTAGTGCGAAGCCGGCCACACGGGAATCGCTTCGTACTCACGTAGCATTTCGCCGGTGACCTCATCGATCTCGGCAATCAGCTCGACCTCGTCGCCAAAGAACTCAAAGCGCAACGGATGCTCGGCATAGGGCGGATATACGTCGACAACATCGCCGCGCACGCGGAAGGTGCCACGTGCCAGGTCATAGTCATTGCGGTCGTATTGAATGTCAATGAGCGCATGGATGAAGTCGTCTCGCTCGAGCGGCACCTTCTTATCGACGTTCGGCGCCAGGCCCGCATAGTCCTCGGGAGAACCGATGCCATAGATGCACGAGACCGATGCGACGACAATCACATCCCGTCGAGAAAGCAGCGATGCCGTCGCCTGATGGCGCAGCATCTCGACCTCCTCGTTAATCGAGGAGTCTTTCTCGATATACGTATCACTCTGCGGTACATATGCCTCGGGCTGATAGTAGTCGTAGTACGAGACGAAGTAGACCACGGCGTTGTTGGGAAAGAATTCTTTGAGCTCGCTCGCGAGCTGGGCGGCGAGGGTTTTGTTGGGGGCCATGACCAGCGTTGGCTTACCGAGAGCTTCGATGGTCTTGGCCATGGTAAAGGTCTTGCCCGAGCCGGTTACGCCCAGCAAAACCTGATAGCGGTCTCCGTCCCTCACACCCTGCACAAGCGACTCAATGGCCTTTGGCTGGGAACCTGCAGGCTCATAGGGAGACACGACCTCAAACGGCACCTCAGAGCCCTCAACGCCAAAGCGTTTGAGCTCTCCGCCAACACGCTCAACTTCAAAATCCGCCATGGATACTCCTAACTCATACATCTGCAGTATACGCAGGCGGCAGGCATAGTCCTATACGAACCGGTCGGGATAGAGGGTCTTATAGCGAACCCAGGCATTATTGACACGAATCAAATAAGCTTGCGTCTCGGGGAAGGTAATCGCGTTATGGAGCGATGTGTTTTGCTGCGCCCACCCATCGACATTGCCCATTCCGGCATTGTAAGCAGCAATAGCGCTATCCGTCGAGCCATTGAAATATGTCAGCAGGTACGAGAGATATGCGCACCCAAATTCAATATTCGAAGCGGGGTCATTCAGGTTATCGGCAGAATACTCGTCCCCGTCGACAAGGCCCTTGGCGATCATATCCTGAGCGGTTTCGGGCATAAGTTGCATGAGACCTTGGGCGCCCTGGTTTGATTCCGCCTCGGGATCCCAGTTTGATTCCGACTTGATGACGGCACATACCAGATACGGATCGAGATTATGCGAAATGCTGGACTGCTTTACATACGCCTCATAGTCAATCGGATAGAACGGTTTAAAGAAAGCGGCGGGAGCACACGAGTAAACGAGCGAGATAAGGCCAAAGACGAAAACGACAGTCAGGGGCACAAGGCGATACCACGTAAAGAAGCGCGTCTTAGGCATCTGTCGTCCCCTTATCCGTAGCGTCCATAAGGCCATGGCGGGCAAGCCATGCGTCCAGTTGTACAAAGAGCGAGCTATCGCCCGCCGCGTTATCAATCACGGTAGTGGCTAGACTGCAAAGCGAAGACTCATCGGGCTGGCAAGCACAGCGAGCATCAAAATCGGATGCCTCCATACCACGGTGAATAGCGCGTTCGCGACGGACCTCCAAAGGAGCGCTAACAACCATAATTTCATCCGCAAGGCCAAAGGCGTCCTCAAAGCCAGCTGGAGCAGATACTTCGACCGCCGCAAAGGGATAGCGAGGAGTCGAAACCGTACAGCAGACAGGATCGAGAATCCTCAGCGAAAGCTGCTCAATGAGAACGGGGTGCACAATGCTATTGAGCCTTGCAACCGCATCAGGAGAGGCAAAAGCTCGAGAAGCGAGGATGTTACTTCGAACGCCGCCCTCCTCGTCCAAAATATCCCAGCCAAACTCTTCAGCAAGAGCATTGACGATATCCGACCCCGGCACGTACAGCGATTTGGCAAGAACGTCTAAATCGATAAGCAGGGCTCCGCGAGATTCCAGATAGCGGCAGGCAGTCGATTTACCCGAAGCAATATTGCCCAAAACAAAAACGGTAAACATCAAGCCCTCCCTAACGTCAATGCGAGATATTATCGCGCAAATACAAAGCGACAGTTCAAAAAACAGCCAAACAGTAAGAGAGTCAAAAGAAGGGCCCGTTCACAAGGGACAGCTTGTATATAACGCAAAAAAGGGGGAGGCCGCGAGGCCTCCCCCTTCTACATTCCCAATGGCGGCTCGGTGCCGTCCACCGGTCAGCGGCGCCCTGGCCTCCCACGGGCTGACCCCGCAGTACTCTCGGCGCGATGGGGCTTAGCTTCCGGGTTC
>DXLS01000029.1:0-51400 GCA_019414605.1 Collinsella sp.
CATGGCGATATCGGCGCCCATGTCGCCCATAACGAGCGTGTCCTCGAGGTCCTCCCAGAACGACTCGTCGACGTCGCCGCCGAAGTAGAAGATCTCGTTGATGGCCTCGCGGCTGCGCTCGAGACCGCGCTTCAGAGAATCGAACAGGCCCATTTATGCATTCACAACCTTTCCCGTCTTGCGATCAAGTCGCTGGCTCACCACGCGGCTGACGCCGTCGGCTTGCATGGATACACCATACAGCACATCGGCGTCCTCCATCGTGCGGCGCTGGTGCGAAATGACCAGCAGCTGCGTGGTCTTGCGAAGATAGTCGATGGCGCCGATCAGCTTGCTCAGGTTCGAGTCGTCGAGGGCGGCCTCGACCTCGTCGAGCACGTAGAACGGCACCGTGCGCGTACGGTATACCGCGAAGAGCAGCGCGAGCGCCGTCAGGCTCTTCTCGCCGCCGCTCATGAGCATCATCTTGGTGATCTTCTTGCCGCGCGGCTGCGCCACGACCTCGATGCCCGTCTCGGCAGGATGCTCGGGGTCGGACATCTCCAGATGCGCCTGGCCACCCGGGAACAGCATGGCGAAGATCTCGCGGAAGTTCGCATCGACCTTCTCAAAGGTCACCAGGAAGGCCTTACGCATCTTACGGTCGATGGCCGCCGTGATCTTGGTGAGCGCCTTGCGTGCGCTCTCAAGATCGGCCAGCTGCTCCTCGATGTAATCGGCGCGGCGCTTGAGCTGCTCGTACTCCTCCATGGCAACCTGGTTCACAGGGCCCAGGTTGTTGATCTGGCGCACGAGCTGGTTGAGCTCGCGCTCGGCGGCATCGCGGTCGGTGGGCGCAGGAAGCATGAGCACTTCCTCGAGCACCGTGGTGCCATCGGCGGTAATGGCCTTGATGGCCGCCTCTACCTGCACCTCGAGCTTGCCGCGGGAGACCTTGAACTCATTTTGCGTCGCCGTGGCGGCATCGACCCGCTCCTTGGCACGAGCAACCTCGGCCTTGGCGTCTTCGATGGTCTTCTTAAGCGAGGCCGAGTCCGCCTCCTCGAGCGAAGCCTGGTCACGCAGACGCGCGGCCCAATCCGACGCGCGCTCCAGCAGGGCCGAATAGCGCTCGTGCATGGGATCGACGCGCAGGCGCAGCAGCTCGAGAGAGCGCGAGGCCTGGCGTGTTCCGCGGATACGGCGGTCGATGCCCTCCAGACGATGCTCCAGGTCGGGCACGCGGCCCTTCAGCGAACGCAGACGCTCGCTCGTCTGGGCCAGGCGCACCTTGGCATCGGCGAGCTTGCCGGCGGCCTCGGAATCGTCACGGCGCACGCGATCGAGCTCGTCGTTGGCTTCGGCAATCTGGAGACCCAGGTCGCTTGCCTGCGCACGGGCCTCGTCGCGCGAACGGGTGAGCTCGTCAACGCGCGGGCGCGCAGCGCGAACGGCCTCGGCGGCCTGTTCGCGGCGCTTGGAGATGCGCACGCGCTCAACCTCGGCATTGTTGGCGCTTTGCTCCAGGCGGCCGATCTCGGAGAGCAGCGAGCGGCGCTCGCCCTCAAGACGGGCGATCTCACCGGCGGCATCGCCCTCGGCGGCACGCGCCTCCTCGACGGCCGCATTGGCCTCGACGACCCGATCCGACACATGCTCAAACACGGCAGCAAGATCGGGCTCCAGGCCCTCCAGCTCACGAATTCGACGCTTGCGCTCCAGGGCACCCGAAGCCTCGCCGGCATCGAGCCCCACGCGCACCAGGCCGCCACAGCTCACGCGGGCGCCATCGGGCGTCACATAGGTCACGCCGTCAACGACTGGTGCCGCCAGCGCGGCAGCCAAGTCATCGACCACGTAATAGCCGCCGAGCAGGGCCTCGACAACCGGGCCATAACCGGAGCGCACGGACAGACGATCGACCAGACGCGAACCGGCAGCGCCCTTAGCAGCAGCACCGCCGCTCACGTCGCGCGTCGCCAGCAGCGCCTCGCCCGAAGCCTTCTTTTGGTCCAGAGCCACACGACCGGCACGCTCAAGCGTGGCTGCGTCATCAAACAGTAGGGCATCGATGTCGCCGGCAAGCAGCTGCTCGACCAGGCCCTCGAGCTCACGAGGAGCCTCGAGCACGTCGCCCAGGCGACCCGAGACATAATCGCCCAGCGCGCCCATCAAACGGCTCACCAGCGGCGAGCTGTCTGCCATGCGGGCGTCGAGCTTCTTTTGGCTCGCGAGCTCAGAGCGAACCTCGGACAGTTTATTGCGCGCCTCGCTCTCGCGATTACGCAGGTCCTTCAACGCTGCACGGGCGACCTCGGTGGCCTCACGCGCATCGATCTGGGCCTGGCGGGCCTGATCAAGCGCGCCGTCGAGCTCCTCAGCGCGGTCGCGACGGCTCTCGAGCGAGGCCGTGACCTCCTCGAGCTGCTCGTCAATCTGCTCCAGGCGCGAGGCGTACATGTTGTCCTCGACCTCGGCGTTGCTCAAAGAGTCCTTCACCTTGGCAAGCTCGAGCGCGGCGTTATCGGCCACACGCTGCACATCGCGCTGCTCGCGCGTAAGCTGCGAAATCTGATTGTCGAGCGCAACGCGACGCTCGTGGAGCTGGGCGGCGGCAGGACCTGCGGCGTCAACGTCGTCCTGGGCCTGCATGTGCGCACCGGTCACTTCCTCAAGCTGGGCACGCGCATCCTCGAGCTCCTCGACCACGCGACGACGCTGATGCTCAGAGCTCGAGATCTGGCCGCGCATGTCGGACAGGCGCGACACCATGTTGTGGCCCTTTTCCTCGAGTAGGCGCATGTCGGAGTTGATGCGGCCGACCACGTCTTGCATATGACGGCGCTGCTCGCCCAGATCACCCACAAACAGGCCCTTTTCCTCGAGCATGACCTGGAGCTTCTCGAGCTCGCGCTCCTTTTCGCCCAAGCGGTATTGCGCAAGCTCAAGCTCGGCAGAGCCCTCCTTGGAGCGGCTCTCCAGGTCGTTCCACTGCGACTGCAGCGAACGAAGCTCGTCGACGGCCAGCATCTGCGTAAGCTCGTTCGCACGCGAGGACAGCTCTTTGTACTTGCGCGCGCGATCGACCTGACGCTCCAGCGGCCGCAGCTGGCGGGCGATCTCCTTATTGATGTCGCGGGCACGGGTCAGGTGCTCGTCCATCGATTTAATCTTTTTGAGCGCACGCTCCTTGCGGCGCTTATGCTTGGAGATGCCGGCAGCCTCCTCGATCAGGGCGCGGCGCTCCTCGGGGCGGCTCTGCAAAATGGCGTCGAGCTTGCCCTGGCTGATGATGGAATGCGTATCCTTGCCCAGGCCCGAATCGTGCAGGATGTCCTGAATGTCCATCAGGCGGCACGGGCTCGAGTTGATGAGGTACTCGCTTTCGCCCGAGCGGTACATGCGACGGGTAATAGCGACCTCGTCAAAGTCGACGGGCAGCATATGGTCCGAGTTATCGAGCACCAGCGTGACCTCGGCGACACCCACCGGCTTGCGCGCCGACGAGCCCGAGAAGATGACGTCCTCCATGGCCTGGCCGCGCAGCTGCTTGGCACTCTGCTCGCCCAGGACCCACAGAATCGAGTCGGAGATGTTCGATTTTCCCGAGCCGTTGGGACCGACGATGACGGTCAGGCCCGGCTCAAATGACATATGGGCGCGGTCGGCAAACGACTTGAACCCTTTGAGCGTGAGGGACTTGAGATACACGGTTCCTCGCTTAAACAGGCTTCTTGTTGAGAATCACGCCGTTGGTGGTGTAGCCCATGCGGTCGAGCGCCTCGAGTGCAGCGGCCCCCTCGGCCTCCTTCTTGGAGGAACCGGTGCCGCGGCCCTGGCGAATACCGTCGATGAGCACCACAGCGGTAAAGGTGGGCGCATGCGCGGGGCCCTCGGAGCCGACCAGCTTATACGCGGGAGGCTCGTGGCCGTCTGCCTGCACGCACTCCTGCAAGAACGACTTGGGGTTCGCGGGGTGCTCGGCACGCTCGGTGGCCAGGTGCGGCTTAAGCGTACGGTGGATGAACTCCGCCGCCGCATCCCAACCGGCATCCAGATACAACGCGCCCACGAGCGACTCGTAAACGTTCTCAAGCGCCGAGTGCAGGCCGCGCGCGCCGGTACCGGTCTCGGAGGCGCCAAAGATGATGATGTCGTCGATACCCAGCTCGTGCGACACCTCGGACAGCGTGGCGCCCGAGACAAGGGACACCTTCAGGCGTGTGAGCTTGCCCTCGTCAAACTCGGGATAGGACTCAAAGAGCGAACGGGCCACCACGGCGCCCAAAATGGAATCGCCCAAAAATTCAAGGCGCTCATAGCTGGCAGAGACCGGCAGGCCCTCGACGGCCGAGGGATGCGTGAGCGCCGCGCGCAGCAGCACCTTGTTATTGAACTCATGGCCCAGGATCTCCTGGGCGCGCGTGAGTCGTTCAGACAAAGCCAAGACTTAGGCCTCCTTGGCGTTTTCGATCGCGTCGACGGCGTCGGCGACAGAGTTGAGCGACAGCAGGGTCTCGTCATCGATTTCGAGGTCGAACTCGTCCTCAATGGCCGTCACCAGCTGCAGACGCTCGAGCGAATCGGCATCGAGATCGTCAAAAGTGGTCTCGTCGCTAATGTCGGCGACATCGACGCCCAGCACGTCAGCGGCGACTTCGGCGATCTTATCGAAGATTTCGGAGCGGTCCATAGCGCTTCCTCTCGTATGTCATGGAACACAACACAACACGGCAATCGAAGCCGCGTTGCAATACGGCTCCGATTCTACCCCACACGGTACAGGTTGAGCCACGTAACGGGGCTCTTACAAAACGATACCGTCCATGGAATTGGCAACGTCCTGGACAAGCCCGACGCGCACGGCCTGAGCCGCGGCAAGCGTACCGTTCTTGACGGCCTCGACCGACGTGGCGCCGTGGCCGATCAACACGACACCGCGCAGGCCCAGCAGAATCGCGCCGCCCTTGGCGTCGCCAGAAAGCTTGGCCTTAATCTCGCGCATCTGCTTTTTGATGAGCAGCGCGGCGATCTTGGTGCCGAGCGAGGACATAAAGGCGCCTTTGAGCTCCTGAAGCAAAAACTTGGCAGCGCCCTCGGTGGCCTTGAGCGCAATGTTGCCCGACATGCCGTCGGCGACCACGACGTCAAAATTGCCCGACGTAAGATCGGTGCCCTCGCAGTTGCCCACAAAGCCGGGAACAGCGGCCTTCATGGCCGGGAAGCACGACTTGGTAAAGTTGGAGCCCTTCTCGTCCTCGGTGCCGTTGGCAAGCAGGCCCACGCGAGGATGCTCGATGCCCAAAACCACGCGGGCATAGGCAGCACCCATCTGGGCGAAGCGCACCATATCGTCCACCGTGACATCGGGATTGGCGCCCATATCGCACAGCACCGTCAGGCCGCCGGCACGATTGGGCAGTGCGTTGGTCAAGCACGGACGGACCGGCTGCTTCTTGCCCTCTGCCAAATACCGAAACGGCGTGACGTAGGCCGTGGCGGCAGCGGTCATGGCACCGGTCGAGCCGGCCGAGAAAAACGCGTCCGCATTGCCCTTCTTAATGGCACGGCATGCAAGCACGATCGAGGACTTGCGCTTAGTCATCACGGCGCGGATGGGATCGTCCTCCATGCTGATGACATCGGGGGCCTCCAGAGCCTCCACGCGGGCATGCGCTGCGGCAAAGGGGTTGACGATTTCGGCGGGACCGACGGCCAAGACCTCGATCTCGGGATCTGCCGCAAGCGCAGCCTCGATACCATCGAGAACAACCTGAGGCTTCTCGTCTCCACCCACAACGTCTACACAAACGCGAACGTTACTCATTTCATATGCTCCTTATACAAAAATGGCCGACTCATTGAGCCGGCCATTGTGGTTCCAGTTGGAACGGCATCGCATCCAGAGTATACAGTTACTCGGTAACGATAACCTCGCGGTCCTTGTAGAAACCGCAGCTGGGGCACACGTGGTGCGGGAGCTTAACAGCGCCGCAACGGGGGCACGTGGACTGAGCCGCAGCCGAGATCTTCATGTTGGCGGAACGACGGGTATGGGTGCGGATACGACCCTGCTTTTGTTTAGGTACGGGCATAGTGACCTTCCTTATGAACTATCCAGTGTGGCGATTACGCGCAAGTAGCGATACTACCACAGTTTTACTCGTCAAGCTTGAGATTCTTCAATGCTGCAAATGGATTTTCCGTGGCAGCAGCCCATTCGGCCTCCACCTTGGCGGCGCAATCGCATTGCTCGACGTTGAGATTGATGCCACAGGTGGGGCAAAGGCCGCGGCAATCGGGCTTGCACAGGACAACGAACGGCGTGTCCATGACGACCGCGTCGTTGATGGGCTCGCCCAAATCGACAATGCGATCCTCGCCCAGCAACTCGTAGCCGTCTTCGTAGGCCTCGGGGTCCTCGGGCTCGTTAAAGAGGTAGAACTCCTCGATCTCGCCTGCGATATCAAACGATGCGGGCTCCAGGCAGCGATCGCACTCGCCGGTGGCGTGAGCGCGGACCATGCCAGAGAGCAGAACGCCGGTGCCGGCGTTGGTAAAGACCACGTCGTAGGAAATGCCGTCCTGCAGCTGGTACTCCTTCTCGCCCACCGTGTAGGTGGCGACATCGACCTTGCCGGTCAGCGGATAAGAGTCTCCGGGAAACTCGAGCTGCTCGGAAAGATCGACGGTTACGCTCGGGAACTCAGCCATTACCACTGACCGTTCTGCTGGGCGGCGCCCTCGTTGAGCTGCTGACGGCAACGAGTGACGGTGCCGGTCAGACTCTTAAGGTTCTCCTCGAGGTGCGTAAAGACCTGCTCGGCGTAATCCTCGGCGGCATAACGCGTCTCGCGCTCGTACTGCTGGGCACGGTCGCGGATGTCGTCGGCCTGCTGCTGGGCTAAGCGGACGATCTCCTGCTCACCGGCAATGGTGAGCGCCTGCTGCTGAGCATCGGCAATGATGGAATCGGCCTGGGCGGCGGCGGAGGCCATAAGCTCCTCGCGCTCTTTGAGGATACGGCGGGACTTCTGCCACTCCTCGGGATAGCTCATGCGGATCTCATCGAGGATGTTAAAGAAGACGTCGGCGTCGATAACCTTCATCTGGGCGTTCTTGCCGAACGGCGTCTTAGCCTCTTCGATGAGCCCCTCGAGCTCGTCGACAAGACTCACGATCCTGTCGCCAGGAAAATTCTCGCCCGGCATCCGGTCTCCTTTCATAGGTAACATATCATCGTGTTAGTTTACCACATGCCACCAGGCAATAAAAAACGTCACGAAAAGCGATGTTTGAGTGCTTCGACCACGTTGGGCGGCACAAACGTCGACACGTCGCTGCCAAGCGACGCGATCTGGCGCACCACCGAACTCGAGATATAGCCGTACTGCGGAGCACTCATGACAAAGATGGACTCCAGCTCGCTATCCAGGCGATAGTTGAGGTCGGCCTGCTGCAACTCGTACTCAAAGTCGGTCATGGCGCGCAGACCCTTAACGACGGCACCCGCCCTCTGTTCACGTGCAAAGTCGACCAGCAGGCCGGTGAAGGGCAGTACCTCGACGCCGTCCAAATCACCGAGGGCCTCGCGGGCCAGCGCCACGCGCTCGTCGAGCATAAAGGTGGTACCCACGCCGTTTTTACCCTGCGATTCGGCCACGGCGACGATCACGCTGGGAAAGATACGGCGAGCTCGGCGGATCACGTCGATATGGCCAAAGGTGATGGGATCGAAGGTGCCCGGGACGATTACGCGGTTGATGGTGTCATTCATGGGTGTCCTCCGAAGGCACATCCTCGTCATTTTCGTTCTCGTCAGCATGGTCGTTCTCGTCCTCGGCCACCCAGCGCAGCAAGTCAACCGAGGTAATGCCGTAGCGCTTCTCTCGCACGGTCTTGAAACAAGCCGGATGAGCACCTGCATCGGCTGCGGCATGTTCAAAAAGGGCAAAGGCCCCGGGCGCCAGCAGTCCCTGCTGGGAAAGATTTTGCAGCAGCTCCTCGACCGGCTCGGCGCCAAAGGCATAGGGCGGGTCGAGCAAGATCAGGTCAAAGGGACCACCCGGCACACGGCCGCGCGAGGCGCTCGCCAACACATCGCCGGTAACGACACGCCAACGCGAGCGGTCGCGGCACAGCGACTCGATATTCTTGGTGATCAGACGGGCGGCATTGCGATCGATCTCGAACGTGGTGAGCGAGCGGGCGCCACGCGAGAGCATCTCGATTCCCAGGGCGCCGGAGCCGCCAAAGGCGTCCAGCACGCGGACCTCGTCCAGATCGAAGTCGAACGCCGACATGACCATGGACGCGCATGCCTCGCGCACGCGATCGGTCGTGGGACGGGTGACATCGCGCCCACGCGGCTCTTCGATCTTGCGGCCGCGCCATTCACCGCCGATGATTCTCATCCTCCGCTGACCTCCTTAAAGATATGTCGATAACGCATGGCGACCGCGTCGCGCAAGGGGCGCGTCGCCACGGAGTCAAGGTTGCAAGCATACCGCAAGAGCTCGACCGCGTCCAAATGGGCCCATTCGATAAGATCCTCGTCGGCGTCCAGGTCCACAAAGCGCAGGGTCACGCCGCCGTGCTGGCGGTAGCCCAGAATCTCGCCCTCGTGGCGCAGGCGCAGGTCCATCTGGGCGAGCGCAAAGCCGTCCGAGGTCTTTTCGAGCGACTGGAGACGGTCTTGCGCCGCCGAGGCGCCGCCATTGCCCTTGGAGTGCGTCATGACCAGGCAGGTGCCCGACACGCTGCCGCGGCCCACGCGACCGCGCAGTTGGTGCAGGGCCGCCAAGCCAAAGCGTTCACCGTTCTCGATGACCATGACGGTGGCGTTGGGCACGTCGACGCCCACCTCGACCACCGTGGTCGATACGAGCACATCGATCTCGCCACGCTTGAAGGCATCGATCACGCGGTCCTTCTCCCCCGCCGGCATGCGGCCGTGAAGGCGCTCGATGGTAAGTCCCGGCAACGCCAGGCGAAGGCGGTCGAGCTCGGTTGCCGTATCGTGCAGCGGCACGGGGACGGTCACGCGGCCCTCGTCGTCGCGGGCGATACCGGGCACGTCTTCCAGCTCATCGGCCGAGTCACTCGGCTCCACGAGCGGGCAAATCACGTAGGCCTGCTGGCCCTTTTCGTGCGCCTCGCGAATGGCGCCGTAGGCAAGATCGCGGCTCGATTCGGTGAGCACGCGCGTCGTAACGCCCGCCCCCGGAACAGGCCGATGGCGGATGATGCTCGTGTCCAGGTCGCCGTAGACCGAGAGCGCCAACGTGCGCGGGATCGGCGTGGCCGTCATAACGAGCAGGTCGGCACCCGGGCCCTTGGCACGCAGGGCATTGCGCTGGCCCACACCAAAGCGGTGCTGCTCGTCGATGACCACGAGCGACAAGCGCTTAAAATTCACGTCTTCCGAAAGCACGGCATGCGTACCAAAGAGCACGTCGAGCTCGCCCGATTCCAGCTGCGCATGGATCTGATCGCGCTCGGCCGCCGGCGTGGCGCCCGTCAGGAGCGCCCAGGACATGCCAGCCTGCGAGAGCAAGGGGCCGGTCTTATCGGCATATTGACGCGCCAGCACGCCCGTAGGCGCCATAACGCAGGACTGTGTGCCCGAATCGGCCGCGACAGCCAGCGCGCAGGCGGCGACGGCCGTCTTGCCGGTACCGACGTCGCCCAGAAGCAGGCGGTTCATCACGCGCCCGCCATCGCACATGTCGCGCAGGATGTCTTGGAACGCGGCCTCCTGCTCGTCGCTCAGCGAAAACGGCAGGGCTTCCCTGAGCGCCGCCAGGTGCTCGCCCGCGGCGTGGGCGTAGGGAGCGACTTCGACCAAGCCGCCGTCGTTGCGCAAGCGCAGCGCCAGCTGCAGGTAGAGGCACTCCTCATAGACAAGCCGTGCGCGCGCGATATCGCGCTCGGCCATACTCGAGGGAAAGTGAATTGAGCGCAGCGCACGGGCATTGCTCATCAGGCGGCGCTTTACGCGCAAGCGTGCGGGAATCGGATCGAAGGGATTGCCGACAACCTCGAGCGCGCCGCTAACGATGCGGCGCATCCACGCCTGGCTCACGCCATCACTCACGTAATGGACCGGCAGAATGGTGCCCGCGGCACGCCCGTCCTCGAGCTTTTCAAAGTGGGGCGAGGCCATCTGCTTAAAACCGTAGGCAAACTCGACCTTACCCATCACGGCCAGGCGGTCACCCTGCTTGAACTGTTGGGCAATCCAGGGCTGACGGAAAAAGGCGACTTGCAGCACACCCGTCTCGTCCACCAGCGAGACCTCGGTCACCTGCATACGCGGGCGGGGCTGCTTTTGGACGATACGGTCGACCGTGGCGACAATCGTGCACACGGTACCGATGGGTGCCATCTCGATGGACCAGGAGCGCGTAAAGTCCAGGTATCGATGAGGGATATGGAGAAGGAGGTCCCCCACCGTCTGAATTCCCAGACGGCGAAGGGCCTCCTCACGTTTACCCGAAACATATTTGAGTCGCGCGATATCCTCGTCGAGCGCATTGCTCTGGGCAAAGCGCTCCGAGACGCGCGGCACGGAGCACAGCTCGGACATGGGCAGTTGCCTACTCGATCGAGAAGATCACAGGATAGAGCGGCTGCTCGCCACGATGGGCATCAATCTCCAGGTCGGGTTGAGCCTCCTCGATGGCGTCAACGAGCTCCTGGAAGGCCTCATCGGACAGCTCCTCGCCGGCCAGAATCGTCAGCGCGTCGCCCTCCTCTTCCTCCTGCATGCGGTTGATGCAGTCGAGCGTGACCTGCTTCACGTCGGAGCCGACCACGTCGATGGAACCGGCAATGATACCCATGACATCACCGGAGTGAATCGGAGAGCCATCAGAGGCGCTGGAATCGCGCACGGCACGGGTGACCTCGCCATCGCGGACCTCGCTGATGGCGTCGACCATGGCGGCGACGGCGTCCTCGAGCTCGGAATCGGGCAGGACCGCGAACAGCGCGGAGAACGCCTGCGGGACAGTCTTGGTGGGAACGACGGCGACCTTCTTGTCGGTGCAGGCAGAGGCGGCGGCCTCGGCAGCCATGCGGATGTTGCCGTTATTGGGCAGGATAATGACCGAGGTCGCGTTGACCTGGTCCACCGCGCCCAGCAGGTCGGCGGTCGAGGGGTTCATGGTCTGGCCACCCGAGACGATCACGTCAACGCCGAGGGACTTGAGGATGTCGGCCTCGCCCGAACCAGCGGCAACGGCGACAAAGCCCAACGCCTTGGCGGGCTCGGCGGCCTTCTCCTGGTCCTCATGAATCTTGGCGGTACGGTCGTGGGCCTCCATCTCCATGTTGTGAATAAAGACCTCGTAGATCTGACCGAGCTGCAGCATATGCTCGAGCACCAGGTTGGGGGTGTTGGAGTGCACGTGGATCTTGTAGTCGGGGTAGGCACCCACGAGCAGCTCGCAGTCGCCCATGGAGCCCAGGAACTTAAGGCACTCGTCCTCGTCAAACGGGGCGTCGGCCTTAAAGAGAAACTCGTTGCAGTAGCGGAACTCCGAGCCCTCCCTGTCGTCGTTGGCCTCGATCTCAACGCGACCAAGAGCCGCGTCGCGGGCAGAGCCGGCAGAATCAAACGTGGCGGAGAAATCCTCGACAACGGTGCTGCGGCCAAGCGCGGCGGCAACAAAGTTCTCCAGGAAGATGGCAAAGCCAAAGGCGCCGGAGTCGACCACGCCGTTCTCCTTCAGAACGGGCAGCAGGTCGGGCGTGCGGGCGACGGACTGGTAGGCCTCGACGACGATGGCGTCGAGCGCGTCCTCGGCCGAGAACTTCTTCTTTTCACACTCGTCGGCCTTGGTCGAGACATCGCGCAGCACCGTGAGGATCGTGCCCTCGATGGGCTTGCGGACGGCCTGGAAGGCGACCTTGACGGCGCGACGGAAGGCGAAGGCGATGTTGGCGGACGTGATAGGCTCATCGGCAGAAACGAGACCCTCGGCCACGCCACGCAGGATCTGCGAGGTGATGACGCCGGAGTTGCCGCGGGCACCCATCAGGGAGCCGTGGGTGATGGCGCCGGCGATGGCCTCCATATCGGCATCGGCGGGAAGGGCGGAAAGCTCCTTGGTCACCGAGGCGAGCGTGAGCGACATGTTGGTGCCGGTGTCACCGTCGGGTACGGGGAAGACGTTGAGCTTGTTGATCTCCTCGGCCTTGTCGGAAACGGCAGCCGCAGCGATCGGAAAACAGGTGCGAATGGTCTTTGCAATCATGGGTATTTGAATCTCCGTTTTCGGATGCTAGTTCAGACGGCTCTTGAGCGCGTCGATGTGGATGCCGATCTTAAGGCTGGCGGGATCGATCTGGGCGATTTCCTGCAGGGTGAAGGCAACGGAGCTCGAAAGATTGTGGCAGACGGACTTCATGTTGACGCCGTTCTCGAGCACGACGTGAAGATCGACCGTAAGGCCGTTCTCGTCGGCGGAGACAAGCACGCCCTTGCGGAGGCGCTGGCCGGCAAGCAGGCGCACGCTCTCGGCGCCCTGGAGCTGTTCGGCCATACCGACGACGCCATAGCACGTCATCGCGGCATAACCGGCAATATCGGCAATAACGTCGTTCGAGACGCTCAGGCTGCCGTTAATGGTCTCAGACACAAGAATCTCCTTATCTGGTGCTCACGGCACCATCTCGTGGGAGCAATCATTGCAATATTCTACAACGACCGCGCCATGTTGAGGTGGTGGGTCACGGGATTATATCCTCGACACGAAATGTTGATATGGCAACGTTCGCGCCAGGCGATCGCGGCATGAAAAAACCCGCCGCATAAGCGACGGGTTTTACAACCTGGCTCCCCGGGTAGGACTCGAACCTACAACAGCGCGGTTAACAGCCGCGTGCTCTACCATTGAGCTACCGAGGAATTTAAAGCCCAACGGAATGGGCTGAAAAATCTGGCTCCCCGGGTAGGACTCGAACCTACAACAGCGCGGTTAACAGCCGCGTGCTCTACCATTGAGCTACCGAGGAATAGGTGCGTGCTCTCAAGCAACGAAGTTTATTATACGGACGAATCAGCTCAGGGCAAGAACTTTTTTGAGAATTTTTCCGACCTAGTCATTGGGGACGTCCCCAACGACTACATGAAAGCGCCCCGAGCGGATGTGCTTGAGGGCGCTTCTTGCTTGACTAGCTTTCGATGTAGTCCTTGAGCTTGCTGGAACGGCTCGGGTGGCGGAGCTTGGCCAGGGTCTTGGACTCGATCTGGCGGATACGCTCGCGCGTGACGCCAAACTCGCGACCGACTTCCTCGAGCGTGCGGGGATGTCCGTCGACAAGGCCAAAGCGCAGCTCGATAACCTTGCGCTCGCGATCGGCAAGCGAATCGAGCACCTGGGTGAGCTGCTCCTGCAGCATGGAGAAGCTGGCGGCATCGGGCGGAACGATAGCCTGGGAGTCCTCGATGAAGTCGCCCAGCTGGGAATCCTCTTCCTCGCCGATGGGGGTCTCGAGCGACACGGGCTCCTGCGAAATCTTCTGGATCTCGCGGACGCGATCGGCACTCATGTCCATCTCGGCACCAATCTCCTCGGGGGTCGGGTCGCGACCCAAGTCCTGGAGAAGCTGGCGCTGCACGCGGACGAGCTTGTTGATGGTCTCGACCATGTGCACGGGAATACGGATAGTACGGGCCTGGTCGGCGATAGCACGCGTGATGGCCTGGCGGATCCACCACGTGGCGTACGTGGAGAACTTAAAGCCCTTCTGGTAGTCGAACTTCTCGACGGCGCGGATCAGACCGAGGTTGCCCTCCTGGATCAGGTCCAGGAACAGCATGCCGCGGCCGACATAGCGCTTGGCGATGGAGACGACCAGACGCAGGTTGGCGCTGATGAGCGCCTGCTTGGCCTCGAGGCCGACGTTCTCGATACGGGTCAGGCGACGCATCTCGGCGCGGGTGAGCTCAATCTCGCCCGCCTCGGCGGCCTCGAGCTTCTCGGTGGCATCGAGACCGGCCTCGATCTTCATGGCCAGATCGACCTCTTCGGAGGCGGTCAGCAGGTCGACCTTGCCGATCTCCTTAAGGTACATACGAACCGGGTCGCCGGTCAGCATCACCGTGGAGGCATCGATGCCACGCACGCGCGAACGCGAACGGGACGTGCGCACGGTGCGCTTCTTCTTGCTCTTGGAAGAACCCATCTCGGCATCGGCCTGACGGGCCATCTTAAGCTCGTGATCGTCGAGCGAACCGGAATCGTGCTCGTCGTCATCGAAATCGTCGGTATCGCTATCGTCATCGTCGACGTCCATGGGGGCGTCGTCGTTTCCGCTCGCGGAGATAATCTGGATGCCGCTGTTGCGCAGCGCGGAATACACCGCGTTGAGCTGCTCGTCAGACACATCGATATCCTTCAGGGCGACCTGAATCTCGTCCTCGCTTACCGAAGTCCTGTTTGAGCCGTTGCCCATGAGCTTTGCAACGTAGGATTCCAGCCCAGTACCCGTGCTCTCACTCTTTTTTGGCACAGATTCTCCCTTCATAGTCCACAGGACTCATTACTTTAGCACACACATTGACGTCTATACCCAAAATTCAGACTGGATATAGGCGCGAATACGCTGGTTGACCACAACATCTAGGCTTGGTCTGCGCCCGCTGTCTCCAAACCGATCAAACGGAACGGGTCTGCCACGCCGCCGATCGACTTTTGTAGCTCACGCTGGCGCTGAGAATCTTGCATCGCTTGCATCGTCAGCACACGGCGCGCCTCGTCGTCGAGAGACCGGTCCTGACGTAGCTTGGCCTGTGCGGCGCGCATGCGGCGCTTGATGGTGTAGAGCTCGAGGGTGTCGAGCATAAACACGATGTTCGTCTCGGTGGGGTGCTTACTCGTCGACGAGATGCGCCCGGCGCTAACAAGGGAGGCCGCCTCGGGGCACACCGCGCGCGCCGCATCCATGCACGCCGTGGGATCGGTGCCCGGCGGCGTCGCGAGCACGGCCCACGCGATGGACTCGTGGCGCGGATCCACCCACTCGATCGAGCAGATGCGGTCGGCATACGTGCGGAAGAGGTCGGGGTAGCTCGTGAGCATCGTCAGCAGCTCGCGCTCCCCCGCCAAAGACTTTCGCTCCAGGTCGGTCAGCACGATCGGCATCGTCGGCGCCGCAGACGCGCCCGTTGCATCGGCAACCGGCGCTGCGCCATCCATACCAACCGGCACATCAATCGGCGGCATATCGTCGACGGCCTCGACCGGCGCGGCGCCATAGGCCTCGAGTGGCACATAGTCGTACGGCTCTTCCTCAACCGGTGTGGACACCGCCGGTGTCGCCCCCGACGCCCAGGCGCCGCGAGACGCCTCCCGCGAACCAGACGCCCGACCGCCTGCGCTGCCTGCGCGCTCGGACTGCGCCCGCTGGCGCTCGTAGTTCTGTTCGCGACGACGCTCGGCGTCCTCGCGCTTGGCAACATCGCGAAACACACGGCCCGAGCTCGAGCGCACCGTCTCCAGATCCAAACCCAAAAGGTCCGCAATCTGGATAAAGTACGTATTGATCATGTAGCTATCGCGCAGCGGATAGATGAGCGTCAGTGCGTCCTCGAGCGCTTTGGCACGACCGCCCGGCGTGGTAATGTCGCTCGACTCCTGCAGCGAGCGGTACACAAAGTCCATGAGGGGCTCGGCGGCGTCGATACGCGCCTGCAACGCCTCGCCACCATGCGCGGTGATGAACTCCATGGGGTCGTTGCCGTCGGGAAGCACCACGCAGCGCAGGTCCATCGAATCCTGCTCGATAAACTGAATCGCGCGGCGAGCGGCCTTTTGACCGGCGGCGTCGCCATCGAACATATACACAATGCGCTTGGCAAAACGGGTGAGCGTCTTTACATGATGTTCCGTCAGCGCCGTGCCCAGCGTGGCGACGACGTTTTTGATCCCCGCCTCCCAGCAGGCGATGCAATCGGTATAACCCTCCACCACGATGGCGGTATTCTGCGCGACGATAAACTCCTTGGCCCAGTTAAAGCCGTAGAGGTTTCGCTTTTTATGGAACACGCTCGTCTCGGCGGTGTTGAGGTACTTAGGCTGGCCGTCGCCCATAATACGCCCGCCAAAGGCGATGTTATGACCCTGCTCGTCAAAGATGGGGAACATCACGCGGTCGTAAAAACGGTCGGCAAGCTGCCCGCGCCCACGGCTCACGGCCACGTTGGCGTCGATCATCTCCTGCGGGGTAAAGCCCGCCTGGGACAGATGCGACACCAGCGCGTTGCGACCCGGCGCAAAGCCCAGGCAGTAGCGGCGGCAGACGACGCCTCCCATACCGCGGCTGGCGAAATACTCGCGCGGACGGCTGTCCTTACCGCGCATAAGCATGGTGTGATAGAACTGGGCGGTCTCGGCGCACAGGTCATAGATGCGGGCGCGCTTGGTGCCGCGCTCGCGATAAGCACCGGTGTCGTGCAGCTCAATACCGGCACGGTCGGCCAGGTAGCGAATCGACTCGGGAAAGCTCAGGTTCTCGCGCTTCATGATGTAGGTGAAGACGTCGCCGCCCTCGCCACAGCCAAAGCAATGCCACACCTGCGTGGCGGGGATAATGTGAAACGACGGGGTCTTTTCGCCATGGAAAGGGCAGCAACCCCAAAACTCATGGCCACGGGGCTTGAGCTCAACCGTTTCCTGCACGATGGCAACCAGGTCGGACGCAGCGCGTACCTGGTCTTTTTCCTCATCGCTAATCACGGATGCTCACCCCCTGCTCACCCAAATGATGACGGATATCGTCAATATTACCCTCGACGGTCGCGATAAGCTCGTCCAGCGAATCGAACACACGCGATGGGCGCAGCCAACGCGTAAACGCCAGCGACACCGAGGCGCCGTACAGGTCACCCGCATACCCGATCAAGTTGGCCTCGAGATGCGCCGAGGCGGAATCGTCGGCATACGTCGGCGGCAGGCCCACGTTGACGGCGGCAGGCCACACGGTATCGTCAACCAGAACAAGACCCTCGTAGACACCATCGGCAGGTACCTGAATGCCCTCGGGCACCTGGATGTTTGCCGTGGGAAAACCCATGTCGGAGCCCTGGTGACGACCGCCGGCAACAATACCGCGCAGCATGTACGGGCGGCCGAGCAGCTCGGCGGCAAGCTCAACATGACCCTGGCACAGCTCCTGGCGAATCCGGGTGGCGCAGATTGTCTGTCCATCGACGCACAGTAGCTCGTGGCCATAGACGTCAACGCCGCGCTCGGCACCCCATGCCTGCATCTCGGCAACGCCCGATGCGCCGCCGCGACCCAGCCTAAAGTCGCTACCCACACGAATCGAGCGGATATCGACGACGCGCGAAAGCAACTTAAGAAAGCCTACGTGGTCAAGTGCCGCCACCGCGGGCGTAAAGGGAACGGCCACGACCGCATCGACCCCGGTGAGAGCCAGGGCATGCAGACGGTCGGCCGTCGTCATCAATTTTTGCGCGGGCGAAGGGCTCACCACCACGTCCGGGTCGGGATCGAAGGTGACCACGACCGCCTTGCAGCCGTGGTCACGCGCATCGCGAACGACCGTGTCGATCAGTTCGCGATGCCCCCGATGCACGCCGTCGAACACGCCGATGGCGATCGACGCGGCGCCCAGGCACGCGCAATCATCAAACGCATCGGCGGCAACGATGCAGGCCTCATCCGACTCGCCCGCAAAAAAAATACGCGAGAGCTCGTGGGAGGCCAGCATCATCGAACACCGCCGATCGCCTGCGGAAAGACATGCTCCATAACAAAGCGGCCGCCCTCGATACGGGCAAGCGCCTTGAGCCCGCCATCGAGCACCAGCGCAAACGGCGCCTTCGACGCATCGAAGCCCACAAGCGCGCGCTCAATAGGAATACGACGTCCGCACAGCAGATCGTCGGCAAGGTCACCCGGCAAGTCGACGCGCGTGGCGCCCAGTGCCGCAATGGGATCCAGGGCAAAGCCGGCAGCGGACTCGGCAGAAAGTTCCTCGACCGCATGGCAGGCACCGATGGAAACAACACCGGAGGCCGTACGGCGCAATGCAGAAATATGCGCCGCGTTGTCGCAGGCACGACCCAGGTCGCGAGCGAGCGCACGGATATAGGTGCCCTTACTCACCGAAAACGCCACAGTCCAAACGCAAACGTCGCCCTCGCCGCTCACGGCAATCAGGTCAGCGGAGTACACCTCGACCGGACGCGGGGACAACTCAACGGCGTTGCCCTCGCGCGCAGACTTATAGGCGCGCACGCCGTTGACCGAAATGGCCGAAAACGCCGGCGGTACCTGCATCTGCGGGCCCAGCATGGCGGACAGGCGCTCGCGGGCATAGGCCGGATCGCGCAAGTCGGCAGTAATGGGCACCGTGCGAACGGCCTCGCCCTCCGCATCATCGGTATTGGTCTCGACGCCAAACGAGATATCGGCGACGTAGCTTTTGGTATCGAGCGTGAGCATGCCCAGCAGACGCGTGGCCTGGCCCACGCCCACCACCATGACACCCGATGCCATGGGGTCGAGCGTTCCGGCATGGCCGACGCGCCGCTCATGGAGGGCGCGTCGGCATTGCGAGACCACGTCGTGGGACGTGCAGCCCACCGGCTTATCGACGGCGAGCAGCATATTAAGTTGAGAAGGTGTACGACGAGCCATGTACCATCCAAAAAGTTAGAGCTCGACGGTCACCGAAGCGGGATCCTCCCCTACCAGCTCGGCCAGCATGGGAAGTGCCGCGGTGAGCGTCTCGGAAATCGTTCCGGCGTTGGTAAAGCCGGCGGCAGCGTGGTGCCCACCTCCGCCAAAATTGGCCGCAATCTCGGAAACATCAAGATCGCCCTTGGAGCGCAGGTTGCCACGCACCTTGGTATCGCCCTCGATGCCCTTAAGGAACAGGCAGACCTCGACGCCCATCACAGAGCGCACCACATCGACCAGGCCGTCGCACTCATCCGAGGTGACGCCGCATTCCTTGAGGTCACTCTCATACGCGTAGCTATATGCCACGCGCCCGTGCGCGACCGTCTTGATGCGACCCATGACGATGGACTTGAGGTGCAAGAACTCGACACGCATGCTCTGATAGACCTCGAGCGCGACGCGCGCCGGATCGGCACCGTGCGCCACCAGACGCGAGGCGGCATGAAACGCGGCAGCGTCGGCGTTCTGATACTGAAAACGACCGGTATCGGTGACCAGGCCGCACAGCAGGCAGGTCGCAATGCTGTCGCTTGCAGTAATGCCGCAATCGGCCAAAAAGCGGTCGATAATCATGGCGCAAGCAGCGGCATTGACACACCTAAGGCTGACCTCGGCAAACTCCTCGCGTGCCGGGTGATGGTCAAAGCACGCCACGTGAGCCGAACGACGCAACACCTCGGCGGAATTATTGAGGCGCTCGACGACCGGCACGTCTACTGAAATGAACAGGTCCGGGTTGCCGGTGTAGGCAGATGCCGGCACCAGCAGATCGGCGCCCTCCATAAAACGGTAGATGCGCGGAACGGGATCGTCGTCTGCCAGCAGCAGGGCGATGTCCTTGTCGGGGAACACCTTCATAAGCGAAAGGCCCAGGCCCAACACGGAGCCCAAGGCATCGCCGTCGGGAGAGGTGTGACCCGAGATCGCAATGGAGGACGCACCCTCGATGAGCTCGAGGATGCGTCGTTTAATATCTGCAGACTCGCACGAGGCGAGATCGGCGGAATTAGTCATCTAAAGCTGCCTCCTGGGCGGCATCCGCTATGGGGTAGCCGTCCTCGTCCTTTTCGATCGCAAGCGTGGCCGGAACGTTTTCCAGCGCACGCGTGATGCGCTCGGCCTCATCGGTCGAGCGATCGATGCGAAAATCGAGCTCGGGCGTAACGCGCCAATCGAGCGAGCGAGCCAACAGGCTGCGAATACGGCCCTTGGCGCTGGCGAGCGCCTCCATGACCTCATCGTAGCGGCTCGCATCGCACGACACGTACACGCGCGCGAACGAACGGTCCACCGCGACCTCGACCGCGGTCAGGGTGACCAGGTCGAGACGCGGATCGGAAACCTCAAAGAGCAGGATATAACCGAGCTTCTCGCGAAGCTGCTCGCCCAAACGGCGGGTTGCCTGCGTTTGCTTCATAGCGCTACCCCCTACTCGGTACGGGCAACCTGGTCGATACGGTAACCCTCGATCTGGTCGCCGGGCTTGATGTCCTGGAAGTTCTCCAGGCCAATGCCGCCCTCGGAACCGCTCTTGAGGCTCTTGGCCTCGTCCTTGTAGTGGCGCATCGAGGCGATCTTGCCGTTGAAGACCACGATGCCATCACGCACCAGGCGCACGGAATCGGTCGCGGCGATCTCGCCCTCCTCCACGCGGACACCGGCGGCGATACCGACTTTGGGCACCTTGAAGGTGTCCAGGACGGTCGCGGTACCCGTGGAGACCTCGACCTCGGTAGGCTTGAGCATGCCGATGCGGGCAGCGTCGAGCTCCTCGAGGCACTTGTAGATAACGTCGTAGCAACGAATCTCGACGCCCTCGCGCTCGGCAGCGGAGCGCGCCTTGCCGTCGGGACGCACGCCAAAGCCGATGATGATGGCGTTGGAGGCGTCGGCCAGGACGACGTCGGTCTCGTTGATGGCACCGACAGCGGAGTGGATCGTATTGATGCGGACCTCGGACTGATCCATCTTGTCGAGCGAGTCCTGAAGGGCCTCAATGGAGCCCTGGACGTCGGCCTTAATGATCAGGTTGAGCTCCTTGACCTCGGCGTCGGCGATGGTCTCGAAGAGGTTCTCGAGCGTGACGTGCTTCACGCGGCTCTGCTCCTCGATACGGGCCTTGAGCGAACGCTCATCGGCCAGGGCGCGAGCCTCGCGCTCGTCCTCGAACACGCGGAACTCGTCACCGGCGTTGGGCACGGACTGCAGGCCCAAGATCTCAACGGCGTCGGAGGGGCCGGCCTCGGTGACGGCGTTGCCCTTGGGATCGAGCATGGCGCGGACGCGGCCGTAGGTAAGACCGGCGACCAGCGTATCGCCCACGTGCAGAGTACCGCGGGTCACGAGAACCGTGGCAACCGAGCCGCGGCCCTTGTCGAGCTTGGCCTCGAGAACGTTGCCGGAGGCAAAGGTGTCGGGGTTGGCCTTGAGCTCGAGCACGTCGGCCTGGAGCAGCACGGTCTCGAGCAGGTCGTCGATACCGATCTTCTGCTTGGCCGAGATGTTGACGAACATGTTCTGTCCGCCCCACTCCTCGGGGATGATGCCGTACTCGGTGAGTTCCTGGCGCACGCGGTCGGGGTTGGCGCCCGGCTTATCGATCTTGTTGACGGCGACGACGATGGGTACGCCGGCGGCCTTGGCGTGGTTGATCGACTCGATGGTCTGAGGCATGACGCCGTCGTCGGCAGCCACGATCAGGATGACGATGTCGGTCACCTTGGCGCCGCGGGCACGCATAGCCGTAAAGGTGGCGTGGCCCGGGGTATCGATGAAGGTGATCTTGCGGTCGTTGATCATGACCTGCGAAGCACCGATGGCCTGGGTAATGCCGCCCGCCTCGCCGGCAGCGACACCGGTGTGACGGATGGCGTCGAGCAGGCTCGTCTTGCCGTGGTCGACGTGACCCATGACGGTGACGACCGGGGCGCGGGGCTTAAGGTCGGCGGGATCGTCGTAGAACGAGAAGGTGTTCTCCTCCTCGGGGGTGATGATCTTGATCTGACGGCCCAGGTCGTCGGCAACGAGCTCGACGAGGTCGTCGGACATGGACTGCGTCATCGTGAGCGGCGTGCCCAGCAGGAACAGGCGCTTGATGATGTCGTTGGCCGGAACGTCGAGCGCCTCGGCGAGCTCCTGGACGGTAACGCCCTGGGAGACCTTGATGGCGTCGAGCTCCTCGGGGTTCACGCCCTGGGCCAGCGCCTCCTCAATCTTGCGCTCCTCCTGAGCCTTAGCAGCCTCGCGCTCGCGCTTCTCCTTGCGCTTCTTGCGGCGACCGGTGGACTCGCGAGAGGCCTCCTCGACGGCGGCGCGGGCCTCCTCGAGAACCTTCTCGCGGCTGTACTCCTCGGCCTCGCGAGCCATGCGGCTGTAGTGGTCCTCATCGTTGCCGTGACCGCCCTTGCGCTTCTTGCCCTTGCCCTGCTTATCGGGGTTGGGGAAGTCCATGCCGGCAGCGACGTTGTTGCTGGCGTTGGTGCGATGGCTGTGCGGACGGCTCTCGGAGGCGTTGCGCTCGGAGTTGTTGTCGGAGGCGTTGCGATCGTTACGACGGCCACCGCGACGGTCGTTGTTGCCGCTGCGACGGTTGCCGCGCTCGGCGGCGCGCTCTGCTTTGGCCTTCTCCTCGGCGTCCTTCTTCTCCTTGAGCACGGTCTCCTGTGCGGCGATCTGGTCGAGCAGCGAGCGGAAGCGCGAACCGGAGTCGGAAGCGGGGACGGCGCGGCGCTGGGCCTCGCGGGCAGCCTCCTCCTTCTCGCGGGCAAGGCGCTCCTGCTCAGCCTTCTTCTTGGCCTCGGCCTCGGCACGGGCGGCCTCCTCGGCAGCCTGGGCGGCGGCGAACTGGCGGCGCTCCTCCTCGCGTGCCTTCTCGGCGGCGATGCGCTCACGCTCGGCCTCGGCAGCGCGCGCTGCCTCCTCGGCGGCGGCTGCCTCCTCCTCGGCCTGCTTGGCGGCCTCGACTTCCTTGGCGCGGGCCTCGATCACCGAGGCGAGCTGCTTGCGGACCATGGCGACGTAAGCGTCCTCCAGAGCGGAGGAAGCGGACTTAGCGGGAATCTTCATTTCGGCGAGATGACCCATCAGTTCCTTGGAGGTCATGCCGAACTCTTTGGCCAGGGTGGACACACGGACTTTTGCCATATGACTTCACCTACCCTTTCTGGCACCTTGGGTGCCTAGAGACTGAACGAGCGTGGGAGATGCGCCGGGACCCGCCCGGCGCGACCGCGCGCTAGATCAGGTCCTCCGCATCATCGAAGGCGTCGGTGTCGTGGACACCGCAGAAACGGGAGCCGGGACGGGCCTGGTTGCGGCACTGGATGCCGTCCTCGGACACGTACTCGCAGCGACGGACGTCGTCGTCCTCCTCGTCACCGATCAAGTCGGCGGCGGGCTCCTCGTGAACGGGGACGTTCTTGAGGATGTCGGCGGCAAGGGTCTCGGACTTGATGTCGATGTGCCAGCCGGTCAGGCGAGCGGCGAGGCGGGCGTTCTGGCCCTCCTTGCCGATGGCGAGCGAAAGCTGGTCGTCGGGCACGATGACGCCGGCATAGGCCTTCTCCTCGTCGATGAGGACACGGGTGACCTTGGCGGGCGACAGGGCGTTGGCGACGTAGACGGCCGGATCGGCATCCCACAGGATGACGTCGACGCGCTCGCCGCGGAGCTCGCCCACGACGGCGCGAACGCGGCTGCCCTTGGGGCCGACACAGGCGCCTACGGGATCCAAGCGGTCGTCGAGCGAGTGGACGGCAACCTTGGAGCGCTGGCCGGGCTCGCGGGCGATCGACTTGATCTGGACGGTGCCCTCATAGATCTCGGGCACCTCCTGCTCAAACAGACGACGCATGAGCTCGGGGTGGGTGCGGGAGATGACGATCGGCGGACGGCTGTGCTCGCCGCGAACCGGCTGCAGGTTGGAGTTGGGATCGCGGACGTCGATGATCACGGCCTTGATGTGCTGGTTGTGCAGGTAGCGCTCGCCCATCGGACGCTCGTTGCGCTCGTTCTCGTAACGGCGCTGGTCAAAATGCGGCAGCTCGGCCTCGACGCCATCGCGGATCTTGACGATCGTAAAGTCGGGCGTGGACTGCAGCACGGTACCGCTGATGAGGTCACCGATACGGCCGGAGAACTCCTCGTAGATCTGCTCGCGGGCGGAGTTGCGCACGATGGCGTTGATCTCGGCCTTGGCGTGCTGGGCGGCAATGCGGCTCGTGTTCTTGGGGGTGACGTCGATCTCCTCGAACTCGGTGAAGTTGCCCTCCTCGTCCATGGAATCGTCGATCGGCTCCAGGCGGTAGACGTAGATCTTGCCGGTGGTGCGGTCGATGGTCACCTTGGCGCCCCACTCAAGATGCAGGATCTCGGCATAGCTCTTGGCGAGCGACTGCTCCAGGCGGTCGATCAGGTAGAGCTGGTCGATGTGCCTCTCCTGGCAAAGCTCCATCAGGGCGGACATCATGTCGGATGCTGCCATCTTACTTTCCTTCCTTCGCGGGCTTGAAGTCATAGGTGGGCTTCAACTTGCACTTTTTAACATCAGAGAAATCGAGGGTGACGGACTCGCCGTCCTCGAGCTCGAGGGTCACGTTCGTCTCGGTCGCGGCGGCAATCTTGCCGGAGTACTTGCGACGGCCCTCGGTGGCGGTGGAGGTGAGCTCGCAGTCCTCGCCCACAAAGCGGGCAAAGTCGCGCGGACGGCGCAGCGGGCGCGCCATGCCCGGGCTCGACACCTCGAGCGTATAGCTCGAAGAAATGGGGTCGAGCTCCTCGATCACGTCGCCGACCCACTTGGTATTGGCCGTGACGTCGTTGAGCGACAGGCTCTGACCCTCGGCACCCTCGATACGCACACGCACGCAGGGGGCCTTGGTGGCGCCCACGAGCTCAACGTCGACAATATCGACATCGTGCTGGGGAGCGACGGCCTCGAGCGCGTCGATGATCGCCTGCTCGGTCTTGGTCTTGACCATTGCGGCACCTCCGTCCATACAAAAAAGAAGCGGGGCCGAAACCCCACTTCTTTCAATTACAACTTCATTTGCAAGCAAACTATACCAATACCTGCGAAAACGTGCAAGCGTCAAAGAAATTCGCAGGTCAGCGCGCCCACAGCTTCTCCACAAGAATAGGGCAATTAGGCGAGGACTCCTGTGCGGTGCTCCCCAAAAGCCCCAAAACGGGCCATGCGTCCCAGCGCGCCGACCGAATCGGGCCCTATGGGCATTCCATCCCTGGGCGCGCATCGGCCAGACTGCTCGTAAGGGACATTCTGGAACAGATAAGCCGTATTCACGCATAGACCGCACAACCTTCCGGATCCTCTACGGCAAGGAGACACCATGAAACGCCCAGGCACCCTCTGCGCGACCGCGCTCGTCGTCGCCGCCTGCTCGTTCGCTCTGGCGGGCTGCAGCAACGTCGATGGTAAAACCGGACCATGCAGGCCGGATCTCGGCAGCACCAAAGCCATCGAGAAAACGACGCCTTCGGAGCGTTTCGACAAAATAGACGAAGATATAGTCGACCCCCAGGGCTTAGGTCCCGACCCTCAAGAACAGTTCCCCATCGACCTTGAGGCAGACGAGAACGTCCATGTTACCTGCGTGGGCAAGGACACGGATGGCTACGGCGACGCCGTGTTGGTCTTTGCGGTGACAAACAACACCGATGCCGACATGATGTTTGGCGATGTTGATGCTTATGCCTACGTCAACGGTGTCGTCCGCGACGTGCGCATGCGCCAGCCCGTCGCCGCAGGCGAAGAAGCGACCGCGATGCTCACCTTTGCAGGCACCTTCGACGATCCGGACTTTGACGTGAACAACGACCTCAACGACATCTACCTCAACATCTGGATGTTTGAGGAGCAAAGCGGCAACGTCTACTTTAGGGACCTGGTGCACATTCCGTAGAGGATGACGCTCGGCACAAGCCAAACATGGCATATAACGCAAAACGAGGGGCGACCCAGCCGGATCGCCCCTCGTCTTTTGTGCGTCAACTATGTGCGCGAGGTTTACTTAACCACCAGGTTGACCAGCTTGCCGGGCACGCAGATGGCCTTGACGACCGTCTTGCCCTCGGTCCACTTGGTGACAGCAGCCTCGGCGGCAGCCTGCATTTCCTCGTTGGAGGCATCGCGGGCCACGTCAATGCGGCCGCGGACCTTGCCGAGCACCTGGACGACGATCTGCACCGTGTCCTCGATGGACTCGGCCAGGTCGAACTCGGGCCAGGCGGCGGTGTAGGCGTTGCCCTCGCAGCCGAGCGCCTCGTGCCAAAGCTCGTCGGCCCAGAACGGGCAGATGGGCGCCAGGACGCTCACGATGTCCTTGGCCACGCCGTAGCACAGGGCCTTGTCGCGGTCAGCACCCTCGGTGGCGTTGAGGTAGGCGCTCGCCGCGTTGACGAGCTCCATGACGGCCGAGATCGCGGTGTTGAACTGGCCACGGTCGAAGTCCTCGGTGCACTTGGCGATGGTGCGGTGACGCTCGCGGTAGAGCTTCATCGCGGTCTCGTCGAGCACGGACTTGTCGAAGGCCACGTTGGCGTCACCCGACTGGACGAGCTGCCACACGATACGCCAGGCGCGCTTGATAAAGCGGTTGGCGCCCTCGACGGCCTTGGGATCCCAGTCGAAGTCCTTCTCGGGCGGGGCGATAAACAGGATCGCCAGACGCATGGTGTCGGCGCCGTAGGGCTCGATAACCGAGCTCGGGGGCACAACGTTGCCCTTGGACTTGGACATGGTGTCGCCGTTCTCGTCCTTGACCATGCCCTGGCACAGCAGGTTGGTGAAGGGCTCGTCCACGCTCAGCAGACCCAGGTCGCGCAGCGCCTTGGTAAAGAAGCGGCTGTAGAGCAGGTGCAAAATGGCGTGCTCGATGCCACCAATGTAGTTATCGACGGGCATCCAACGGTCTGCCGCCTCGCGGGAGAAGGGCAGCTCGGTGTTGTGCGGGTCGGTATAGCGCAGGTAATACCAGCTGGAGCAGGTGAAGGTGTCCATGGTATCGGTCTCGCGCTTGGCCGGGCGACCGCAGACCGGGCAGGTGGTCTCGTAGAAGTCCTTGCACTCGGCGAGGGTCTCGCCAGCGCCCAGGTCCAGGTTCTCCGGCAGCGTCACCGGGAGCTGATCCTCGGGCACGGGCACGATGCCGCAGTGCTCGCAGTGGATGGCCGGGATGGGGTTGCCCCAATAGCGTTGACGGCTGATGAGCCAGTCGCGCAGGCGGAACTCGACCTTGCGACGACCGCAGCCCATGGCCTCGAGGTCGGCCACGATGGCAGCCTCGCCCTCGGAGTGCTTACCACCGCGCATGCCGGTGTACTTGCCGGACTGGACGAGCGTGCCCTCGGCAGCGTGGGCGCAATCCCAGTCGACGGTCTCGGCATGGAAGGTATCGATGGTCTCACCGCTGGCCTCGACGGCAGCGCGGTCGTCATCGTCCAGGATGATCGGCACGATCGGCAGGTCGTACTTGCGGGCAAACTCAAAGTCGCGCTGGTCGCCACAGGGAACGGCCATGACGGCGCCGGTGCCGTAGTCGGCAACGACATAATCGGCAACCCACACGGGGACCTTCTCGCCGTTGACGGGGTTCACCACGTAGCGGCCGGTGAAGGCACCGTGCTTCTCGAGAGTGCCCTGGGCACGCTCGACGGCAGAGATGTGCTTGGAGTCCTCGACGATCTTGGTGACGGCCTCCTCGTACTCCGTGCCCTCGACGAGCTCGTGCAGACGAGCGTACTCGGGAGCCAGGACAAAGAAGGACACGCCAAACAGGGTGTCGGCACGCGTGGTGAATACGGTGATCTTGCCCTCGTCGCCCTCGATGGGCTCGCCATTCTGGTCGCACAGGGTAAAGTCAACCTCGGCGCCCTCGGAGCGACCGATCCAGTTGGCCTGCATCTGCTTGACGCGCTCGGGCCAGCCGGGGAGCTTCTCCAGGTCGTCGAGCAGCTCCTGGGAGTACTCGGTAATCTTGAAGTACCACTGCTCAAGGTCGCGCTTCTCGGGCTCGGTGCCGCAGCGCCAGCACTTGCCCTCGGTGACCTGCTCGTTGGCCAGAACGGTCTTGCAGTTAGGGCACCAGTTGACCGGGTTCTTCTTGCGGTAGACCAGGCCCTTTTCCCACAGCTTCTCAAAGATCCACTGACCCCAGCGGTAGTAGTCGGGGCTGCAGGTCTTGACCATGCGATCCAGATCGTAGGAGAAGCCCATGCGCTTCATCGTGGCGAGCGCCTGGTCCATATTCTTATACGTCCAGGCGGCAGCCTGCGTGTTGTGCTTGATGGCGGCGTTCTCGGCGGGCAGGCCAAAGGCGTCAAAGCCGATGGGATGCAGCACGTCAAAGCCGCGCATGCGGGCCTGACGGGCCATGGCATCGCCGATGGTATAGTTGCGCGCGTGGCCCATGTGCAGGTCACCCGACGGATACGGGAACATCTCGAGCACATACTTTTTAGGCTTACTGTCGTCGGTGTCGACGGCAAAGAGGTCGGAGTCCTCCCAGGCCTTCATCCACTTGGACTCAATGGCCTGCGCGTCGTAGGCAGGGATCTCGTCCTTATGATCTGTGCAATCGCACATATCAGCTCCTTTAATCTTAGCTGGGGTCGGGCGGCTTGGCTTTATTCGCTACTGCGGACAGTCCTGCGCAAGACGAAGAGCACATTAAGTGCTCTTCTTTGCGTGCGGAACTTGTAGCGAACAAAGCCAAGCCGCCCGACCCTAAGGTTAACTTGACTGATGATAGCAAATACGACAAGCGAGATGCCTGCGACTTGCAGGCATCTCGCTTTATCTAAATAACGTGGTTGTGAATCAACCGCTATCTGTTATCCGCCCAAGCATGGTCGGGTTTTCCAAGTGCCGCAGATTGCCGTGAAAGAGGAGCGACGCGTACTTTGGTACGCGAGCGACGGTTTGAACGGCAAGGTGCGGTGCTTGGGAAAGCCGCTTATCGATAGGAAACGCTCTGCTGGGAGTCCTTGACGACAACGTCGTGGGCGCCGCCTTCGACGATCGAGGTCGAGCTCACCAGGGTCAGGCGTGCCTTTTCCTGGAGCTCGGGGATCGAGAGGGCACCGCAGTTGCACATCGTGGACTTGACCTTGTAGAGCGTGCCGCCCACGCCGTCCTTGAGGGAACCGGCGTAGGGAACGTAGGAGTCGACACCCTCGACGAAGCTGAGCTTCGCGGCGCCGCCCAGGTCGTAGCGCTGCCAGTTGCGGGCACGCGCAGAACCCTCGCCCCAGTACTCCTTCATGTACTGGCCGTTGACGTTGACGCGCTCAGTCGGGCTCTCGTCAAAGCGGGCGAAGTAGCGGCCCAGCATCATAAAGTCGGCGCCCATGGCAAGGGCGAGCGTCATGTGGTAGTCGTAGACGATGCCGCCGTCGGAGCACACGGGCACGTAGACGCCGGTCTCCTCGTAGTACTCGTCGCGAGCGCGACAGACGTCGATCAGCGCGGTGGCTTGACCACGACCGATACCCTTGGTCTCACGGGTGATGCAGATGGAACCGCCGCCGATACCGACCTTGATGAAGTCAGCGCCGCAGTCTGCCAGGAAGCGGAAGCCCTCGGCGTCGACGACGTTACCGGCACCGACCTTGACGTCCTCACCGTAGTTGGCGCGAATCCACTCGATGGTGCGCTTCTGCCACTCGCTGAAGCCCTCGGAGGAGTCGATGCACAGGACATCGGCGCCGGCCTCGATGAGCAGCGGCACGCGCTCGGCATAGTCGCGGGGGTTGATACCGGCACCGACCATGTAGCGCTTGTCGCCGTCGAGCAGCTCGTTGGGGTTGGTCTTGTGGCTGTCGTAGTCCTTGCGGAAGACGATGCCCATCAGGTGATCGTAGTCGTCGACGATGGGCAAGGCGTTGAGCTTGTTGTCCCAGATGACGTCGTTGGCAACCTTGAGGCTGATGTTCTTGTCGCCCACGATGAGCTGCTCACGCGGGGTCATGAACTCGGAGACCTTCGTCTGGTGGTCATCGCGGCTGGGGCGATAGTCACGGCTGGTGACGATGCCCAGGAGCTTACCCTTGGGAGTGCCGTCGTCGGTGACCGGCATGGTGGAGTGACCGGTCTTCTCCTTGAGCTCGATGACCTGCTCCATGGTCATGTCGGGGGTCAGCGTGGAATCGGACTGAACGAAGCCAGCCTTGTGATCCTTGACGGCCTTGACCATAGCGGCCTCGGACTCGGCGCTCTGGGAACCGTAAATGAAGGACAGGCCACCCTCGGTAGCGAGCGCGACACCCATGTCGACGCCCGAGACGGACTGCATGATGGCGGAAACCATGGGGATGTTCAGGGTGATTGCCGGCTTCTCACCGCGCTTAAAGCGGGTTAGCGGCGTCTTAAGAGAGACGTTGTTGGGGATGCACTGCGAGGACGAGTAACCAGGGACCAGCAGATACTCCGAAAACGTGTGGGACTCACCGGGAAAGAACGTAGCCATGTTTCTCCTTTTTCCATGCGACCGGTCGGCTGCAGGCCTCGTAGGACCCAGCCCAACCTTGGGCGCCCAATACTGGGGAAGTATCTTAACGCACTTTGACTGCTACAATGCATGATTTAAGAAGAGCACACGAGGGTTTGACGCTGGCATTGCGTTTGCCCAGCAAACACTTTAGCGGGGAGACGTGGAGCAGATGGAGTACAAGACGACGGCAAAGCTGGTCATTCAAGCGTGCGACAAGGATCTGCCGGGCGTCTTCGGCCACGGCTGCGTCTTGCTGCTGCAAGGTATCGCCCGCGAGCACTCGCTCAACCGTGCCGCCAAGAGCATGGGCATGGCGTATTCCAAGGCCTGGCGCATTGTGAACGAGGCAGAAGGCCAGCTGGGATGCAAGCTCATCGAGCGAGACGGAGCCCGCGGATCCACGCTCACCCCCGCCGGCGAGCGAGCCATCGAAGTCTACGAGACGTTGCAGGGCGAGATCAACAACGTCATCGCCACCAAAGCCAACGACCTCATCGCCAGCATCAAAAAGTAGCTAATTTGGGACGGGGCTTTTTTAGCTGCACAACCCCTTCTCATAAGTTGCGGTGAAATAGGGACTGTTTATGCCGATAAAGCCGTAAATCAATCCCTATTTCACCGCAACTTATGGAGTTGAGGATGATTTAGCTAGTTGCGAAGAGCGTTGTCTAGGGTGGCCGCAACTATCAAGGGATTGTCGGTGCCGGCGAAGAGACGGATGGTGCCCCCCTGCTTGCCACGTGGGGCCGAAAGACGCGTCGTTGCGCCGCCGGCAGGCGATGTGCGAAACTCTCCCGTCAAAGCGTCGAACAGCTCTCCCGCACTACGCTCGATAAGGTCAAATTCAACTGCCGGGCCAAAGCCGTGCTCGAGGATTCCCGTTGCAACCGCATGGTCGGGATGCGAGGTCAGCCCGGGATAGCGCACGTTGCGCACCATCTCGTTGGCGGCCAGATACTCTGCCAGCGCACGAGCGCGGTCGAAATGCGCCTGCATGCGGGTATCGAGCGAGTCCAGCCCGCGCTCTAGCACACCGGCCTCATCAGCAGGCAAATTAAGCTTGGCCAAGCCGCAGCCCTCAAGCAGGGCATATGCGCACTCGGCAGCGGCATCCACACGATGGCGCCTGAGCTGCGAGCGCGCCACCGAAGCGGCAACCAACTTGCGCGGTGCCTTACCAGCACACACGCGGTCGAGTGCCTCGAGCGACAGCACGGCACCCAAGCGCAACGGATCGCACCCAAAGACACCAGCCACGGTATTATCCACCACGAGCAGCGCGCGGGCATCGCGAGCCGCGCGACCCAGGGCGCGAAGATCGGGCGCGCGCAGACCAAACCCGCCGATAGAGTTGACGAACCACCACAGATGCGGTCCCTCGGCATCAAACGATGCATCAAAACCCTCGGACGCGGCGGCAAACGCCTCGGCGCACGGATCCCCCACCAGCACAACATCGCAGCCATCAAAGCCGCGCGCAAACGCATCGGCAAAGTCGTCCGCAAAGGCCACCAGGCGGTCACCGGGGCGCACAATCCCCAGCTGAGGCAGCGCCGCCGGCACATGCGAGGCCACGAGCAACCGCGCCTCACGCGCGCCAGCCCTTGCAGCCCAGGCATCTTCTAGCCGCTGTACATCCATAAGGCACCGTCCCTTCACAAACAAAAACCCACGATGCGGGTGTTCCCCGCATCGTGGGTAACGGCTGCAGTATAGCGCCGATATGCGATGAATCGCCTAGATATTGAGCGTGTGATAGGTCACGCTCGCGCCCGGAGCGTCAACGGTCACGCCATAGGACTCGGGATAGATGCGCGTCGAAAACACGAGCGCGCCATCGTTCACAAACACTTCGACCGACGAGACATCACCAACAATGCGCACGTTACGAACCTCGTCAACGGGCTCCCAGCGCACGGTGCGACCACAGCCGACAGAAGCGCGACCTTCATCGGTAAATCGCATCTCAAAGCGCGCGGGCAGCTCGCCCTCGGCGGGCACAAACGCCAGCTTCAGCACGCTATCAACGGTCGCGGTAAACGCGCCGTCGGCACCGTCAACAACAACGTCAAAGCAGGTATCGCCGGCAACCTCCAACGAGCCCTCCCCCACACGCACCGAGGCATAATGGCGCTCGATCTCGCGCGCCGGCTGCTGCAGCACCACGCCACCAGCACCGGCTGTAAGCTCACGTGGCACCGTCATGCAGTGCTGCCAGCCCGCCACCAACGTCGGCGCGTTGCCATAGGTCGGCTCATCGGGCATGCCCATCCAACCGATCAGAATGTGGCGACCGTCCTCGGCCGTGAACTCCTGAGGCGCATAGAAGTCAAAACCGGCGTCCCACAGGCGGAACTCGCCCAGCTCAAAGGCACCGTCACCACCGGTAATGTCACCCGTTACAGGCATGTAGCCAGCAACATATACGTTGCCGCGGTCCCAACGACCGCCCTCGAGCCCCTGAGGAGAGAAGGAAAGGAACTTTGCCGGTACGCCGCAATCCGCCTCAAGCTCCAGATACCCCGGGCACTCCCACATAAAGCCAAAGCGCTCGGGCGTAGACACACGGCTCTCGAGCTCCCAGCTCAGCATATCGGCCGAGCCATACACCAAGATCTCGCCCACATCGCGACCGGCACCCTCACCGTGCATGGCGCAAAATCGACTATCGACATGCGGACCATCCACGCGACGACGCGCGCCCAGCACCATGTGATAACGCCCGTCCGAGTCACGCCACACCTTGGGGTCGCGCACGTGACAGGTCAAATCCTCGGGATAATCCTCGGAAGCCAGCACCACACGCTTTTGGCTGAACTCCCGACCGGCAAGGCCATCGACGCTCTCGACATAAACAGTATCGGCGCGGCGGCCGGTATTGACGTAGTCGTACGTCCCGTCCGCATCGGAAAGCTTAACGTTCCCCGTATAAAGCACGCGAATGCGACCGTCCTCGGCAAGCGCGGAGCCCGAATACACACCGTGGCAATCGAACGGCTCGTCGGGCAGCAGCGGGGCGCCAACGTAGTCCCACGTCATAAGATCGCGACTCATCGCATGGCCCCAGGCCTTTACACCGCCCTCGACATCAAACGGCGCATACTGAAAATAGGCATGGAACACGCCGCCCGCTTGGCAAAGACCGTTGGGGTCGTTGAGCCAACCCGCCGGCGGCATAATATGGAAGCGTTGGCCATACGCGCCATGACCGCACTCAGAGGCGGCGGCGTCAACAGCGGCGACCAGCTTTGCGAGGTCGCGACCAAGTGCATTAGACATATCAAAGTCCTAACGGATCGAAAGTAACAAGGCACCAGAGATCGGCACCAGATACGGGAAACGCCCGCGAGCATACGACCCGCGGGCATCCCCTCAATCAAAAGTTCTTAGGCCTGCTCGGAAACCTTGGGCTCGTCCTTGTACAGGACAAACGAGACGGCAAAGGAAGCCAGCGCGGCGACCGCAAACATGATCACGTACTGCACGGGCTGGGCCAGGCACAGCAGGATACCGAAGATACCCGTAACGCCCGTGCCGGAGGCGGCCAGCGAAGTGAGCGCGCAGACCAGGGCACCGCAGCCACCACCGATGCAGCCGGCGATGAAGGGCTTAAAGAAGCGCAGGTTCACACCGAAGATGGCAGGCTCGGTAATACCCATGAAGGCGGACAGGGCCGAAGGAAGCGCCAGGCCCTTGATCTTGGCATCGCGGGTCTTAAAGGCAACGGCGAGCGCGGCACCACCCTGGGCGATGTTGGCAGCGCTGGCGATGGGCAGCCAGTAGGTCACACCGTACTGGGCGAGCTGGCCCAGGTCGATGGCGGTGTACATCTGGTGGATACCGGTAACGACCGTGGGGGCATAGAACAGGCCGACGATAAAGGAACCGATACCAAAGGGCAGGGTCAGCAGGGCCTGAATCAAACCGAGGATGGCGTTCTCGGCCCAGACAAAGATGGGGCCGACGGCAACGAGGGTCACGAGCACGGTCACGAACACCGAGACAAGCGGGGTCACAAAGAGGTCGAACATCTCGGGAACGATCTTGTGGAGGCGCTTCTCCAAGAAGGCGAGGATGGCGCAGGCGATGACGATCGGGATCACATGGCCCTGATAGCCAACCCACTCAAAGCTGTACACGCCGGGGATGACGGTGACCATGGTCTGCAAGCCCTCGGAGGCAACCGTGTAGGCGCTCTGCAGCGAGGAGTTGATGAACGCACCACCGACGACGGCGCCCAGATACGGGTTGGCTCCAAAGGCCTTAGCGGCGGAGTAACCGATCAGGATCTGCAGGATGCCAAAGGACGTTCCCGAGACCAGGTCGGCGATCTTATAAATAAAGTTATTGGTGTCGAGCGCGATAAAGCCGTTGGAGGCCATAAAGTTGAGGGCACTCATGATGCCCAGCAGCAGGCCCGAAGCCACGATGGCGGGGATGATGGGGACAAAAACATCGCCGAGCACCTTAATGGCGCGCATAAAGATGTTCTGCTGCTGCGCGGCGGCCTCCTTGACCTCGGCCTTGGTGGCAGCCTCGACGCCGCTGAGCGTAATGAACTCGTCGTAGACCTTGTTGACGGTGCCAGTGCCAAAAATAATCTGGAGCTGGCCCTGGGCCTCAAAGACGCCCTTGGCGCCGTCGATATTCTCGAGGGCCTCCTTGTCGACCTTGGCGTTATCGGCAATCACCAGGCGCAGACGCGTGGCGCAGTGTGCGGCCGAAACAACGTTGTCGGCGCCACCGATGTTGTCGAGCACCTCTTGGGCTGATTTGCGGTAGTCCATGACTTCCCTTTCCTCCAACGGGCGCATGTGCACCCGGCCAGCTTTGACACTTACACTGTAATCGTTTTCAGTTTCATATGTCTGTAATCGTTTTCACAGAAGGGTGAACGGTAGGAAAAAGCCGGTGAATGGTAGTTTTACGGCAAAAACAGGGGCCTCAAAGGAGGGCAGACATGCCCAAAGCCTAGACATTCATAAGTTGATGGCCGAGTTTGAGCGTCTTGAGACCGCTCTCCCCCTCCACGCCATCGAGCGTGTTGAGCAACATATTGGTCGCCTCGACGCCACTGGTCAGGTAGCCATAATGCACGGTGGGAATGCCGCCCGTCAGCGCGCGCAAAAACGCGTTGTCGCCAAAACCGCTCACGCGGTGTATACCCTCGCCCATGCCGCGAACCTCATCGATGGCACGCAGCGCGCCCGCCGCCATGGTGTCGGTCGCGCACGCGATAAACGAAACATCGGGGTCGACGGAAAGCAGCTCACGCGCCGCACCATAGCCCGAGTCGAGCGTAAACGAGCCCAGGCGAATCAAGGCGGCATCGAGCGGGTTGCCCGCGGCACGCAAGCCGGCCTCAAAACCGCGACGGCGGTCATAACCGGCCGCGCGGTCTTCTTCGGTAACTCCAATATAGGCAATCTTGCCATCCACACGCTTCGCGAGCGCCTGGCCCAGCTCAAAGGCAGCCTCGTAATCGTCGTGATAGACGCACGCCGCGCCCTCGACGTTTTGGCCGATCAGCACAATGGGCACACGGCAAGACGCAATGGCCGCACGATGTTCGTCGGAAATCATGGTTGCCACGAGCACGATGCCATCGACCGGGTGGTTCTGGAACAGGTCAAGATACTCAAGCTCACGCTCGGCCACGTTGTCAGTATTCGCGAGCAGCATCTGGTAGCCACGGCGACCGAGCACCTGGCCAATACCGGCGGTAATGCGGCTCACGGATTCCGAGTTGATCTTAGGCACGATGACGCCGACGAGTTTGGTAGATCCGGTGCGCAGCGCGCGAGCCTGGCTGGACCGCACGTATCCGGTCAGCTCAATCGCCTGCTTAATGCGCTCGGCCTTGTCCGCCGAGATATATCCACCGTTGAGGTAGCGCGAGACCGCGGCGCTCGAAACGCCCGCCAGCTCGGCCACATCTTTCATCTTTACCACGAGCACCCCTATCATTGAAATCGCTTACACAATGATACCCAACCCATACCGGCAAATTGAGCAAATGGGACGAGCCACATGGATCATTTCAACAGCCCAGGTCAAGCAAACGTCAGCGAGCGCGCAGCTGCCGTGGCGAGGTGCCGCGAAAGAGGAGCGACGCGTACTTCATGTACGCGAGCGACGGTTTGAGCGGAAGATCGCCCGGCAGATGCCCGCGCAGCGTCGAGCGGTCCGGCGTTTGTTAAAACGCCGGAACAAAGTTAGCCGTGGTATTCGCCGTTGTACTGGATGAGCGTCAGGTCCTCCACGCCGTCGAGCGCGCGGATGGCGTCGGCATAGGGCATATCTACACCGTCCGAGAAGACCTCGACGGCCATCTCCACCCTGTCGCCGCGCATGGTCTTGGACTTGACGGTGAACTTGGTGCGCCCAAATGCACGCACGATATCATCACCGGTAGTCTGGCCCGTGTAGTGAATGACCATCATGTACACGCGCGCCTTGTCCTGATGGTTCGCAAAGCCGGCGACCATCGCCACGATGACCACCGCCGTGAGCCCCACGAGCGCATACATGCCGGCGCCCGCCGTAATGCCCGTGGTAATGGCCCAAAACAGATACAGCAGGTCGAGCGGGTCCTTGACCGCCGTACGGTAGCGGACGATGGACAGAGCACCGACCATACCGAGCGAGATGACCACGTTCGTCGAGATCGCGAGCGTGACCATGCAGGTGAGCACGCACATGCCCACGAGCGTCACGGCAAAGCTGCGCGAATACACCACGCCGGTAAAAAAGCGCTTGTACACGTAATAGATCAGGATGCCCATGGCGAGCGCCACGAGCAGCGACAGACCGATCTTGGCAGGGTCGACCTGGCCAAACGCCTCCAAGACGGAGTTCTTAAAAAAGTCCCTGGTGCTCATGGTCTAAATATCCCCTCGGTTCTCAAAATCCGATTCCCAGTAATTAAAACCGCGCAGGTAGGCGGTCTTTTCGTAACACAGGCAGTACTTGGAAACCGCCGTGAGCTCGGCCGCACCCGGCGGCACCAAATCGCGCACCAGCTGCGGGCAAAACTCGGTAAACTTGACCTCCATCACTAGTTTGCCGGGCTCCAAGACCGGCAGCGCGGGCAAGGTCGCATCAAAAATATCGAAGCTTCCCACCGCGGCGCGGACGTTCATGTCAAACGTAATGCGCACGGTGCCTTCGTCCATCACCCACGGTTCACGCTCGTAATCCACGATGGTCCGCGGGCGCATCATATTGCAGATGCACTCGATGTAGAACTCACGGCAGAGTTGGTGGGGGCTCCGCAGCAAAAAGTCGTAGTCGCCGGCTAGGATCTGCTCAAACTCGTCGCGCGTGAGCGGCGCGTCCTCCTTGTAGATCCAGCTGCCGTACTTCTTTTTGCGCTCGAGCTTAATCACCTTGTCGCTGCCGTTATAGATGCGCACGCGATACTTTTTGCGCATGAGAATACCGGCATCTTTTTCCTCGTAGGCCGAGTTGCAGTAGTCGTCAAAGTACAGGCTGCGAATGGTGTAACCGCCCGCCCGCGCATGCTTGTCCAGCTTAAACACCGGCGCCATGCGACAGGCCAGCGCGGCGTGCTCGCCCTCGTTGATGAGGTACTTGAGCTCGTGGCGGTAACGCTCCTGCGTGGTACGCGCAGGAGGTGCCGCCAGACGCTCAAGCAGCGCGCTAGCCCTCAGCATACGTGTCCTCCACGACCTTGCCGCCATCTTGCACGTAGAAGCACTTCATGCCGTATTGCTTGCCGCCGTCGGTCACATAGTAGTCAAACGCATCTTGCGTATAGCCGTCGGAGTTAGTGGCACGCACGCGCACAAAGTACTGGCCGGTATCGGGCGCATCGCACGTTACCTCGGGCAGCAGCACGTCCTCGGCCTTAAAGACCACGTCGCTTATGGCATAGTCGCGCGCGAGCTCCACGGTATAGCGAATGTCGCGCGCCTTAAAGTCGTAGGACGCATCCCAGTTGATGCGCAGCTTACCGTTATCGATCTGCGGCACGCCAATGTAGAACGGCATGGGCTTTTTATAGCTCTCGCGAAAGCTCTTATAGTTCTCCTCAATCTCGGAAGGAATCGACGCGGCAATCTGCTCGTATTCGTCCTTCGTCACGGGCAGATTCTCCAGGTCGGGCGCAGCAAAGACGAGCGGCTCCGTGACCTCGCGATAATGCTCGACCATCTTGCTCAGACGCTCTTCGGTCAAATACGAGCGCAGGTCCTTGACGGCGCTATCGAGTTCACCGCGGAACGACTTGCTGCGCAACGCGCGGTTAAACAGAACGTTGCCCCAGTAGTTGCTCACGCCGCGCTCCCAGCTCGCATAATCCGAGAACCCCGTCAGGCTCAACTCGAGTTTGCGCAGCATGCCGTCGTTGTCCCAATCCAGGATGTACCAGACCTTGGAGTTAAGCGGGCTGTACAGATAGCAGTTACGGTTCTGCGTATCGCAATTGCCCGTCAAGATCTGAAACGCCATCCAATAGACCAGGTTCTCGGTATCGAAGTAGGTGTCGAGCACATCGTCGATCTTTTGCGTATCGTCGTTGAGCGCATCGAGCATCTCGATTAACTTGGTATGGTCCGAATCGCCCTTAATCTCGAGCATGCCCTCAAACGCCGTCTGGTTGTAGTCGGGGTCATCAGCCAGCTTAATGGTGTCTTCGAAGCGATGGAAATCGAAGCTGTTCACCTTATACAGTTGCCCGTTCTTATCCAGTCCGTGGGCCTTGAGCGCCGTTTTGTTGAGCTGCTCGACCTGCGTAAACAGTCCGTAGTCCTCAAAGGTGTCGTTAGATTTTTCGGTCTGGTCGCACACCCATAAGTGCACAAACTGCGTGCGCAGGCCCATCATCTGGGGAATGCCGCGGATCAAATCGTAGGCCATCTTGTTACGAAAGCGCATGCCCTCGCCCATGTGCTTGTTAAGCGCAATCGCGCGCTGCTGGCGCCAGGTACCCTTTCCTTTTTTGAGCTCCACCTTGTAGTTCTTTTGCGTATAAGTACTCGACGTCTGGCCGCGCACCTGCACCGTGGCGTTGGGTGCCTCCTCGCCATAGCCGACCTCGCCAGCAACGGGACCCTTATCATCGCCAGGCTGCAGCAGGCCCATAACCTGATAGCGCGTCACGCCCATGTCGGCATAGTCGTAGACTGAGTACGTATTGATCTCGGCCCAGCTATGATCGGTATTCTCGGAGCTGTTGCCGCGAGAGACCGTCAGGTACATGCATACGATGCCCGAGTCGTCGTAGACCTCGTACAGCTCATCCTTGTCGCGAAGGTGCTTGGTCTCGCTAGACGCATCGGCCTTTTTAATCTTGCCTTGCTTCTTGGTCTTTTTTGTCGAGGATTCGTCCTGCGAAGAGCAGCCCGAAAGCAGCAATGTGCCGGCAGCCGCCTCAATCAAGCGGCGACGCGATATCATCCTATCGGTCATCAGGGCCTCCCCAACGATTGCGATACACACGGACCACCGTGCGCTCAAACGCACCATGCGGCTCGCCCTCTAGACGCAGCTCCTCATAGCGCTGTTCGGCACGGTCGAGCAAGCAGCCCAACTCCGTAAAGCGACCCGTCTTGTCGGTCGCCACGATGGGCTGCTGGCTCAGAATACGATACGGCAAGTTGGCGGTATAGGTATCGAGCCGCATGAGCGCCACAACAAAAAACACCGCCGCGCCGAGCAAAAAGCCAAAGCCATAAAACTGCTGCGGAAAGAACAGCGAGACGATGGTCGCCAGCCCCGCCACGCCCGCGAACAGCCCGGAGGCAAGCACGGCGCCCTTGTAGTCGGTAAAGTACAGCAAGATCAGCAGAATCGTGTTGCCCACGGCATACAGGCCATAGCCCACGCACAGCGTGCGAAAATACCCGTGCATCAGGTTATTGAAGCCCAGCGGCAGGGCCGAGAGCACCGTGGTCTCGAGCGAGATGACCGCTGCCGTCACAAACAGCTGCTTGAGCGCGCAAAACCGCAGTTCGCTGTTGAGCGTGGAGAGCATCTCCTCCTCAGCCACCACGATGTCGCCTACCACGCCGCCTTCATTGAACAGGCTGTAGTAGTCGCGGTAGCGCGGATAGAAATTGACCTCGACCGAGACCACAAAGTTGACGGTCGTGACAAGGATAGTCAAAAACGCTATAAGCGCCGGCACATCGTAGTAGGGCGCACCATAAAACAAGCCCTTGACCTGCACGCCAATGGGACCGGCCCAAATAATCACCAGGTGCGCAAAGAGTCCCAAATTGGTTAACAGGCCCGTGAGCGCCAGCGGCATAAACTGATCGAGCCACTGCAAAAAGGGCCAGGGGCTGCGGTCGCTCTGAGGAAAATACCGGTACAGCAGCACCACGTCCCAGGCGAGCATGACGCCGTAGCCCAGAGCAATTGACGCCAACAGGCCCTCGACCGGCGGCAGTCCCAGCGCCAGCGCGGCCAGGGCGCACAGGCACGCCACGCCAATGGCGGCCGCAAAGCTGCACAGGATGCCGCGATAATCCTTGATGGCCGTGAGGTAACTCATGCCGTTCCAGTTGACGATCATAATGTTGAACAGCCACAGGCACAGCAGCCCCTGCAGCAGCGTGGCGCCCGAGAACAGCAAAAAGACGCCGTAGAGCACCGTGCCCGCAACGAGCATGATGGCGTTGGAGCCCCAAAACGAAGGCAGAATCTCATCCTCGCGCTCGGCAAAAAGCATGTCGGCCAAAAAGCGCGTGACCGGCATGGAGAAAAAGCTCGTGAGCAAAAGCGAGGCCAGCAATGTGTAGGTCACCATGCACACCAGCAGATCCTGGTTGGCACGGCCGACACCCCACAGACCGCACAGCACCAAGATACCCACCTGGAGCAGCACGCCCAACAGCATGGGACCCGTGCACACAATGCCGGCGTAGCCGTAAGCGCGCATCGTGGCAAACAGGCCCTTGCGCCTAAACAGGCGCTTGAGCTCAAAACCAATTCCGGCCACCGGCTACTCCACCTCTCTGGGCAGGTTAAACGCACACGCCGTCTCGTCGTACAGCGCGCGATAGTTGGCGAGCATCTGCTCGTGCAAGAAGTACGTGGCAACGCGACGCTGGCCGCGCTCCCCCATCTCAATGCGACGAGCGCGGCTTGTGCACATGCGTTCCATGGCATCGGCCAAGCCCTTGCGATACATAGGCGGCGTCACAAAACCTGCCACGCCAAAGTCGTCGCCCGGAGCGCCTTCGAGTAGCTCGCGGCAGCAGCCCACCTCGGTCGTCACGCAGGGACGACGCGCTGCAAGCGACTCCAGCACGCTGAGCGGCTGACCCTCGGAGATGCTCGTTAAAATGGTAAAGTCGAGCTTTTCCATGTACTCGACCACGTTGACGCGACCGGTAAAGATCAGGTCGCGCACGCCCAGGGTATCGACCAACGCGTGGCACTCGGCGCCGTACTCCTCGTCGTCCACGCCGCCCATGATGTGCAGGCGCACCTTGGGCAGGCGCTCGTGCAGCTCAAAGAAGGCATAAATCATGGTCTTGACATCCTTGATGGGCGCCAGGCGCACCACCGCGCCAATGTCCACCCAGCCGTCATCGGTCTTTAAGGGAATATCCTTAAAGCGATCGAACTGGATGCCGTTGGGTATGACCAGGCATTTGTCCGCATCGCAGCCCATATCAATCTGCGTCTTGCGGGCGTTATGGAACAAACTCGTCACGTGGAAGGCGCGGCGGTAGATTTCCTCCGAAAGCAGGTAGAAAAAGCGGATCCAGCGGTCCTTAAACGACGGCACCACCCAATCGGCGCGAATGATCTCTTCCTCGCGCTCGCGGGTATAGATGCCATGCTCGGTCAGCAGCACCGGCGCATGGTGAACGCTTGAGCCCAAGCAGGCGAGCAGGCCACCGTAGCCGGTCGAGATGGCATGGTACACATCGGCCACCGGTACCTCGCTGCCCAACAGGTAGAGCACGGGCAGCAACATGGAGCGCATGGTGTGGAATGCATCGGCAAAGGGCGTGTAGGGGTACTCGGCAAGGCACACGTCGCGGAAGATATCCATAAACGTGCGGCTCTGCAAAAACGAGAGCGGATGCACGCGACGGCGGTGGAAGATATCGAATAACACGTCCCAATCCGGATTGGAGAGCGACACCAGGCGGCGTAGCGCCTCGCGCTCGCGGTCGTTAAAACTGGCTTCGTGCTGCTCGCCCGAAAGCCGCAGGGCATCGTCTAGGAACACCTCGTGCACCTCAACCACGTTGCCGGGCAGCTCGTAGACAAACTTGCCGCGGTCGGCAGCATGTGCGCCGATCACCCACAGCACAAACTCATGCTCGGGCATGGCCTGGATATAGCCATGCATCCAGGTAGATACGCCACCGTGCACATAGGGGTAGCAACCCTCGAGTACCAAGCAGATTCTCATTTATCGCCACCCTCCTTGCGCTCGATCGTCACGGTCTTATCATTTGCCTTGAGCAGATACAGATTGCCCGTAAGGTGCGTCAGTTCGCCACCCGTCACCGCACCCGGCTCGCCATTATTGGCGCGGAACATGAGCCACGCCTCGTCGTGGAAATTGCCCAGGCTGAGCGTCCAGGCATCCGCGCTGGTATCCACGCTCACCGTCACGGACGAAAAGCGCTGGATGGCACCGGAGCACTCCGACGCCGTCTGGTGCCGCAGGTCGGGCGCGGATTTGGTAAGCCACTCCAGGTAGTCGGTCAGGCCGCCCTTGTAGACCTCCCAGCCCTCCTTGGCGCCGCGATCCGGATCGAGCAGGTCGTCCGGGTGCATAAAGTGCGTACTCACGTAGTGCATGTTGAGCTCGGACACGGCTGCCAGGCGCATATAGGAATCGTCGACCATGCCGCCCGAAACAATACGTGGCTGCTCCACAATGCCATCGCTCGCCACGCCAAACTCCTGAACGTAGGGCAGGTCGGTACCGTCCTCAAAGTACGTACTGGCAATAGTCTTAATGCGCGGAACGTCAGCGCCGATAAGCTGGCGCGCTCGGGCCGAAAGGATATTCGACGGCGGTACGTAAACCGAGCCATGAGCGTTGGGCAGAACCTCGTCCTGAAACGCGATAAGTTCGTTGAGCGAAGCGACGAGCGTCTCTTTGTTCTTCCAGGTCTTGTAGACGTACAGCGTGCCGTAGTCGGTGTCCCAGAGCGCGAGCGGCTGATGGTTGTAGCCGTGAAAGCCCAGCTCGCCGCCCATCTGCAGCAGCATGCCGCCAAAATATCGAAACTGCGTGGTATCGGGTTGGCGCGCGGGCTCGGTCTGGTTGACCGCGTCCTCGTAGTTTTCGATCATCACGCCGGTATAGCGAATGCCATATTTTTGCGCGAGCTTTTGCAGATCGGGCCACCAGACCTTGGTGTAAAAATCCGCAATGGAAAGGCCGTAGTCACGCTTGATATAAGTACCATCGCCCGAGGGCACGGGGCTGGGAAAGTCGTCCAAATAGAACACGGCGCTGTTGATGACCGGATAGGCCGTTGCATCACCCAGCAGACTGATCGCCGCGGCGTAAAAGCCACGCATGACCTTGTCATAGATACCGATATTGCATACCACGGTGCGCCCGCTACCGCAGTCATTCGACCAAATGAGCGGGGCGTCCGCATCGCCGGTCATAGCCCACACACGAGCCGTCTCGCGCAGCGATACCGAAAGCGACGAATCAAAGGGGTCCGAGAGCTCGTAGCGCTCTCCCCCGCCCAGCATAAAGTCCTCACTCGGCACAATGCTTTCGGCTTTTACATAGTCATATCCGGCAGATTCAATGCCGAGCTTGGAGGCAATCACTTGCAGATAGCTCGAGTTATCCGGCGGCATGGCGAGCATAAGCGAACCGCCCGCACTCACCCAACTCATAATGTCGCTCAGGTGCGTACCGAGCCCATCGAGCGACGGCATGAGCAAAATCACGCGATCGAAGGAGGTCAGCGAGGGAATGGCATACGCACCATCCAGGGCAAGGTCAACGTCGCGGTGCGCGATCTTCATGTCCAGCAAAATCTGGTCGAACTGTTCCTTTACGTCCTCGACGCCAGCTTGATCGGAATCGGTAATGACCAGGCATGTGGGCTTTTGGCCAAAGATTGCCGAGGAGGCAGGCACCGCATCGTTGGCGGCAAGCATCCCCAGCTTATGCTGGCCCGCACTGTACTGCACGCCGGCACGCTCCACCAGCAGCACGGCGGCCATGGCAATAAAGACCGCCCACACCACGAGGAGTCCCATCCAACGAAAGCGGCCTGCACGGTCGCGGATATGTTGCGCCACACTCATCTGGCCTCCTCCCCGTCGCGCCAAAACGCCAACTTTTCGCGGTTGTCGGCGCTCAAATACACATGCTGCTTGTCAATCGCATCGATCACACGGTGAACCTCGTCACCATCGCGGCGCATCACGGCAAGGCGCAGGCAAAGCATCCAAACCTCCTGCTCCTCGGGCACGTCGAGCACCAGCTGATCGATCACGGCCTGCGCCTCGTCGATCTGTCCGACATCGGCCAGCGCCGTCGCGTATCGAATGCGCAGCTCAAGGGTATCCTCGCGCTCGCAGCGACGCGCAAGCAGGCGCGCGTACTGTTGGCGCTGAATCTGAGCCACGCGCCCCTCGGCCAAGCCCGAGTCCAAGTATTCACCAAGAAAATCGCAGTATTCATTGAGATTATGCGCGCTCGGGTCGGTCTTAAAGGCGTGCTCCAGCTGCTGTAGTTTAAGGTCGGACTCCTTAGAGATCTGCGCCACCGCCGTCGCGGCATAGTGCGCCACCTCAACGTCGTCGTTCAGCTTAGCCGCCTGCAGCTGCACCAGATACGCATCGGGCTCCTCGGTGAGCATGGAGAGCATTAAGCGGCGCCGGTCTGCCGGGTCGTTAACGATGAGCGCCTCCTCGAGCGGGATCACGCCTGCATCGGCTTCACGGTCGTGCACCAAGATGCTGCGATGCAGCTCGTCGTTAATGCGTAGCGATTCTAACGTGGCGTCCTTGGGGTCCGCACCAAACACGGCGCTGCGCGCGATAAGCAGCACCACCAGCAGCGGCCCCCACAACGGCACGAGTACCATCACGGCCAGCATATGCCCGCGCACCGGCAGCAGGCCCAACTTCATAAGCGTCCACAGCACCAGGCAAACCAGCGCATGAATCAGCAGCAAGACGGCAGCAACGACAAGCGAGATCAATCGACATCCCCCTCGCCGTTACCAGTGTCGGCAATGTGCTGCAGCAGCGCCACTATGTCCTCGCCGTCGACGGGCTCCACCGCAATCTGCTTCGCGCTTAGGCGCTCGCGGATAATGGGCAAGTCGCACGCCTTTGCCTGACGCATAAGCAGGTAGAGCACGTCACCATCGACCAGACCCGCCGCATCGCTCTCGCGGATTGCCGACCCAATCGCGCCCACCAGCTCGCCGACAGGTTCCATGCCCGGCACCACGCGCAGGAGCAAAAAGCTCCCCATCTTACCGTCTGCCAGCGCCTGCTCGGCCGCGAGCTCCTGGCCAAAGGCCGCCTGCTTGAGCACGCAAGTGCCATCGACGCAGCGTTTATCCTGCGCCACCGCCTCATAGTCAAAGGCACGACCCAGCGCACTTTCGACCAAGCCGCACAAGATGCGGAACAGGTTTTGGTAATAGAGCGTCATTTGGTTCTCGGTCGCACGACGCACAAAGATCAACACGGCGGGTGCCCCGTCGCGCTCGATCGTGTATCCAAACATGGGAAGCCCCGGCGTCAGCTCGCGATTCACCCACAGGTTCGAACGACCCCCGCCGCCCAAAAGGGGCGCAAGCTGCTCAAGCGTGAGCGAGCGCGTGGCGTCTTCGGCAATCACGCGACTCGTCGCCACCAGACGTGCAAACGCCCCGCCCGAAACGTGGTAGATCGCCACCGAATCGTTTTCGAGAATCTCGCCCATGAGCTCGCAGCACTTGCGGTAGATGTCGCGCGGGTTGAGCACATCGAGCTCTTGCGTCACGGCAAAAATCTTGCCGAAGCTATCGTGACGTCCCACAATCTGGCGTTTGTACGTGCGCTTGTCCTCGATGGCATCGTGATAGAGCTGCGTGAGGAACGTATTGCGATTGCGCACGAGCTCGTTTTGGTCGCGCTCCACCTTAATGGCCTCGCTGTTGCGCAGCTGCACATAGCCGCACACGGCGCCCACCACAAAGTACGCGATAAACGGCAGCCAGTTAGACGGCTCGTAGAATAGGCCCTGGAAGGTATAGCCATACTGGGTAAAGTAGCTCACAGCCAAGCCCACCGATGCCAACAGCGCCGCAACTAGGCCAAAGTCCAGGCCATACAGTGTGCCGATGAGCACGACGTAGAGCAGGCGATAATCGAGCACGTTGAGCTGGGCCGACTGGGAGAACAGATGATCCAGCACCTCGAACAGGACCCAGGAAACGCCCGTCTCCAGGCATTTAATAGGCAGCGTGTGCATCTGGATGCGGTCGATGGCGGTGCGCAAGGGGTTGACCTTCCCTGCGCGGCCAGCATCCCAGCGAGCCTGAATGGTCGAAAGATCACGAAGCAGATCGTAGCGCTGAAACCAGCCATAGCGAACGCGAACGATGTCGCTGACGGGCAGGGCATAGCCGGCAGAATCGCCATAGGCAACTGAGAGCCCTGGAAACAGCGCCTTGAGGGCCTCGCCCACCTCACCTGAGGTGTGATGGAAGGTATCGGCAACGTCGAGCGTCTCAAAGGAGGCGTCCCAGCTGTCAAAGATGCGGCGCACCAGCACCGCGAGTTCCTCGGCACACAGCAGCGGAAACGGCGCGTCCTCCGCGCCCTGCAAAGCGACCGATCCGGTTAAGCACGCGTCGAACAGCGGCACCAAAAACGGATCATCCAGCGCGGAAGAGGCAGTATACAGGAAAGGCGCGCGCAGAATCTTTGCCTGAACGCCTTCGTGCGCAGCGTAATGGCGGCACAGGTCGTTGGCCGCGCGGGCAATAATCCCCTTGCCCGTTCGCCCCGCGGCGTCGGAGGCACCCTCGGCACCCGCGGGCGCCGCTACATACAGCAGCTGGACCCGGCGACCCATGCACGCACGAAAGACCGAGCGCAGCAGCTCGATATCGCCCATGATATCGGTATGCGGGGTAAGGAAATTAGACAGGTAGACCACGCGGTCGAACTCGTAGGCCTGCTCCAAGTGCTGGAGGAGCTCATTCCACGAGGCATGAGGCGACGACTCATCGCGGCGCGATTCCGTGGCAGCGACGACCTTAACGTGGTCCCCGGGGAACGCCTTGGCACAAAAGTCATCGTCAACATATGCGGTGTTGCCGACAACCAGCACTTCCATGGCGCACTCCTCCCCTTAATTCCACATTTGTCATAGTCAAACATGCGTATTGTACGCTGTCAACACAAGCCAGGGCGACTTTAAGGCTGTTTTAAGAACATTTTCAGAGGATGTGGGGGCGACGAAGGTGCTAAATGAGCGCCCAATCCGGAAGTGCGGTGAAAAACCGAAATCTACCGAACAGGCCCCTATTTTAGACTTCCGCAACCTGCGGTTTTATTACCGGAAATCGGGCTATGCTCGGCGAGTTTCGATTTTTCTCCGCACTTCCGAAAATAAAGGGCGAAGGGGGCTCTTTAGAGCAATCGAATACCCAAACCCCTCTTAATCGCCTTGTTCCAAACGTCGTTAAGCCTCTTGGGCCAATTTGCAATAAAGAAAATGCAGGTGCAACAAGCACAAAATGAACCATTCTGCAGACGCCCAATCTCGTTGAGCAAAAGTTCAGAATGATCAACGCCGACCACAGTCGCAGCTAAGTCAGCCACAGACTCATTTGCATTTTGCGTCACCTGCTCATTAGTTAGCCAAAGCGACCTCAGGGCATGGACGGCAATAATGCAGGCAAATGTAAAACCATCAATACGCCCAATATCCGCAAGCGAATCTCCCCTCCTGGCAACCCAGTCCTTATAAGATCGCTGACCAAAAATCACATCCGAAGGAACAAGGGCGTCATCCAGAGAGTAATACTTCAGGGGATCAAAATCACGATATGCTTCAACCGATGGATAGCTTAGATATAGTTGACCCATATCAGTGCTATCGCAGTAATAGTCTTGCATTAGCTCAAGCCGCTTAAAATCGTGCCGATTGTCCTGAGGATCTAAGTCAAATATGAGCAGTGTGTCCGTGAAATTTGATTCGAGAAGCTGAGTCGCATCATCTTTATCCGAAAGCAGCTCAGCAACAAATGACCTAAGATCAATGGCCTCAAAATCACAACCGTATTCTTGAAAGAGTTTATCTAGAAAGTCATGAACATTGATCTCGACAGGAACAATTTGATGATCATCTGCGAGGCCAAAAGATTCAAACATGCGCTCCATCAACTGAGGCTCTCGTTTTGCGCCTTCAACAATGAGCAGGACGTTCTTTTCAGACGCATTGTTCATGGCTAATCAAACTCTCCAGCTCGGAGGAGCTTCTCAATATTGTTGCCAAGCCTCAATTCACGATCGGTGGAATCGGCCAAGGTTCGAATGCCCTCTTTTGCAGAAATTTGATAAACGCAATCAGGCCTCATAACGCCATTCTTAACAAGCGAAGTATTGTGGGTCGAACACAGTATCTGACACGATGTCTTTGAAGCAAAGAGCTTCAAAAGGCTCTCTGCCATCTCAAAGTGACAAAAAGCGTCAAACTCGTCTATGAACAAAAAGCTGGCCGACTCGTTAAGCTCAAGCTCGGAGAACAACTTAACCAGGGTTCTTGTACCGCTAGAACATGCCTCGACAAACGGGATGCATCGCATAGGGTGATTGAAATACAGAACAGGCGAGCCGTCGGACTCTTTAATAACGATCAGGGACTCATCGACTCCAAAATTGCGAATAAATGACTCGAATTCCGCAACTTTGTTCTCGCGTATGATCTTGTCGATTACCTTTCTTGTTTCAAACCCTTTTAATCGAAAAACGTCCATGCGAATCAGCCTCATGCGCGAGACAAATCGTCGCAACTCCGCCAAAACGCCTAAAACATTAGTCGGAAGACTGCTCGTTATATAAGAAAGAAGACTCAACGAAGTATCGGAGAATTCAAAATTGATCCCAGCAGCACCGATTCGTTCAAGATGGTTCTCTTCGAAAACGCCGCGTGAATTATTGAAATCGAAAATGAGGCTCTCATCAATCGATAAGCTTTCGTGAAGCCAAGTAGTGGGAGAAGTCTTTTCATAGCTGTAATTGATTTCGCGACCGTCAAATTCAAAGACATAGGTGAACCGTGCCGCACCTCGCCCGCAATCAGCATTCAAAAACAGACGATCATCCTGGTCAGGATAATCGAATGCCTTTGGAAAGCCGAGTGTAATGTCGAATAAAGCTGAACCGAAATTCGATTTACCAGACGCATTTCTGCCGATCAGAAGCGCGGTTTTCACGGTTCCGTTTTTAACGTTATTTTCTGCAAACTGGTAATCACGAGAAGCTGCAAAATTAAATGAAACCGGAGTCGAAAAATTCCTATAGCCCTCAACAGTAAAACACTTAAGCATGAGACTCTCCTATCTCTTGCCGTAATTATATTACGGCAAGAGATAGGAGATCTGCATCAATTGCGACACTACGGGAAAAGTCATGTAACCAAAGCCCATCCGAACCATGAAAACCTACTGCCCAGAAGCGAATACGCGACAACATCCAGTTGTCTCGGAAACATCAAAGGGCCATCGCCGGTAAACCGAACAACGACCCTTCTTTGTCATCGCCTCACGCAGAGTCCGCGACGACTGCATCACTGGGTACATTCTACCGAAACGGCGCATAATCCTTGAACGAACAGGCGAAATCGCCAAAAAAGAAGGCCGACGCATCAACCCTCTTCAGGTGTCGCCCGAAGGCTTCCGGGGGCGTCAACCAACGAGAGGACACATCGCACTTGATAACGACATCGACTACCTGCTGAAGTTCGCACCCCAAGAAGCGTATATCGACGACCTGACGGGCGGACGCCTCTAATATGAACGCAGTCAAGTACCCGACCGAGCCACGCTACCCATTACACGCCTTGGCCAGCAGAACAAGCCTCTTAGCGGCATCATCGAAAGATCCCACAGCGTAATATCCGTCTTTATCCTTACCAATACATCCAACAAAAGGTGAGGACAGGAACTCGAGCATTTCCCCAACCTCACTGATCGACAAGTCTTCAATTGAGGACGTTCCGTTTTTCATGAACCAGTAAACATCCCGCTTAGACATCAAGCCGCCAAATTCTTTATCTTCGTTTTGAGAAAGCAACGCCCTGAGCACCAAATCAAGCAGTTTGGTCGTTCGCCTAAAGCGAGCGATAGCGGGATCCAATAAACCAAGATCGATAGACCCCGAATTCTCGAAGAGAATTTTGTAGTCTTGAGAGACGAGAGGAATCTCCTCTTGAAGCTTAAGAAGCTTTTCCAACTCGCTAATTCCAAATAACGCGACGTCATGTTCCTTAGCCCTATCGCAGATCCGTTTTTCAGAAAAACTTGAACCCACAACGGCGATGAACGACGCATCGTGCTTACGACGATGCAGCTCAAGGGTATCAAAATCGACTTGTGAGGCAGAGACCCCGCCATTAGAAGTTGATTTGGCATCAATTACCACGGAATAAGAAAATCTCGAAGCAGCATTCGCGACGGCCAAAACATCTGTGTCACCAGAGCCGCCCAACAGAGTCGTTCTAAACCCAAGGCGACTAAAACACCGCTCCACAGCTCGTTCCAGACGATCGGGATGACTGGAATCGCGCGAGGCATCCCAAAGCTCTCCAATCAATTTGTCGACATCGGTAGCCACGGGCTGCTCAGGTCCCGCCCCCTGATTACCAATGGAATCAACGTTTAAATTAAACCCATATCCACTCAAAAAAGAATCGCAGTGCTCAGTTGCCTGATAACTCATCTGGCTTCTCTTTTTTAGTAAGCCAGCTTTCAACAACACATTTAGACGCTTTCTTAGCGCATCATGGGAGATGTTGACGTTAAAACGTTCGAACAGAAGCAGCTGGATTGACCTAACATCAAACGCACTGTGACCAACAAGCGGCAAAAGCTCAAATACCCAAGAGAACGCCGCATGAAAACAGCAAGCAAAATTAATGGCTCTGTTAGACCAGTATTGACATACATGTGTCCCCACGGTGCCATATCGTTGACCCCGTAGACCGCGATGATGGGG
>DXLS01000003.1:0-19741 GCA_019414605.1 Collinsella sp.
GGAGGAGCTCGAGGACCTCACCGCCGACGAGGCCGAGCGCCTGGCCGACGAGGGCCAGTTCGGCAAGGGATCCATGGAGCCCAAGGTCCGCGCCGCCATCAAGTTCGCCCGCTCCCGCAAGGGCCGCACCTGCATCATCGGTGCCCTGGACAAGGCCGCCGAGACCATGGCCGGCCTCTCCGGTACCCGCATCCACGAGTAGTCCCTGCTCCGTTGCCTCTCTCGTGGGCGCCGGGCAAGGCGCCCACAAACTAGCCTCTCTTCACGAGCCCCGCAGTCCGCTCCGACTGCGGGGCTTTTGCTATTCACCTAGTTATTGGGGACAAACCCGGCACTTGGGGACGGTCCTTTCCTGCCGGCAGCTTGGGACAGTCCTTAATAGTCATTGGGGACGTTCTTAAACGACTAGTCAAACAAGAACGTCCCCAACGACTACTCATTTAAGTCTGTCCCCAATGACTGCCCAATGGCTGGGAAGGCGCATCCCACACCGACGCATTGCCTTCGGGCCCTCTCCCCAGGCTCTCCATAGCTCAGCTGGACTCCCCGCAACCTGTTCCGAGTTGGCGGAACGAGCGCGACGTGGAGTGTCATTCTTTACCGCGTTAGACTAGACGCAGGGAAAGGAGGAGGACATGGATGCTCGCGTCAAGCAGCTTGTAAATATGATCGAGGACGCTCAGCCTGTCGCTGTCGCGGTACTTGCCAAGCGTCTCGAGGTAAGCGAGCGCGCCGTGAGAAACTATATCCATCGCGCAAACGACAGCCTTGCAGGGGTTGCACGCATCGTTGGCAGCAAGGGGCAGTATCGTATCGATGTTGCACGTGCAGATGAGCTTGCTCGCTTGCTAGACGGTGTGGCTCTGGCCCATCCGGGCATTCCTGATACGCGCGATGGCCGTGTGTCCTTCCTTCTTAACGACCTCCTCATGCGGTCCCAGTGGGTGACGATTGAGGAGTATGCGGATTTACTCTACGTTTCGGCGCGGACTCTGTTCAATGACATGCGTCTGGTAGAGCAGAAACTCGCCCAATTTGACTTAACGCTCGAAAAGCGCCCACGCTACGGAATCCGCGTTGCGGGCGGGGAGTCACAACGGCGCCTGTGCCTGGCCTCGCTGGTGAGGCCCGTGTTGCCCGACACCGACGATGCAAAGCTCGCCGAGCGCCTGCGGGCCATCGCCGCATGTGTGGACGATGCCCTGACGGCCTCGCCCGTCACGGTGAGCTCGCTGGCATCCCGCAATCTCATCATGCATCTTTACATTGCTCTTGGCCGCATCGAGCAGGGCTGCTATGTCCCAGCTGCAGAATCGGACGTTCAAAAACTGGAGGGAACGCGCGAATACGCCGCGGCTTTCCAGATTGCCGCAAACATCAAGGATGCCCTGGGCGTGAGCATGCCCCGAGAAGAGGTTGCCTTTATCGCAATCCATTTGCTCGGCAGGGGCACGGGCGTGCCCGAGAAGGGCTCTGCCGTTATCTCGGACGAGATGTGGGAGATTGCTTCCGAGATGGTACGTGCGGTCAACGATGAGTTTAGGTTTGACTTTAGCGGCGATCTTGAACTTCGCATGAACCTTGCTCGGCATATCGGCCCTCTGGGCTATCGCCTTGAATATCACATGCATATGGATAACCCCATGCTGCCCGATATCAAGACGAGGTTTCCGTTGGCCTATTCGATGGCAGCTGGCACCTCGCAGGTACTCGAGCGTCATTTTGGCAGCCAGCCCTCTGATGAAGAGCTCGGCTACATCGCCATGGCATTTGCCCTGGCCCTCGAGCAGCAAGCCGACCAGCCGCGTCGCAAGCGCATCCTGATCGTGTGCGCCTCGGGAGCGGGAAGCGCCCGTATGCTCGAGCACCAGTACCGCAAGCAGTTTGGCATGTATATCGATTCGATTGAGACATGCGATGTCGCCCGCGTGGGAACGTTCGATTTTTCGCACATCGACTACGTGTTCACAACGGTGCCGCTCAACGTCAAGTTGCCCGTGCCCGTCCGCGAGGCCGATTTCTTCTTGGAGGCGAGCGATGTCAACGCTATCCGCAAGGTGCTGAGCGACGACACTGCGCAATCGGACTCCGTAAGCTCTTTCTTTAGCCGTGCCCTGTTCTTCAACCGCGTTGAGGCGCCGTCGAAGCAGGCCGTTCTCCGATATCTCTCCGAGCGCGCCGTCGAGAGCGGCCGTGTCGATGCCCAGTTTGCCCAAGAGGTCGCCGAGCGCGAGAGCGCGAGTGCCACCTCGTTTGGCAATGGGGTAGCCATGCCCCATGGGATGCATCCCTTGAGCGCCGAGGCCTTTGTTACCGTGGGCCTGCTCGAACATCCCATTCTTTGGGACGAATACGGCCATGAGGTCGATATCGTCTTTATGGTGTCGTTTGCCCGGTCGGGCGGCGATGAGGCGCGGATCTTGAGCTCACTGCTCGCCGAGATCTTTATGGACCGCCAGGGGGTCGAGCGCCTACGCGAGCGCCGGTCCTGGCATGAGCTGATGGCGCTTGTGCAAGCGCATACGGCTTAAGACTTCTTTTGTCGATAACCCTGTCTGTCTACCTGCAATAAACCTCGAGGATTGCGGGCGGGAGATAGGCGTTTCGAATATTCAAGTACAAACCAAACATCACGGGAGAGGAGACCGTTATGGACGATCAGGGAACCGAGATGGTTTCGTTTCAGCTGGTCGCTGCAGCGGGAGAGGCACGCAGCCTTGCCTTCGAAGCCCTTGAAAAGGCAAAAGCGGGGGATTTTGACGCCGCCGCCAAACTCATGAAGCAGTCAAAGGATGCGGGAATCAAGGCTCACCACATCCAAACGCAGCTGCTTTCGACTGAGGCAGCGGGCGAGCATCTGTCGGTGGATGTGTTGCTGGTCCATGCTCAGGACCACCTCATGTGCTCCATGCTTGCTCAGGAGCTCGTGCAGGAGCTGATCTGCCTGTATGAGTGCACTGCAACCAAGAACGCCTAGCGGCGTGCGGTGACTATCCAACCAATCAATGCGAAGGGAATCCCTTATGAAGATCCTTCTTGTTTGCGCAGCTGGTCTGTCTACAAGCATTCTGATGAAGAAACTCGAGAAATATGCGGAGCAAAACGGCATCGAGCTCGATATCGATGCGGTGGGTATCGGCGAGTATCAGGAGACGTGCGCCAATTATGACGTGCTGCTCTTGGGGCCGCAGGTGTCCTACCAGCTCAACACCGTCAAGCAGGGGAGCGGTAAGCCGACCGCGGTCATCCCCGCACAGGACTACGGTATGGGCAACGCCGCCAACGTGCTGGCACTCGCCCAGTCGCTGTTGGGTTAGGAGGCAACCATGGAGAAGTTCATGACCCTGCTTCAGGAAAAACTGACCCCTATCGCCAATTTCTGCGGCACCGAGCGCCACTTTGCCTCCATGCAAAAGGGCTTTATGAGCGCGATCAGCTTCATCTTGGTATCTGCCGTCTTTATGATCCTCGCCAACCCGCCGGTCACGGCCGACCTGGTGGCGCAGGGCGGGTTCTGGTCCGTCTTTGGCCCTTGGCTCGATTTTGCGACGGCCAATAAGCTCACGCTGCTCATCCCCTTCAATATGACGATGGGCATACTGTCGGTGATCGTGACGTTCGCAATCGCCTATAACCTGGCGGGCACCTACAAGATGCCCAAGCTTAACGCCGGCATGACCTCGCTGGTGATGTTCCTGATCGCCGCGGCGCCGTCGTCCTACTACCAGCTTGCTGACGAGTCCGTGCTCCAGGCGGTCCCCTGCACCTATCTGGGTGCGCAGGGTCTGTTTACCGCCATCATCGTTGCCTTGGTCTCCGTCGAGGTCACGCGCTTCTGCCAGACCAAGGGCATCACCATCAAGATGCCCGATGGCGTGCCGCCGTTTTTGTCCGAAACCTTTGGCGCCATCGTACCTATGCTCGCCAACATCCTCATCTTCTTTGGCGGCAACCTGCTGATCCAGATGATCGATCCCGCGCTGTCCATCCCCTCGGTTATCGAGAAGCTGCTCGCTGCCCCGCTTTCCGTCGCAGTTGACTCTGTGCCCGGCGCACTGCTTATCTGCTTCATGACGCTGCTGTTTTGGTGCTTTGGCGTCCACGGCAACATGATCGTAATGCCCATCACCGCCCCGGTCTCGCTTGCCGCCTTTGCCGCCAACGCCTCGCTCTATGCTGCCGGGCAGCCGCTTGAGTTCCACCCGGTGCTCATGTCGTTGGCCATCAACCTCATCGGCGGCACGGGTAATACGTTCTCTTTTGTGGCGCTCTGCGCGTTTAGGGCAAAGTCGCAGCAGCTCAAGGCATTTGGCAGGGCATCGATCGTGCCGAGCTTCTTCCGTATCTCCGAGCCCGCGATCTTCGGCGCGCCCATCATCTTCAACCCGATCCTCATGATTCCGTTTGTGCTAGGCGGCATGATCTCGGCCCTGCTGTATTGGGGTGCGGTCTCACTGGGTCTTGTCTCTAACTTCTACATCTTGGTGAGCGGCACGTTCCCCATCTTCGTTCAGGGCTTTGTCCAGTGCCTCGACCCGCGCATCTGGGTGTTTACGATCGTTTTGATCGTGGTCATGGCTGTGGTCTGGTACCCGTTCTTTAAGGTGTACGATAACCAGCTCCTGGCTCAGGAGCAGGAGAACGCCGCGGCAGCTTCTGCCGAGGATGCTGAGTAGCATGAGTTACTTTGACAGAACGTCTGCCGCCGGTATGCCCGAGGGCTTTTTGTGGGGTGGTGCCCTCGCCGCCAACCAGGCCGAAGGGGGCTGGAACGAGGGCGGCCGCGGCATGTCGCACTCCGACCTGATCCCACAGGGTTCCGACCGCTGGGATGTAATGTTTGGCAGGCAAAAGCCCGTGGACGATCCGGACAGGCTGTATCCATGCCGCTGGGGCAACGACTTCTTCCATCATTGGCACGAGGATGTCGAGCTCTTTGCCGAGATGGGCTTTAAGTGCCTGCGTCTTTCAATTTGCTGGAGCCGTATTTTTCCCACAGGGATGGAGACCGAGCCCAACGGCGAGGGCTTGGAGTTTTACCGTCAGGTATTCGAGGCGCTGCGCGAGCATGGAATCGAGCCGCTTGTGACGCTGTCGCACTACGACTATCCGTTGGCTCTGGTCGAGCGCTATGGTGGCTGGCAAAGCCGAGAGATGATCGAGCGGTATGCGCACTACGTCGAGACCGTCGGACGCGCGTACCAGGGCCTCGTGCGTTATTGGCTTACGTTCAACGAGATCAACAGCGTGTCGCTGTCCTATCTCAACGCGGGTGTCACGCTCGAGGATGAGCGTGACCGTGCAGCCGTGACCGCGGCGTTCTCGCACCATATGTTTATGGCGAGCGCTCGCGCTGTCGAGATTCTGCACAAGATCGATCCCGCAAACAAGGTGGGTTGCATGGTCGCTGCCGGTGCGACCTATCCGTACCGTTGTGCGCCCGAGGACGTATGGCTTGCGTATGAGGAGGACCGCGGCCGCTACTTCTACACAGACGTGATGGCTGCGGGCGCCTATCCTGCTTGGAAGCTGCGTGCACTCGAGAAAGAGGGTGTTCACGTGCCCTTTGAGCCGGGCGATACGGAGTATCTGGCAGAGCATACGGTCGACTTCATCTCGTTCTCGTACTATTGCTCGCGCTTGGTGTGCGCCGATGATCAGGTGATCGCCGAGAAGGCGGAGGGCAACGTGTTCCCGACGTTGCGCAATCCGTACCTCAAGGATAAAGAGACTGCCTGGAAGTGGCAGATCGATGCGCTGGGTTTGCGCGTGACGCTTGCCGGCTACCACGATCGTTACCATCTTCCGCTCTTTATCGCCGAGAACGGTGTGGGCGGACTCGATGCGCTGGAAGACGGCAAAGTCCACGATGCGTATCATATTGATTACCTGCGAAGGCATATTCTTGCGCTGCGCGATGCAATTGTCGAGGACGGTGTTGACCTGATGGGATACACGCCGTGGGGCTGTATCGATTTGGTGTCGGCCTCGACGGGGCAGATGAAGAAGCGCTATGGCTTTGTTTATGTTGATGCCGATGATATGGGCAAAGGCACGTTCGATCGCTACCGAAAGGACAGCTTCTGCTGGTACCAAAAGGTCATTGCATCAAATGGCGAGGACTTGAGTTAACTCTTGCAGGTCTGTTGCCCCCGCGGTCCGCTTCGGCCGCGGGGGCTTTTGTTATTGAGGCGGCTGTTCATGAGGAGCATTGCAGGCTGCGGAAACCCGGCACTTGGGGACGTTCCTTTCCTGCCGGCAGCTTGGGACAGTCCTTAAAGGCCGCATCGATCAACTGCGGAAAGCACATCCCAGAATGAGCGTCCAACATGGGGTGCGGTTTCCCTTGAGGCCCTCAATCGGAAAATGCATCCCGGATTATTGTCGAAAAGCGGTCCCTAGTTTCCCAAACGGGCCGCTAACGGAAAGCGCACCCCGCTATTGGGCCCCAAAGCAGGATGCGCTTTCCGTGCTGGCAGTTCCAAGCAGTTCGGGATGGCCCTTTTCGTCTGCTCTCGGCCGGCGTCCGTAAGACTGTCCCCGACGACCACTCATTTAAGTCTGTCCCCAATGAGTGCCCAATGACTAGTAGTAGGCCCACATGGCTTCGACTTCGTTGAGGACCTCTACGACGCCCCAGCGGCGGGCGCTGCGGCTGGCCGAGTTGGGATCGAAGACTTCAATCTGGTCGGCGTCGTCAATACCGTAAAGTACAATGTAGTGGCCCACGTTGGTAAAGGTGCCCGGCCGAACGGCGGCGATGACGGGCGCTCCCGAACGCAGCGCCTGAGTCATCGAGTCGCGATCGTTATGAAGCTCCGTTCCGTTAAGTCCCAACTGCCACGCACCGCTCGTCATAAACGACCATTCGGTTGCACCGGTGGGGGCGTAATTGCCTGCCTCGGAAAGCGCGCACATATCGACGGGAGTCATATCGGTGCGTCCCGTCTTAAAGATATAGACCATGGTGAGGCACGTAGGCCCGCAGGCATTTTGGCGGATGGTACCGCTGGCGTAAGGCAGCTCCGACCATGCAGGGTCGATCTGATAGATATGGGGCATCGTGCCGGCTTGCCATTGCGAGCGCGGGGTCGAAAAGGCGAAAGAATAACCGGGCGCGACGGGGGCCTTGAGCAGCTTGTCCTCGGCGGTGGGCTCGAGACCGGCCGAGCCGTGGGACATACAGGAGCTCATAAGCACAAAGACCAGACAGATGAGGATAGAGCACAGTGCGAGGCAAAGCCGACGAGCCGGCAGGGCGGGGGCATTCACGTACGATGTCGAGCGGTAGGGCTTGCCGTCGCGTCCGCCTTGGGGATGCGAAAAGAAGCGGTTGATATGGATGCCGGGCTGACGTGCGCCGTTGCGGCGCAGTTGCGGAACCTCGGCTTGGCGCTGTCGAGTGCGCGCGCCCAAGCGGCTATCTTGCTGTGCGCTTGTGCCCGTGCTCGGACGGCCACTCTGCCGTGTTCTGTTTGTCTGCTGCCGAGACGAAGGCCTGGGTTGCTCTTGAGGGCGTTGCGGATTGCTGCTCGTGGCACTTCTGGGCGTCGGCGTGGTGCGGCCAGCAAGGCGAACGCTTTGTCGCCGTTGATCACCGTCGTTGTATCCGTATGCCATTCGTACCGCCTTGTCTCATGTATAACCTGTCTATCCTACAAAAAAGATGTGCAACAAATGGGTCCGCGCGTCAAAAGCTCGGTAAACGGTACGAAAGGCGCAAAACACACGGCCTCAAAAACATCTCTCTATGCGTCCGATGAGCGTACGCCCGTCGGACGGGCGACAACAATGAGCGGCAAACCGTGCCGTTCGTCCCAAAAACGGCGCCGCTCGTTTTGCAGTTCAGCCTTCGGTCGAGCCGCAAGCGGCGCTGCTGTGCCAAGGCCGTATCTTAAAGCCACGAAATAAAAGCGCGCGGCAAAACAGACCGCGCAAGGGGTGACGCCAAGGGGCGTCAAAAAGGAAAGGAGGGGAACAATGGCGGACAAGAATGCAGAAGTTGCAGTCGAGGATAACGGCGGCATGAAGAAAACGCTCTCGCTCTGGAACTTCTTCACCATCGGTTTTGGTGCCATCATCGGTACCGGTTGGGTTCTGCAGGTCGGCGACTGGATGGTCGTGGGCGGCGGTCCCGTTCCCGCTATGATCGCATTCCTCTTGGGTGCAATCTTCCTCGTGCCCGTCGGAGCTGTTTTCGGTGAGCTCACGGCTGCTATCCCCATCTCGGGCGGCATCGTCGAGTATGTCGATCGTAGCTTTGGCCGTACGATGAGCTACATCACCGGCTGGCTCCTGGCCTTGGGCAACGGCATCCTGTGCCCGTGGGAGGCCATCGCCATCTCGACCCTCGTGTCCGAGATGTTCGGCAGCCTGCCCGGCCTTGAGTGGCTGCGCGCCGTCAAGCTCTACACCATCCTGGGCGCCGACGTTTACTTGTTCCCGACGCTGATCGCGCTCGGTTTTGCAACTTACGTCATCTTCCTCAACTTCCGCGGTGCCAGCTCGGCCGCCAAGCTGCAAGCCTTCCTGACCAAGGCCCTGCTCTGCGGCATGCTGCTCGCCATGGGCGTCTCGCTGTTCACCGGCTCGCCGGACAACGCCATGCCCGTGTTCTCCCAGGTCACCGGTGCTGGCGGCGGCAAGCCTGCTACCGAGGGCACCAGCCTGTTCGCAGGCATCGTTTCGGTCCTGGTTCTGACCCCGTTCTTCTACGCCGGTTTCGACACCATTCCTCAGCAGGCTGAGGAAGCGGCCGAGGGCCTCAACTGGAACAAGTTCGGCAAGATCATCTCCCTGGCCCTGCTGGCCGCAGGCGGCTTCTACATGGTTTGCATCTACTCGTTCGGCACCATCCTCGACTGGCATGAGTTTGTTAAGAGCCCGGTTCCCGCGCTTGCCTGCCTCAAGGGCATCAACATGCTCCTGTACCTGGCCATGCTCGTCATCGCCACGCTTGGACCCATGGGCCCGATGAACTCCTTCTACGGCGCCACGAGCCGCATCATGCTCGCCATGGGCCGAAAGGGCCAGCTGCCCGAGAAGTTCGCCGAGGTCGATCCCAAGTCCGGCGCTCCCAAGCTCGCCTGCGTCGTTCTGGGCGTCATCACCGTCGTCGGTCCGTTCCTGGGCAAGAACATGCTCATCCCTCTGACCAACGTGTCGGCTCTCGCCTTCATCTTCTCCTGCGGCATGGTCGCCCTCGCTTGCCTGCGCATGCGCTTCACCGAGCCCGACCTGCCTCGTCCCTACGAGGTGCCCGGCGGCAAGTTTGGCATCAGCCTCGCTATCGTTGCCTGCGGCACCATCATTGGCCTGCTCGTGATCCCGTTCTCTCCCGCCTCCCTCAACATGGTGGAGTGGAGCATCGTGATCGGCTGGTTGGCTGTTGGCCTGGCCCTCATGGCTTTCACCAATTCCCGCAAAAAGTAACGCCTGGCCGGGGCGGATCGGGTGCGCGGAATCCTCTCTCCCGCGCACCGAACCCGGCACCACTTGGGTAGCTTTGTGAGGCCTTAACCCAACACGGCCTCGCCCACTATATGGATCCATAAGGAGGAACCATGTCCACTAAGTATGCAATCGTTGGCGGCAAGCTCATCGACGGTACCGGTGCCGAGCCGGTCGAGAACTCCCTCGTTCTCGTCGACGACAACGGCAAGATCGAGTACGCCGGCACTATGCAGGACCTTCCTGAGGGCGTTGAGGTTATCGATGCCGCCGACAAGACCGTCCTTCCCGGCCTGATCGACACCCACCTGCACTTCTCGGGCAACTTGACCGACGATGACACCGACTGGGTCATGCAGCCGCTCCTCGAGAAGCAGGCCGTCGCCGTCAAGCAGGCCTACGACTGCCTCACCCACGGCCTCACCACCGTCTGCGAGATCGGCCGCTTTGGTATCCAGATCCGTGACTGCATCGACAAGGGCGTCTTTAAGGGCCCGCGCGTTCTGGCCACCGGACTCGGCTTCTGCCGTGTTGCCGGTCACGGTGACTCCCACCACTGCAGCCAGGAGCTCAACAAGGAATCGCACCCCTGGGGCGATCAGGTCGACGGTCCTTGGGATCTGCGTAAGGCCGTCCGTCGTCGCCTGCGCGAGAACCCCGATGCCATCAAGATCTGGGCTACCGGTGGCGGCATCTGGCGCTGGGACTCCGGTCGCGACCAGCACTACTGCTCCGAGGAGATCCAGGCCGTGATCGAAGAGGCCAAGTTGGTCGGCATCCCCGTGTGGAGCCACTGCTACAACAACCACGCCGCTGCCTACGATTCCGTCCGCTTTGGCTGCGAGCAGCTGATCCACGGTTTCGATATCGATGAGCGCACCATGGACCTCATGGCCGAGCAGGGCACCTTCTTCACCCCGACGATCGCCTTCCTGCCCACCTGGTACGCCACCTATCCGCCCGTCTACGTCCCCGAGCTGCACGACAAGTACGAGGGCACCCTGGTCGAGAAGGAGCTGCAGCGCAACTACGACTGCCTGCGCGAGGCCAAGAAGCGCGGCGTCGTCATGACGATTGGCTCCGACTCCTTCTCCTTCGTCACCCCGTACGGCACCTGCTCCATCGAGGAGATGTACGAGTTTGTCGACAAGATCGGCTTCACCCCGGTCGAGACCATCACCTGCGCCACCCTCAACGGTGCCAAGATGTGCCACATCGAGGACGAGACCGGTTCCATCGAGGCCGGCAAGTGCGCCGACCTGCTGGTCGTCAACGGTGACGTCGCCGCCGACATCCACGTGCTCAACACCGACAACATGGACGTCATCATGAAGGACGGCTGGATCGTCGAGGCTGGCACCTTTGGCGAGGCCAACAAATACAGCGCCTAAGATACCGTTTGTCGATGGCTGGATGTAAAACACAGTTTTTGATTGCATAATGCAATGGAGAGGGTCGCTTGCGGCCCTCTCCATTGCTATGGGGTGCGTCAGTAAGAAGGGGATGACGGTGGATCTCAATAGACTGATTCTGGGCAAGAGTTACAACTCCACCAAGGTCTTTCGTACGGCCCAGCATGTGGTTCAGGCCATTCTACTTGGTGTCGTCGTTCCGGCGCTTATCTTGCTGCTTATCTGGGATTTAACCGATAATCCCAATCCCGTTCCAGGCGTTGTCGTCATTGCCGGCCTGGTCATGCTGTGCTTCTTCTTCTCGTATGTCTTTGTGGTCCCCGACGACCTCACATCGAGCGCAACCGACCGTACGCTCGCCATCGCATCAAAAATATTCGCCTATACGTCGCGCGGCCTTACGCCCGAAGCGGCCCTGGGCGCCTCTAAAATCATCCTGTCCGAGACCATCGCCTCTGCCATCTGCTTTACCGACGGCAAGCAGGTACTGGCAAGCTGGGGCGAGGACTCGGCAAAATGCCCTGCCGGCACCCCGGTGGTGCTCAAGACTACGCTCAACGTGATTGAGACGGGTGAGCAGAGCGTGTTTTCGCGTGACGCTTCCAATGAGACGGGCGGCTATTTTCCCCGCCTGCGCGCCGGCATTGTCGCGCCGCTTACCGTGCGTGGGCATTGCGTGGGCACACTCGAGCTGTATTACCCGCGCCTGAGCAGCATCGATATGCGCCAGACGGCGCTTGCCTCGGGTTTCGCCGACCTTATTTCCACGCAGCTCGCCAGCTTTGAGCTCGAGCGCCAGGATGAACTCACGGCCCGCGTTGAACTCCGCGCTCTGCAGTCGCAGGTCGACCCGCATTTTCTATTCAATACCATCAGCACGATCGTGTCGCTCGTTCGAACCGAGCCCGACAACGCGCGATCGCTGCTAATTGACTTTTCCAACTACTATCGTCAGACGCTTTCTGACTCCGATACGCTCACCACGCTCGAGCACGAGGTGGAACAGGGCACTCGTTATATCAATCTTATGCAGGCCCGGTATGGTGATGGCCGTCTGCGCGTTTCGGTCGACATCGACTTTGAGGTGCGCGACAGCCTGGTGCCGCCGTTTATCTTGCAGCCGCTGCTCGAAAACTGCATCAAGCATGCGCAGCGCGAGACCGAGCCTCTTTCTATTCGTGTTAGGGCTTTTGAGACCGATGACGGCTTGGAGATCATCGTCGAAGATGACGGTATCGGTATGAGCGAAGAAGTCTGCGCGCATCTGTTCGAGCAGCATCGCCGAGAGGAGCCCGAGAGCATTACCGCCGACGGATCCATCAAGCGAGGTTGCGGCCTGGCGCTCTTCAACGTGCTTCAGCGCATCCATTTCTTTTACGGAGAAGATTCTGGCATGCGCGTGAAGTCCCAGGAGGGCGTGGGAACACAGGTCATCGTCGAGTTGAACGGCGAGCCGCATGAACCGGCGCCGCTGACGGTGTAGCACGCGGTTGGATTGAGAGAAAAAGAGGGGAAGCGCATATGTCCGAAGGCTGGAACATCCTGGTGGTTGATGACGAGCCCCCAATTAGGGCTGAGCTACGCTATCTGTTGGAAAAGGATACGCGTGTGGGTCAGATTGCCGAGGCGGGCAATGTCACCGAAGCCGTGGAGTCGATTCTGTCGAACAAGCCCGACGTGCTGTTTTTAGACATCACCATGCCCGGTCGCTCGGGAATTGAGCTTGCCGAGACGCTGCAGAACCTAAAGACGCCGCCGGTCGTGGTGTTTGTGACGGCATTTGCCGAGTATGCGGCCGATGCCTATAACCTCGATGCCGTCGATTACATCGTCAAGCCGGTCGAGGATGCCCGCCTGTCAAAGGCGCTCGACAAGATCGAGGCTGCCCTGGGCGCTCGCCGTGTTGTCCATGCTCCGCGCCAGCCTTTGCGCCTGACGGTGGATCGTGGGGGCAAAAAGGTGTTCATCCCCGTGGCGGATGTCTGCTACTTTGAGGCGCGTGCCGATTTTTGCAATGCGGTCTGTGCCGAGGGGACATACCTGATCAATGAGTCGATTTCCTCGCTCGAGCGACGTTTGGCCTCCGAGGGCTTTATCCGTGTCCACCGCAGCTATCTGGTCAATTTGGAAGACGTGCATAATGTCGAGATCGGTTCCACGGGTCTTATGGAGCTCAGGCTCGATCGCGTAACCTCGACCGTGCCCGTGTCGCGTCGTCGCGCTGCCGAGGTTAAGGCGCATCTGGGGCTTGCGTAGACAGTCTGCATGCCATCGTTTACCACCGTAGGTTTGGTATGGCCGCGCGGTGGGCATAATGGGTGACATCGAATGAAATCGAAAGGATTATTATGCCTGCGCTCATTACGCATCATCTATTTGGCGAGGAAAGCATCGACCGTCTTCCGCAGGGCGTTATTACGTCCGACGAGGAACGCATTGCTTTTATCCTGGGCAACCAGGGTCCCGACCCGTTTTTCTTCCACATGCTCACGCCGCGCATTTCCGACTGTACGTCGCTTGCTCAGGTCATGCACCGCTCGCGCATGTCGCGCCAGTTCTCGTGCCTGCGCGATGGCGTGTCGCACCTGCAGCCGCGCGATGCCAATCTGGGCCGCGCGTTTGCGCTGGGCCTGCTGTCGCACTATGTGCTCGACCGCAATGCCCATCCCTTTGTCTACGAGCAGCAGTTTGGCATTGTTGAGTCCGACCCCGAGCTCGAGGCTTCGGGCAGTCAAGTTCACGCCGTGCTCGAAAGCGACCTGGACGTGCTGATGCTGCAGCTTAAACGTGACGGGGCCACGGTCGAGGATTATCCGCCGGCGGGCGAGATCGTCACTACCGACCGCATCAATCGCGTTGCCGGCGTGCTGATGAGCTACGTCGCCGGGCGCGTGTACGGTATCGACATCCCGGCGGGGGAGTACGCCGGCGCCGTAGCCGACATGCAGCTGCTCTACCGTACTATCGAGCCTGCCGGCTCGGTAAAGACGCGCGCGATTGCCCTGGTTGAGGGCTTGGTGCACGACTACTCGCTGCTCGACGGCCTTGCCCATCGCGTGACGACGGAGCTGCCCGAGCGCACCGGCAACCTGGGCCACCTGGCATGGAAGAATCCCTTTACCGATGAGGTCTCGACTGAGAGCTTCCCCGAGGTCTTTGAGCGCGCGCTGGTCGATTACGAGCTCACCGTCGCCCGTTTTATCGAGACCGGCGACATGGAAGCCGTGACCGGCCATATCAACTACAGTGGCCGCGTACTCGACGCCGACGAGGAGTTCGACCGCGAGGAGTAGGGCCCGTGCGTGCCCCTTTGCCGAATCCTTACCGGCGCCTCTGGACAATTGGGGTACGATGAACTAACTGCATATCGGGCGAATACGAAGGGGCCCTGTCCATGAAATACACCAAGCTCGAGCGTAACTGGGTTATGTACGATGTGGGCAACTCGGCTCTCGTGCTGCTCAATACCTCGGTGGTGCCCATCTACTTTAACGCCATCAATACCGGTGCTTCCTCAGCAGACCTGGTGGTCGCTTGGGGCAACGCGCAGACGATTGCCTCGCTGGTCATTGCCATGCTCATGCCCATTCTGGGCGCGCTTGCCGACTACGCTGGCAACAAGATCAAGTTCTTCTTGGGTTTCTTCCTCACGGGCCTGGTTCTTTGCCTGGCGCAGGCTATCCCAATGTCCGCCATGGCATTTTTGACCGTGTACGTGCTGTGCACCATCGGCCTTAACTCTTCTATGACGTTCTACGACGCCATGCTGCCCGACATTACCACCGACGAGCGCATGGACGCCGTGTCCAGCTCGGGCTATGCCTGGGGCTACATCGGTTCCACCGTGCCGTTCATCATCTGCCTGGCGCTCATCATGGGTGGCCCCGCTCTTGGTGTCCCCACCATACTGGCAACGCGTCTGTCGTTTATCATCACTGGTGCCTGGTGGCTCATCTTTACTCTGCCGCTCATTCGCACCTATAAGCAAAAGTACGGTCGCGAGCGCGGTCCCGAGGACACCATCGGCCACATCGTGGGCGGTGTGTTCTCCGAGGTCGGACACACCATGCGCGAGATCGCCCACAACAAGACCGTGCTGGTCTACATGATCGCGTTCTTCTTCTATATCGATGGCGTCCACACGGTCATTTCCATGGCTACCAGCTACGGCTCGGCTTTGGGCATCGACTCGGCCCAGCTGGTGCTGGCGCTGCTCGTTACGCAGTTTGTGGCCTTTCCGTCTGCCATCATCTACGGCAAGCTCGCCGGACGCGTGGGCACGCTCAACATGATCCTGGTGGCCGTCGCCGCCTACATGGGCATTGTGCTGTTCGCCGCATTCTTCCTAAAGACCGCCTTCGAATTCTGGGTGCTTGCCATTATGGTCGGCCTGTTCCAGGGCGGCGTGCAAGCGCTCAGCCGTAGCTACTTTGGCCGCATTATCCCCAAGGAAAAGTCCAACGAGTACTACGGCTTCTTTGACATCTTTGGTCGTTATGCAAGCGTCATGGGCACCTTCCTGGTGTCGGTCGTCACCTCGCTGACCGGCAACCCGTCGCTGGGCGTCCTTTCCATTGGCGTGCTGCTGATCGTTGGCTTTATGCTGCTGGTTCGCCTGTCCCGCATGACTCAGACGGCAGAGCAGACCGCATAGGAGCGAGCGGCTATTGGGCCTGTCCGCGGTACTCTTTTGGGGTTATCCGCAATAAACATTGCGACTTGCGAGCAATGATTTGCCCAAGTGGGTATGATGGAATCAGCTAGGTCGCGGGGCGTCGCCTGTGTTTGGCGGCGCCCCGTTTTTGTGTTGCAGGGAGGGAAGGCATGAACGCCACGGTTGTGATTCCAACATATTGGGCGGGCGATGATGCCCGTGCAAACGCTCCCGGCGCCTATGACCACTCGACGGAGCTTGACGCCACCAATCCCGAGCTCGACCGCTGCCTGGCCTCGCTCGAGCAGGTGCGCGACATTCCGAGGATTATCCTTTTGGTGGTCTGTCCCATCTCGGCTACGGCGGATGTGTCGAAGCGCGTGCACGAAATCGTCGGCGCGCACCCTACGCTCAAAGTCACCGTGGTAACCAACACCCAAGCATCGCGTATCGCCGACCGTGTGGCGCAGATTGCTCCCAAGGGCTCGGGCGAGTGCGTGAGCCTGCGCGGATACGGCGCCATTCGCAATATGGGGCTTGCCTGCGCTGCGGTGCTCGGCCACGATGCCGTTGTCTTTTTTGATGACGACGAGACCGTTATCGATGCCGACTTTATGAAGCGCGCGACCTATGCGCTGGGCCAGCAGACGCGTCAGGGCCTGCCGATTTTGGTTAAGAGCGGTTACTTTTACGATCGCGGCGGATCGCCGTTGGCGCCCACAGACAAGGTAGGCATTTGCCATCGCTGGTGGACCAAGCGTATCGAGTTTAATCGTTGGATGAAAAAGGCACTCTCGGGCACCCGTATCTCGCGTTCAAACTACGTATGCGGCGGCCTTATGGCGCTTCATGCCCGCGCCTTTACCCGTGTGGCATTTGACCCGTTTATCACCCGAGGTGAGGACCTGGATTACCTCTTTAACATGCGCATGTTTGGCTACGACGTGTGGTTTGACAACGAGTGGACCGTTCGCCACCTGCCGCCCGAGTCCGAGAAGCGCTCGCCGCGTTTTATGCAGGATGTGTACCGTTGGTACTACGAGCGTGCCAAGCTGACATTTGCCGCGCACCAGCAGGAGCTCGTTCCCGTCACGGCCGCGTCGCTCATGCCCTATCCGGGGCCGTGGATTTCGCGCGAGCTCGACGACCGCGTGCGCAAGACCGCCATGGTTCGCAGCATGTTTACCCGCGAGCACGAGGGGTATCTACGCATTTGGCGCCACGGTATTGACGAGGCCAAGACCTACGCGCGCCAAAACGCTGCAAGCTACCTGCGTTTCCAGAGCTTCTGGCCCAAGATCATGGACGGGCTCTGGCGCGACGCACAACTGACCAGCATCCTGGAGGGGACTGAATGATCGACCGCCGCGCCCAGCGCGATAACTCAATATCAATCTTTCGCGTGATCGCCGTTGTCTGCGCTATTTGCGTGCTAGCGTACTTTATTTTTGCCCTGGCGACTGGGATTGAGCCAATCGCGACCGTGGTCGCCTGCGCACTGCTGTGTATCTTTCTGTGCATTTTTATCTATTTGACGCTCAATCCCGATTCGGTGCGTTCGCAGTACACCGAAGAGACGCTCTCGGTGGCCTCTGCCATGCTCGAGGACATCAAAGGCGGCCTGACGCAGGAGTCGGCGCGTCTGGTGTGCCAGCGCATTTTGCCCGAGACGCGTGCCATGACGGTTGCCATTACCGACGAGAGCAACGTGCTGGCCTGCGCGGGCGAGCTTGAGGAAAAGCTGCTGCCCGATTCGCCCATCCACACACTTGCCACGCGCTACGTCATCGAGCACGGTATCGTCCAGTCGTTCAATCGCGTGGTGGACGTGGTGGGCTCGGACGGCTCGCACAACCATGTTCCTGCCGGTATCATCGCGCCCATCAAGGTGGGCGACCGCACCGTCGGCACGCTCAAGTTCTACTATAAGACCCCACGTGCCGTCGACCGCACCCAGTACGCGCTTGCCTCGGGTTTTGCCGAGATCCTGTCCACACAGCTCGCCATCCACGAGCTCGAGGTGCAAAAGGAGCTCACGGCCCGTGCCGAGGTGCGTGCTCTGCAGGCGCAGATCAACCCGCACTTCCTGTTCAATACGCTCAACACCATCGCGTCGTTTACGCGTACCGACCCGCTGCGCGCCCGCGAGTTGCTGCGCGAGTTCTCCTCGTTCTATCGCGCCACGCTCGACAATTCGGGCTCGCTCATTCCCGTGTCGCGCGAGGTCGCACAGACCAAGCGCTACCTGACGTTTGAGAAGGCGCGCTTTGGCGAGGATCGCGTGCTGGCGACCTTCGACGTGTCCGAGGACGTCGAGGACACGCTGGTGCCGGCATTTGTAATCCAGCCAATCGTCGAGAATGCCGTGCGCCATGGTATGGGCGACGACGATGCACTGAGGATCGACGTGTCGGTCCACAGGGATGGCGAAGATGCGATTTTGATTGTGGTCGCCGATAACGGCGTGGGCATGGACGAAGGCACCGCTGCCAGACTGTTTGACGAACGCTCCGCCCGTCCCGACGCCAGCTCCCCGCAGGGCGGCGGCGCCGGTGTGGCCATGCACAATATTTCGGAGCGCATCCATCGCTTTTATGGACCGCACTCTTATACACGCGTCGAATCGGCCCCGGGCAAGGGCGCTAAAGTGCTCCTGCATCTCGATTTGTCGGAGAGCATCTTCGACATTCAAGAGTAGAATGATAGGTTACGGGTTTAACGCTAGTTGGCGGATGCCCGACGTAGTTAGTTGACGAAAGGTTTTATCCCTATGCTGCGTGCGATGATTGTGGATGATGAGGCCCCGGCCCGTTCGGAACTTCGCTTCTTGCTCGAGCAGACGGGCAAGATCGGCACGATCACAGAAGCGTCGAGCGTTCGCTCCGCTATCGAGATGCTTATGGAGAGCCGCGTCGATGTTGTGTTCCTCGATATCTCGATGCCTGGCGCTTCGGGTCTGCAACTTGCCGAGGCACTGCATAAGCTCAAGAATCCGCCGGCGATCGTATTCGTAACCGCGTACAGCGATCATGCGGTCGAGGCGTTTGATGTGGATGCCGTCGACTATCTGATGAAGCCGGTCGAGGAGGCTCGCCTGGATCGAGCGATCGATAAGGTTATGCAACGCGCCAAGCCTGTCACGGACAGCAAGGTGACCATCGAGCGCATCCCGGTGGAAAAGGGCGGCCGCAAGGTCCTCATCCCCGTGGACGACATTCGCTTTATTATGGCCAAGGACGATTACTCCTGTATTTATACGGTCGATGACCGCTTTTTGTCCACGACCTCGCTGGCACAGTTCGAGGCCAAGCTCTGCGACTTTGGCTTCTTCCGCGTTCACCGCCGCTATATCGTCAACTTGGTGTGTGTCACCGACGTCGAGACGGTTCCCTCGGGCGCTATCCAGCTGGGCATTACGGGCGTCGACGAACGCGTACCGGTTTCGCGCCGCCGCGTCGTGCCGCTCAAGAAGGCCCTGAGTCTCTAGCACACTGGCCCCGCAGCCCTGTAGACCCATCGTCTGCGGAGCCGTGGGGCCTTTTTTGTATGTATCTGCCGAATCGTTTTTTTGCGGAAGGGATCCCATGAACAGTGCAAGCGCCAAGCGCATCGACATCATCTCGGACACCCACGGCTATTTATCGCCTGCGCTCCTGGACGAGCTTGAGGGCGCAGACCTGATTATCCACGCCGGCGACCTCACGTCAGAGATGGACTACGAGCACCTATGCACCATCGCCCCCGTGCGGGCCGTACTGGGCAACAACGATTACTACCGCGACTACGGCCCCGATGTAGACCGTCTTGCGCTCTTTACCTACGAAGGCCTCAAATTCGCCGTAGCCCACTACCGCGAAGACCTTCCGGTGGGATCCGTAGACGTAGCCATCAACGGTCACACCCACGTAACCAAAGAAGCCCAAGTGGGCCGCTGCTTAGTCCTCAACCCGGGTAGCGCCAGCTACCCCAGAGGCACCCGAGGCCCCACCATGGCCAGAATGCTCGTTAAAGACGGCAAGATCCTAAGCACCAAGTTTATTGACTTGGACTAACCGCAACAAAAACGGGGGATGCAAGCCGCATCCCCCGTTTTTGTTTCAGCAAAAGGCAGAGCTTCAGCGACAACCTTAGACAACCCCGCCGAGGAGAACGGGGACCTCGAGCCGCGGAAGCGGCGAGGAACAACAACGACTCGAACAAAGTGACGGCGGGGAGGGTCTCCGGG
>DXLS01000030.1:0-21508 GCA_019414605.1 Collinsella sp.
CCCTGGGACCGGCCCCGCCTGCACCCGGGCTTTTAGCAAGCGGGAGACCATATAGGTTTTCAACGTCCATGCCATTAAGATTTCATGCAAAGAGGAGCGTGAACTATGGAATCGATCGTTAAGTTCTTGGAGAAAGGTCAGCCGTACTTCGACAAGGTCTCTAAGAACATCTACCTTCAGGCCATTAAAGACGGCTTTTTGGCAGCAATGCCCATCATCCTGTCTTCTTCTGTCTTCCTGCTTATTTCGACCCTGCCGGGCGTTGTCGCCACGGTCGGCGGCTTTACGCTGCCCGACTGGTGGAACGTCGACGTCGTGAACTTCTGCAACAAGGTTTACAACTTCACGATGGGCGTCGTGGGCATCATGGTCGCCGGCACCACCGCAAGCGCGCTGACCGGCTCCAAGAACCGCCGCATGCCTGCCGGCAAGGCCATCAACGCCACGAGCACCATGGTCGCCGCCATGTGCGCTATGCTCATCTTGGCCGTTACCCAGACGAGTGCCAAGATCGACGGCGCCGATGTCTCGGTGTTCTTTACCGACAACATGGGCACCAAGGGCCTGCTGAGCTCCTTTGTCGCCGCATTTGCCACGGTCAACATCTATGCCTTCTGCATTAAGCGAGACATCACCATCAAGCTGCCCAAAGAAGTCCCCGGCGCCATCGCCCAGAACTTCCGCGACATCTTCGCCTTCAGCTTCTCCATCCTGTTTGTCGCCGTCATCGACGTTATCTGCCGCACCTGCTTGGCCGTCCCGTTTGCCAACGTCATCTCCACGCTGGTGAGCCCGCTGTTCGCCGCTGCCGATTCCTACGCCGGCCTCGCCCTCATCTGGTTCATGATCCCTCTGTTCTGGTTCATGGGCATCCACGGCCCCTCGGTCGTTAAGCCTGCCCTCAACGCCGCGCTGTTTGGCAACATCACTACCAACCTCGCCACGCTGCAGGCCGGCGGTCACCCCGCCCTTGCCCTGACCGAAAACTTCGGTAACTACATCGGCGAACTCGGCGGCACCGGCGCCACGTTCATTGTCCCGATTATCTTCCTGCTCTTTATGCGCTCCAAGCAGCTCAAGGCCGTCGGCAAAGCCTCTGTCGTGCCCGTGATGTTCGCCGTCAACGAGCCGCTGCTGTTCGCCGCGCCCATCATCCTCAACCCGTACTTCCTGATCCCGTTCCTGTTTGCCCCCGTGGCCAACGTCCTCATTGGTAAGTTCTTCATCGACTTTTTGGGCATGAACGGCTTTATCTATGCCATGCCGTGGGCACTCCCCGGACCGATCGGCACCTTCATCGACACCAACTTCCAGCCGATCTCTCTGGTCCTGGTTGTCGTCCTGCTGGTCGTTGACTTCTTGATCTACTACCCGTTCTGCAAGGCCTACGACAACGTCCTGTGCAAGCAGGAGGCCGAGACCCTGGCCGAAGAAGAGGCCGAGGAGACCAAGGCCGTCAAGACCGCTGCCGCCCCCGCCGTTGAGGCTCCTGTTGTCGAGACCGCTTCTGCCACTGAGGCCTCCGCAGCTCCGTCCGCCCTTAAGGGCAAGGATCTGAGGGTTCTGGTTCTGTGCGCTGGCGCCGGCACCTCTGCACTGCTCGCCAACGCGCTTAAGGAAGGCGCCGACGAGCTGGGCATCGACATTACCGCCAACGCCGGTGCCTACGGCAGCCACTACGCCATCATGGACCAGTACAACGTCATCGTCCTGGCTCCGCAGGTTCGCACCTATTACAACGAGATGAAGGCCGACACCGACCGCCTGGGCATCACGCTGCTGTCGCCCAAGGGCAAACAGTACATCGACCTCACTAAGGATCCCAAGGGTGCCGTCGCCTGGATCGAGGAAAACCTCGAGGCATAAGACGCTGACACCACCTGCCGCTTGCAGACAATAAATGGCCCGTGCATCGATGTGTGATGCGCGGGCCATTTTGTTTAGACCGCACCCGTCCTCCCGTTCATCTCAATCTGTAACATCTAGCCGAGTTTTTCGCTCCAAGCTGTTACAGATCGAGACAAACAGAACGCCCGAGCAGAAATATCTCAATCTGTAATATTTAGCTGAGTTTTTCGGTCCTAACTGTTACAGATTGAGACGAACGGGCCGAAAAACCCTACGCCCGCAGGTCCTTTACGCTGGAACGTTCGACCAACACGCCCGAGACGAGCGTACGGCTTCTGGAGCTCGGGGCTTCCAGACCTGCGACGACCTCGTTAAGCGCACGGACGCCCAGCTCGCGGTGACGGAACTTCACCGACGTCAGAATCGAGTTGGGAATCGTCTTGTAAAGCTCGTCATCAAAGCCGATCACGGACACGTCGTCGGGCACACCGAGCCCTTTGTCACGTAGAGCCATCATCACGCCGTTTGCCATGCAGTCGTTAGCAGCGAGGACCGCCGTGCAATCGGCTTTATCGGCAAGCACAAGGCCCGCGGCATAGCCACTATCCGCATTCCAATCGCCTTGCAGAGGCTCGGGCGGCTCAATGCCATGCGCCTCGAGTGCCGCTCGCCAACCTTTCATACGGCACTGGCTCGACAGCGCTTCTTTCTTACCAGAGACGAAGTACACGTTCTTGTGCCCGTGATTCAAGAAGTACTCGCACGCCATGCGCGCGCCGCCCTCTTGATCGTCACTGACGGTGGAGCAGGTAGGATGTTCCATCGGTGTGATAATCACCGTCTTGAGGTCTTTCGGTGCCTCAAAAGTATCAAAGTCATCGACCATCTGACGCAGGTTGAAGATCATGCCATCAACAGGCAGCTGCGACATCCTACGCGCCGCTTCGGCAAGGGTCATCTTCTCCCCCGCCCGCTTTTTGATCATCGTGAGCGCAAAGCCGCGTTCTTCGGCGGCATCTGCGATACCGTCAATCATGTCCACGGCACCGCCCGACAAGTGGAACAGCACCACGCCGATGCACCCGTAACGGCCCAACTTGAGCGAACGCGCGGCAAAGTTCGCCCGGAACCCGAGCGCTTCCATTGCGGAATGGACCTTATCGCGTGTCGACTCTCGCACGCTACCGGGCTCGTTAATCACACGCGAAACCGTCTTGAGAGAAACACCCGCGGCAATCGCCACATCGTTCATTGAGACATTTTTCTTGTCCATCGTTGCCACTACTTCTCCACTCGGTTCTCTATCGCTTGTTTTTTGCGTTCTAGCATACACCACCTGCCTGACTGATAAATCAACCGTTTACCGGACAATATCGACCGCTCACCCGTATATCCTTGTTGCTCTTCCAAAAATGTCTTACGTTGTCATTAACGAAATGACAACGTTGTCATTTCGCAATGCCTTCCTTGAGCAGGAAGGTTTCCGGGCAGTCCTGACCATCCATCGACGACCAGTTCCATCCACATGCATCGCGCATCAAGTAGCAAAGGAGCTCTATGGACGCCATCGTAAAGATGCTCGAAAAGCATCAGCCGTTCTTTGAGAAGATCTCGAGGAACATCTACCTCCAGGCTATTAAGGACGGATTCCTTGGGTGCATGCCCATCGTCCTCACCTCTTCGATCTTTCTGCTCATTGCCACCCTTCCCGGCGTGGTCGGCATCACGCTGCCCCAGCCGCTCATCGACTGGTGCAACAAGCTGTACAACTTCACCATGGGTGTCATGGGCATCATGGTTGCCGGCACCACTGCCAAGAACTTCACGGCATCCATGAACCGTCGCATGCCCGCCGGCAAGGTGCTCAACGACGGCTCCACCATGGTGGCCGCCCAGTGCAGCATGCTGCTGCTCGCTGTTACGCAGTTCACCACCAAGTTCAACGGCTCCGAGCTTTCGGTCTTCGATTGCACCAGCATGGGTACGCGCGGTCTGTTCTCGGCCTATATCGCCGCGTTCATTACCGTGTGGGTCTACAAATTCTGCGTCTCGCGCGATCTGACCATTAAGCTGCCCAAGGAGGTTCCGGGCGCCATCGCTCAGAACTTCCGCGACATCATCCCCTTTGGCGGCGCCGTCATCATCTGCGGCATTATCGATGTCGTCGTGCGCAACCTCATGGGCGTTCCGTTCTCCGAGCTGCTTATCAAACTGCTCTCCCCGCTCTTTACCGCTGCAGAAACCTATCCTGGCCTTATCCTTATCCAGGCAGCCACCGCGTTCTTCTGGTTCATCGGCGTCCACGGCCCCTCGATCGTCCAGCCGGGCATCGACCCCATCCGTCTTGCCAACCAGGCCGAGAACCTGCAGGTTCTGCTGGCCGGTGGTCACCCCGCCCATTCCCTCACCTTCAACATGTCGCTCGTGGGTGAGTTCGGCGGCACCGGCGCCACGTTCATCGTGCCGCTTCTGCTGATTCTCTTTATGAAGTCCAAGCAGCTCAAAGCCGTCGGTAAGGCCTCGATTGTTCCTGTTGCCTTCGCTGTCAACGAACCGCTGCTCTTTGGCGCGCCGATGATCCTTAACCCCTACATGCTCATCCCCTTTGTTGCCGCCGGCTGCGTCAACGTGAGTGTTGCCAAGTTCTTTATCGACAACGTGGGCATGAACGGCTTCTCCTTCGTGGTGCCTTGGGCTACCCCTGCCCCCATCGGCATCTTCATCACCACGAACTTCCAGCTTATCGCCCTGGTATTTGTCGCGATCATCATCTTGCTGGACGCCATCATCTACCTACCGTTCTTGAAGGCATACGATAAGCTGCTCTGCGACCAGGAGGCCGAGCGCGCCGCCGAGCTGGGTCTCGAGTCCGATGGTGCTGCCACCATCGCCGCCAACGCCTCTGCGCCCGCTATCGAGCAGACTACCGTCTCCGTCGAGCCGACCGCCGCTGCCGCCGACAGCAAGCCTGTCGCCGATCAGCCCGAGCCCGCCGCCGACGCATCCGCTAAGAAAGATGTCGACGGTCTGAAGGTCCTCGTCCTGTGCGCCGGCGCCGGCACCTCTGCCATGCTTGCCAACGCCATCAAGGAAGGTGCTGCGCAGACCGGAGAGAACATCGCTTCCTCCGCAGGCGCCTATGGCCAGCATACTGCCATCATGGATCAGTACGACGTCATCGTGCTCGCCCCGCAGGTTCGTAGCTACTACAACGACATGAAGGCCGACACCGATCGTCTGGGCATTAAGCTGCTCGCTCCCCGCGGCAAGGAATATATCGACCTTACCCGCGACCCCGCTGGCGCCATCAAGTGGCTCCGCGAGAACCTCGACTAGTTTCCTCCCTCTGTTGGTGCCCGGATCCCCAGTTCGGGCACCCTCCCTATTCGTATCCCACAGAAAGGATGACTCATGACCAACCCCATGCAGTTCCCCGACGGCTTTGTGTTTGGCGGCGCCACCGCTGCTTACCAGGTTGAGGGCGAGACCCGCACGCACGGCAAGGGCAAAGTGCCCTGGGACGATTTCCTGGCTGCTCAGGGTCGCTTCTCCCCCGACCCCGCAAGCGATTTCTACAACAAGTATCCGGTCGATATCGACCTGTGCCAGCGCTTCGGCATCAACGGTATCCGCGTCTCCATCGCTTGGAGCCGCATCTTCCCCAACGGCACTGGCGAGATCAACCCCGAGGGTGTTGCCTTCTATCACGAGCTCTTTGCCACCTGCAACAAAGCCGGCGTTATCCCCTATGTCACGCTCGATCACTTTGATACGCCCGAGGCCTTTTACCAGGACGGCGGCGAGGGCTTCCTGACGCGCACGACGATTGACGCCTTTGTCGAGTACGCCAAGTTCTGCTTTGCCGAGTTCACCGAGGTCAAGCACTGGTTTACCTTTAACGAGATTCCCGCGACCGCCGAGGGCAGCTTCATCGTCGGCAACTGGCCGCACGGCGAGAAGTACCGCCTGGACAAGGCCTTCCAGCTCATGCACAACATGATGGTGGCCCACGCCAAGGCTGTCGTCGCCTTCCATGAGGGCGGCTTTGAGGGCGAGATCGGCATTGTCCAGAACCTGGAGCCCAAGTATCCCCTCGACCCCAACAACGCCGCCGACTGCGAGGCCGCCCGCATGGCCGACGTCATCAACAACCGGTGGGTACTCGACGCCACCTTCCGCGGCCACTATGCAGCCGACACCATGGAGGCTGCGACCAAGCTGGCCCATATCGCCGGCGGCGAGCTCGACGTCCGCGACGAGGACATCGCCGCGCTGACCGCCGCGCTCCCTTACAACGATTGCCTGGGCGTCAATACCTACAAGTGCCAGTTCCTGCGTGCCGCCGAGGGCGAAAACGACATCAACCACAATGGCACCGGTGACAAGGGCTCCTCGCGCTGGTTCCTCAAGGGCGTTGGTGAGGCATGCGTGCGCGAAGGCGTACCCACCACCGATTGGGACTGGATTATCTATCCCGAGGGCCTCTACGACCTGCTGCTCCGCATTAAGAACGATTACCCCAACTACAAGAAGATTTACATCACCGAGAACGGCATGGGTTATAAGGACGACTTCGAGGACGGCTTTATCGACGACGCCCCTCGCATCGACTACATGCGTCAGCATCTCGCATGGATCCTCAAGGCGATTGACGGCGGCGTGAACGTCGACGGCTACTTTGTGTGGTCGCTGCAGGACCAGTTCTCCTGGACCAACGGCTATAACAAGCGCTATGGCCTGTTCTACATCGACTTTGAGACCCAGAAGCGCTATCCCAAGGCGAGCGCGTACTGGTACAAGAACGTCGCGGAGACCGGCCTGCTCATGGCCTAACTTTTGCCGCATACCCCCTGTCGGCCGCATGCGAATCCCCCACGGGTTCGCATGCGGCCTTTTTTGTTTTTGGTGAGCCCGAGCAGGCCGTTTATCTCGATCTGTAACATCTAGCAGGGATTTTCAATCCTAACTGTTATAGATTTAGACGAACGGGCGACCAGGGCTGAAAGATCTCAATCTGTAACACGTAGCCCACTTTTAACCGTCTAACTGTTACAGATCGAGACAATAAGATAGTCAAATCCGAACTTTCCAAGCAGTTATAAAGCATGGTTTCTAGTTTTCGGTATCACGAACATACTTTCGGTATCATTTAATGGTATTATGATATCGAAAGTATGTTCGTGATACCGAAAGGAGCCGCATGCGCCAGTTCGATTACACCACAGTCCCAGCGGAACTCGAAGCAACTCCAATCACCAACCTCCTCCTCTCGATACGCGAGCATAAAGGCCGACAGCTTGCTCTGAGTCAAGTCAAACCCGAGCTTCTATCGTCCCTAATGGAGGAGGCTAAGATCCAAAGCACCCGATCCTCCAACGGACTTGAAGGAATTGTTACCACCCAAAAAAGACTCAAAGCGATCATGGCGTATTCCGCCAAGCCAAGCTCCCGCGCAGAGGAAGAAATCGCTGGATACCGAGATGTGCTGTCGCTTATTCACGAGCAACACGATTCCATTCCCGTAACGCCATCGGTCATTCTGCAGTTGCATCGTGACCTCATGGCGCACACGGCAATCTCGTATGGAGGCCATTGGAAGGATAGCGATAACGAAATCGTCTCCATTGACGATCAAGGTAATCGATTTGTGCGCTTTAGGCCCCCTTCGGCTCTAGCAACCCCGGGACTTATTAAAGAAGCCTGCCAGTCCCTCAACGATGCTTTATCTCGCCAAGTTTGCGATCCCCTCCTTATATCGCTCCGCTTTATCTTCGATTTTGTCAGTATTCATCCCTTCAACGATGGCAATGGCAGGATGAGCCGGCTCCTTACAACGCTGCTGCTCGAAAAGACTGGATACGACGTTGCGCGTTACATCAGCATCGAACGACTTATTGAAGACAACAAAGCGCTTTACTACAACGCCCTCGCTGCAAGCTCCACTGGATGGAATGAAAATCAAAACACCGAAGCACCCTTTATCCGTTTCATGCTCGGAACAACCCTGGCCGCCTACCGACAGCTCGAACAGCGTACCTTAATTGAATCAAGCACTCGTCCCATGTCGAAGCAAGCGCGCATCGCCGTTCTATTTCAACAGAGACCCGGCGTCATTAAGAAATCAGACATCCGATCCAACTGCCCCGATATCAGCGAGGTTACCGTTAAACGAACCCTCAGTCAGCTTGTTAGTTGCAGCGCAATCGAAAAAACAGGGGCGGGTCGTTCGACGGGCTACATACTCAAAGACGTCCATGCTCTAGAACTATTCTTGCAATCCACAATACCCGATAGCGAGGCCGCAATAACAAAAGAGGCCCCAAAGGATAAGCTCCTTGAACGTGTAAGCCACGCCGAGGATGAAAGCAGAGAGGGGCTCTATGAAGACTACGATTCATTCTCAAGGGACATAAAGACGAAATACGGAGTCTAGTCATATCCCAGAATAGCCTCATCCTTGTTGCCCAAAATTATTTGCGCGTCATTTTAAAGCGGTACCCCTGCGCCGGCTGGGGGGGGCAGAAGTATCGTCTGCCGATCCTGCTGGAGTCGGCAATCAGATAGCGCGCATCGGCCTTGCTAAAGGCGAGCTGCTGGATGCGGCCCTCGTCCATGTTGGACGTGGACACGTCGCCATCCAGAATGCCGTTGGCACCGATAAACGCCGTGTCAATCCCTAGTGCGCGCAGGGCATCCTCGGCCATGGGGCCCACAAAGGCGGCGGTGCGGCGACGGTACATGCCGCCCACCAGGCACAGCTCGCAATCCTCGCGCGCCTCGAGCAGACTAAAGACCGAAAGCGAATTGGTCACATAGATGGAAGGCAGTTTGTCGGTGACTCGGAGAGCGCCAATGCGATCTCACGACGGTTGCGTTCATTGTCTCAATTAGATACTCAACGAAATACGGCCCCGCAGCTCAATAAGCTGCGGGGCCGTACTATACACCGACGAATTAACGACGGAGTGCATCCACTATTTGGCCAGCTCCTGAACGATCCAGTCAATTGCACCTTCGGGATCGTTGGTAAGGTCGATATACTCCTTGCCCCTTGTGGTGAGCAGTTTAATTCCAAGGCGATCGGTATCGGCCTTCATAGCGTCATAGTACATGCGTGCCTGGGGCGCCAGAACAATCACGTTGTACTGATCCATCGTCTCATAGTGGCTTCCGTACGCACCGGACTGAGAAACCAGATCGACACCCTTAGCAGCGGCACCTTCGCGAAGAGCATTTGCCAAGAGAGTCGAAGTGCCGGCACCCTGGCAAAGCACAAGCACGCGGATCTGCTCCGCCTTGTCCTTTACCGCCTCGAGAGCTTTTGCGACATTTTCCTGTGCGGCAATAGCATCTGCATCCGAGTTTCCTGCAGTCTCCTTTGCAGACTCTTCCAAACAAAGCTGATGGTCATACGCCTTGCAGAACGGATAGTAAATCACAAAGTCAACGACCAACAGCACTGCCATCAATACGAGAGAACGCAGATCGAGACCCGTGGTGAGGAACGCACCGATTGGGCCGGGAAGCGCCCACGGCATGGTATACATGGGGGCGTTCATTCCAATGACGTCAATGAAAAATTTACCGATAATGGCGTTGACCATAGGAGCCACTAGGAAGGGCACGAACATATAGGGATTGAGAACAATCGGCATACCGAAGATAACGGGCTCGTTAACTCCAAAAATCACCGGGATAATCGATGCCTTGCCCATGGCTTTAAGCTGCTTGGAACGCATAAACATGATCAGGATAATAGGAACGATGAACGTGCAGCCAGAACCGCCCAGACCGCCGATGAAGCTTGTAAAGTCCTGCGTAAGAGCAATTGACGGGTGTCCACCTGCTTGGAAAACCTCAAGATTGGTAACGGTATTGCCGTAGAGCGCAGCATTGATCGGACTCATGACAACCGAAGCACCGTGGATACCCATAAATTGGAAAAGTGCGACCGCGCCTTCGATAAGCGCCATGCCAGGATAGGTGTCGACCGCGGAGAACAGCGGCGAGATGAGAGCGGATACCAAATTGGCGAACGGCACAGCAAGCAGCTTGCGGCTCGCAAGATCGATAAAAGCGCACGCAAGGATCGAAAATCCAAATGCAAAGATATCGCGAAAACTCTGCGCAATAGAGCCAGGGGCCTCTTTGGGAAGCTTGATCGTCACATTATGGCTAATGCACACCTTATAGATATTAACGGTCAAGAATGCGGCTACGAACGCAGCGAGAAAACCCTTGGTTCCCATATAGCCGGTTTCAAAAACAGATGTATCTGCTCCGCCAATCGAGACAACATCGTTCGTCACCGATAGCAAGAGCATGCCGCACATGGCACAAACCATGCACGAGGTGGGGTTGAGAGATTTACCCGAAGGCATGCGACGGTTCATCGACATGGCAAGTGAGCTCGCCGTGGTGCCGGCCACCATAATGCCAAGAAGTCCCATGGTATATGCATAGATTTTATTGAAGAAATCCAGCACCTCAGACGGAAGCGTGATGCCTACATAGGCAGGGAGCGTCGAAAGAAGAAGGAACAGGCTCGAGAACAGCACAATTGGCATATTCGAGAGAAAGCCATCCTTAATCGCCACCAGATAAATGTTCCTCGAGATTTTGTCGAAGAGGGGCTGGTGTTTTTCAAGGAATTTGACGATAGCGTCCATAACACATCCTTTCATGATTCCCGGGCACACAACGATTTATCCGGACTCAACCGTCGTCGTCCCCGTTTGTATCCACTTATGTAAGTGAATACGTTCTTGTGCGAAATGTAATATCATTTGCGCGATTTGTCATAACCAATTCTTTTTCCGCTTTGTCGATATGTCAAGAATTCAAATACTTATTCGGTGAACGGTAGTTGATTAATTTAAGGTTTTCCCAGCTAAAGGCTATTTTTTCCGAGCAATACAATAAGCTTGCAACCGTTCACCGATTGGATATAACATATTGAATATATTGTTGTAACAATATTAGAGACAATGTCACAAGCCTGTCGTTCTAGTCAAAGGAAGTAACAATGCCCAAACGATTACTGAACATGTCCGCATCCGATTTTGCCGCCACGTCACCCATGGATCTAAAGCAGGCAATTCTGGCTTCCGAGGGACGTACCATCATGGCGGAAAACGTACCCTCTTCCCAATTTCTCGGCGGCGTTACTAATGCAGAAATCGAACGTGCCGCAGGTGCCGACCTGCTTCTGTTTAACGCGCTCGATGTGTTCGATCCAGTTATTGCCGGTATTCCAGATGATCTCAATGAAAACCCGGTCACTTGGGTGAAGCGAGCATGCGGAAGGCCCATTGGCGTCAATCTGGAGCCAGTTGATAACGAGGCAGAGATGTCTGAATCCCGTACGGAAATCCCCATGGGTCGTCGCGTCTCTCCCAAGACCTTAGAAAAGGCAAACGAACTCGGATTTGATTTTATTTGCCTCACAGGCAACCCTGGAACTGGCGTCTCCAACGATGCAATCGCCCATTCGATCAAACTCTCCAAAGAGCATTTCAATGGCCTGATCATAGCCGGAAAAATGCATGGAGCAGGCGTTGCGGAACCTGTCATGACGCTCGAAATTGCGCGCAAGTTTGTTGACCTCGGCGTCGATATCCTTCTCGTACCAGCCCCCTACACCGTCCCTTGCTTCCAAGAAGCAGACCTGCGCGCCATCGTAGACTTTGTACGATCCCACAACGTAGGCAAGTCAATTGAAGAGAAGGTTCTCGTCATGGCGGCGAACGGGACGAGTCAAGACTCCTGCGACAGCGAGACCATTAAGAAAATAGGCCTTGCAGCAAAAGCAGCCGGCGCTGACCTCCAACATATCGGGGACTCCATGAACGGTATTTGCCTGCCCCAGAATATCTTCACGCTCGGACAAGCCCTTCGTGGATACAGGCATCAGATCGTCATGCTGAGCCGCTCTGTGATACGTTAAGGTTACCTTGCCCACGTTACATCCCGACTGAGGCAACCATCAGGTATAACCAACATGCAAACTGAGGCTCTAATGCTCGATACACACGAAAAACGGCCACTCTATTTACAGCTCACCGACGCGCTGCTCAAGCAGATCGTCGATGAATATCAAGCAGACGATAAACTTCCAACAGAAATGGAACTCTGCGACGAATACGCCGTAAGCAGAACAACCGTCCGACTTGCCATGAGTGAGCTGGAGCGTCGTGGAAGTATCTATCGAATCCAAGGTAAGGGGTCGTTTGTTGCACCGAAACGCGTTAGCGAGCTCAATTCACTTTTAGACTTTGACTTTGCAAGCCATTGCGATGGCGTTGATCCGGATGCCATCACCAAACATTTCGGCGGCCTCACATCAGGTCGTCCAATTTCCGTAATGATGCTCCAACAATTTGGATGTCAAAGTCGCGATGAAATTCAGCGTCTTGAATTGACCTACGAACTTGAAGGCAGCTTCATAGGCGCTGATACGTTCTTCATTTCAAAGTCGCGCGTTCCGAATAACCAGTTAGATTTTCAGGCATTTAGCAGAATCATGGACGACTTGTCCAAGTCTATCCAATCTGTTAGGGAAAGCTATAGAGCACGTCAGCTTAGCGATTCCGAAGCCAGTAATTATGGTGTTGCAAAACTTCCGGTCATCGAACTGACTCATTATGCTTACGACTCCGGAGGCAAACTAATCTCAATTGTCTGCCGCACCGTCTTAACTGGGCGAATCCCTTATCAAAACTTTATTTTCAAGTCCTAATGTTCTTTTTCTTTTGTCTCGATCTGTAACACGTAGCCGAGTTTTTAAGTCCTAACCGTTACAGATCGAGACAAACAAGGTAGACCCCGCCGAATTGTCTCAATCTGTAACACTTAGACCGGTTTTGGACGTCTAGATGTTACAGGTTGAGACGATTTGATTGTGGGGTCCTCATTTGCGCGTCATATTGCGTAGCGCTGACGCGCTGGTTTCCACAATGACAGGAGGTAAAAGTCCTCCCGCATCGCCTGTTGGCAATCCCGTAGCGTTAGCTAGCAGATGACCTGTGTGTGCTCCTCGATGGCGGCGCGGTCCTCGACCGAGATACTCGGCTCGCACACCACGGCGTCCAAACTGTCCAGGCGACAGAAGGTGTAGAAGTCGCGCTTGCCGATCTTGCTGGAGTCGGCAATCAGATAGCGCGAGTCGGCCTTGCTAAAGGCGAGCTGCTGGATGCGGCCCTCTTCCATGTTAGACGTAGACACGTCGCCGTCCAAAATGCCGTTGGCACCGATAAAGGCTGCATCGATGCCCAGCGCACGCAAGGTATCCTCGGCCGTGGGGCCCACAAAGGCGGCAGTGCGGCGGCGGTACACGCCGCCCACCAGGCACAGTTCGCAGTCTTCGCGCGCCTCGAGCAGGTTAAACACCGAAAGCGAATTGGTCACAATGCGCAGGCGAAACGCCGGCAGCATCGAGGCCATCTGCTCAACCGTGGTGCCCGTGCCCAAAAAGATGGTCGAGCCTTCCTCGATAAGCTCCACAGAACGGCGCGCAATCTGCAACTTTTCCTCGGCATGCTTCGTGCGCTTTTCGCTGTGCGAATACTCATGGCGCAGCATAGCGTGTGGACGGCCCTGTGCACTGCGGGCTCCGCCGTGCACGCGCTCGATCTCGCCCAGGCTCGCAAGCTCCTCAAGGTCACGGCGGATCGTCATATCCGAGACACCTAACGCATCCGAAATCTCCTTGACCGAGACCGTTCCCTGTTCCTCGAGCAGCTGCCGAACCTTATCCTGTCGCTCCGCTTTAATCACGATGAGTCCTCGCTGTTCCACGCTCACGTCAATTCAAACAATAACGAACAAATTGTATCAGACTCGCGCGCGTCAGAAATGAACGCCCGCACAGCTCTAATCATCACTTTTTTGAGAAAAATACCCCCTGCTTTAGTGGGGTGTAGTGATAATCTCGCCTGTTCGCGCTACAGTTTGTCGGAAATACCTCGATGTTAGGAACCAAATGATCACTTCCGAGCTTTTCGGCACCGCGCCGTGCGGTACCCCCGTTCATCGTTACACCCTCAACGGGCCCGAGATCTGCGTTCGCATTATGGACTATGGCGCCACCGTGTTGGGTATCGATGTGCCCGACATTCCCGGCAACGTGCGCGATGTGGTACTGGGCTTCGATAAGCTCGAGGATTACTTTGACAACCCCGCCTGCTTTGGCGCGACCATCGGCCCCGTGGCAAACCGCACCGCGGGCGCCACGATCACCATCGACGGCACGGACTGGCATATGCCGGCCAACGAGGGCGTCAACAACCTGCACAGCGATCTTGAGCACGGCCTGCACAAGCGCGTATGGGATGTTGAGCTCGACGAGGTCCACAATGCCGTGCGCATGACCACCTCGCTTGAGGATGGCGAGCTGGGCCTGCCCGGCAACCGCACCTTTACGGCCGTGTTTACCGTGACGCGCACCGGCTGCTTCCGTATCGAATACGGCTGCGAGAGCGACCGCGCCACCTACGTGGCCATGACCAACCACACGTACTTTAACCTTGCCGGCCATAACGCCGGAATGGACTGTGAGCACTTCTTTGTTGCTAACGCTGCCCACTACCTGCCCATCAACGAGCAGAACATCCCCACCGGCGAGATTGCTCCGGTCGAGGGCACGCCGTTTGACTTTCGCGAGCTGCGCCCCGTCGCGCCTGGCATGGAGGCCGACGATCCGCAGATTAAGCAGGCACGCGGCTACGACCACTGCCTGTGCATCGATGACTATCAATACGGTCGCAACCTGCGCCGCGCCCTGCATGTCGAGGAGATGTGGACCGGCCGCGAGCTGGACTACTACACCACCGCCCCGGGCGTGCAGCTCTACACTGGCAATTGGCTGGGCGACGAGCACGCCAAGGACGATGCCAACTATAGCTGGGGCGCCGGCTTTGCCCTCGAGGCAGAGATGTACCCCGACACGCCGCACCAGCCGCTGTTCCCGCAGGGCATTGTGGGCCCGGGTCACCCATACAGCAATGTGATCGAATACCACTTTATGAGGCACTAGGCCCACAACGCGACATATTGCACAGCAACGCCCGCCGGCACCACCGCCGACGGGCGTTTTTTCATCTTTTGGGCTCAATTTCGCTGTGACTGTATGAGTGACATATCAAAACTATGCCCATTTACTACGTTTAGCCCGGGATGCTCGACCATGCACCGGTTTTTGCTAAATTCGCGAGCCGCCTACCTGCGGTTATGTTTTTCTCAAATTCGACATGCTCGGCGATAGCCGATCAAACGTAGTAAATGGGCATTGTTTTTGACAGGCAGCATCGCACGCGTCCCTCGCAAGGGCAAAATGATCCGTTTTCCTCCGTCCCCAAGGGATCAGTTGAACAGATTGCCGATGGGGTCGGGGGCGGAACTGGGGAGATAGCGGATTTCTAGTTCTATGCCGAGCTTTTGCAGCTCTCTGAGAACAGCGACGTCTGTGTCGTCTACGGCAACTGCGGGCGTTGCGGGACGCTTGCCCTCCCCTGCCTGCATATGACCAATGCTGATCTTGGTGATCGGCACACCGCCCTTAACCAGCGCGAGCGCATCGGAGGGTGAGGCCACCATGATCAGAATCAATTGGCGAGGCGTTGCGGTATGAATGACGTCGATGGTCCTTTGCACCGAGAAAAACCGCGTCCAAACGCCTTCTGGCGCCGCCACCCTCATGGGTGCCCATTGGCGCGAATCTGCCGCGATCTCATCGTTGACGATTAGGACAAGGTTGGAACCCACGGCTTCGTTCCACAGCTCAACGTCTTGTCCGTAAATGAAACGGTCGTCGATGCGTGCGAGAAGAATCTTGGGTTGAGTCATCACTGCCCCATTCTGCTTGAGACCCGTAAGAGCAAGACATCACGTCTCCAATATTAGTGCATTTAAAGTGAGAAAAGCCGTCAGAACACTTGCGCGGATGTGCGATGTCCCGTATCATAGACAGCCGTTGACGCCTCAGTTGCGTCACCACATGGCCGCCAGCGTAGCTCAGTTGGTAGAGCACCGCTCTCGTAAAGCGGGGGTCACCGGTTCGAGCCCGGTCGCTGGCTCCATTGCATTAGTGCAGCTCAGAAGCGTAATTGCTTCTGAGCTTTTTTGTTTTCGCGTCTCTTTCCTCCTTCTCCGAGGAGTGAAAAAGGGGTGAAAAACTTTTTTAACTGTTTTCCATAAATAGTTAGCATCATCCAACGTTCACATTAGATCGAACAACAATCCTGTTACGCATAGCCTAATTCCGCTGAGTATCAGAGAAGAACGTCCGGATTATATGCATCCAGCTTGGCTTCTCCAGTCGCCAGTGACTCCTCCAGCCGGTCAGCATATTCAACAATAGAGCCGTAGAATATGGGAGTAAAATCCGAACTTTTCGATAAAGAGGGGTTCCGCTACGTCAATCCTCTTCTTGGCAACCGCGGCCTCATCCTTTTCATAGTACCCAGTGCCAGGAATCCGCTCGTTTGCCTGCGGCAAGCACTTAAGCTGCCTACACAAGCGCGCCGACCCCTTTGAAAGACCCATAAAGGTGATAGCACCAGAGATTACGCCACCGACGCCCACAACAACCTTGCCAGCGGCATCCCCCACCGTCTGCTTTGTTATCTTGATACCCATGAAGCTCAAGAGCTTCTTCAGGATCGGATACCAACTGGTCTTGGTTAGCGACTGGCGAGCGACCTTTTTCGCGACCGCCTCTTGGGCGTTTTTGGCGATTACGGTTAGCATCGAATTCGCGCTGCCTACACCCATCATCACACCGAGCAACACTGCCATTTCGTAGAGAGTCTCGTCATCAACGTCGTCACATTCTTCAAAAAAGGTCTGCCAGCCATACAGGTATGCCAGTTTCTGCATAATCCTGAATGCGTGCACGTAGTATTACGTAATATCGGCAGGAATGGTGCCCACCATCGCGACACCTCCGGGAAGACCCGCTGCAAAGGAAAAGGCGGTTGACTTCTTTGCCTCATAATCAATTACTTCTCTAGCAATTCTATCGATCAGGCCCACATCGATTCCGGCGGTAACGGGGGTCGTTTCCACGGCAAACTCGCCGACATCTTTATGGACACCCTTCCTCCTCAGCTCCGAGCGGAGGAAATGGGGCCGATCAATTCTCACTCCCTTTAGCCGAGCAACTTTTTTCATAAAGTCAATCAAAAATCTCTGGGCCTCCGCCAACTGCTCATCGCTCTTGTCTTTTAACTCTGCAAAAGCCGAATCAACGAGAACAGCGACCCCAAGGCCCTCGCCCTCGTTTTTCTTTCCAAGCAGCCTGACGTCCATACAGCCTTCCAATCAATGCGCCGCGCGGGCTATCGCGTTCTGCGACAGGCCGGACGCACGGAGCCTGAGGGCCTCCCTGGCCCTTATCCTTCTCGCCATGCTGTACCTCCTTGGTCTCGGCTGCATGGACAGCCGGAACGTACCAGGGGGACGGTGCCGACGGGAATATCGGCGGTGCCGAACGGCAATATTCGGGATGTGAGCGGACGGTGTGTAAGCGCAATATCGCCGGTGTCAAAGAGGACAATTACTCAAACAGGTGAAGGAGGGCATCGAGGAGGATAAGGAGATTTACGGTGGCAATTAAGAAGCCAACTCGCCGCGTCATGCCCGTTGGAGAGGCGAGCATGACCCTCATGGGTAATCAAGACACACGAAACAAAGGGGATTCGACAAGTCGCAAGAAAGGGGAGTGCATCACCTTTTGGGTTACGGAAGAGCAGAAGCAAGAGATGAGCACCTACGCGGCGGAACACAACACCACGGTATCAAGGATCATCATCGAAGGCCTTGAGATACGCATGGGTAAAGGGCAATCATTATAGCTTAGCCTTCTGCAATTGCTGCGACTCGATGCGGTCCTATCGATTTGCGCAACGGTGTGACGCGTTATCTAGACTGACGATCGTTTCCGCTGCATTTGCCAGCTCATTATCATGTGAAACAATGATAATGAGCTGTTTCAATTTGTTGTTTCTGACATACGAAGCGAGTTCGGCTCGGCTTGTTTCATCCAATCCAGTTGTAGGCTCATCGAGCACCAAGACTGATGGATTACGGGAAATTGCCGACCACAAGTATACACGGCGCAGCTCACCACCCGAAAGTTCAGGACAACGTTTCTCAAGCAAGCCCTCTATGCTGGTTGTCAACGACGGTAGCTCATTCATATGCTGGTGCTTTGTAAAAAATGGGGTGTTGAAATAATCCAACAGGTCCCGAACCGTCTCATCTGGAGCGAAGCACGGTTGGGGGCAGCACGATATCGTGTCTGAACGTATGTAATCCAAATTGCATTTTTCAATCGGCATGTCGTTGTATGTTACTTTGCCTGCCGATGGATACAGCCCAAGGAGCAGGTAAAGGAGCGACGTTTTTCCTCTTCCATTTTCTCCGGTTATGCAGTATGTTCCAGGGCCGGAGAAATCGAAGGAAAATCCGTCAAGAACCTTTCGGGGAGATCCGTCTGGAAGGGGTACCGTAAAATCCAACTTGGAAACAGAAATGCGATTTATTGTGTCAATCTTGACTAAACCTGTCTGATCTTGCTCTGGTTCCGGTCCTACCTTTCCTATGGCGCTCATCCTGTCCCACGAAGCCTTGGCATCCTGATAGGACTTGAACAGGTTCATCGTGTTTTTCAAGGTTTTAAATAGGACGGCAAAATATGCACCGACGATGGTGTATTCGCCTATCGTCATGGTTCCATTGATGATTCGCACTCCGGATACGATGAGTATTATCGCTTGAAACACGGCAGCAAAAAGGCTGTCAATCGATGTTAGTGAGAATGAGAGCTTTCCCGAGTGCAAGACCTTTGGAAAATACTTTTCAAATCCGGTGTCAAGTGCTAGCTCGCTTTTATTGTATGAAGACGTTAACTGAATGTTGAGAATCTGATTCAACTGCGATGCTATTACGGCATAGAAAGCGCTATCTGCCTCCTTCTTCTCGTACATGACTTTATATAGAAGCTTTCGCAATCCGGTAATAACGAAGAGATATGCCACAAGAAGGAGGATGGAGAATAGTGCGAGGAGTGGATCAACCGACCATATGACGAGCAACACGAAAGGAATGGCGACAACAGACAGGGGAGCGCTGATAAAGTTTGTTAGAACGAAAGAAGAAACAACACCTGAGTCAGTGAAAATCCTTTGCGTCGTATAGGCTGAGTCGGTTGTTCGGTTCGTCAGAAAATTAACTCGCTCAAAGCGCAAGACGGTTTCCCTGAGTAGGTCAAAAGAAAGCTTTGTGGATATACGGATAGATAACGTTCCTGCAAAATATGAAAATAAGGCAGAAAAGACCCCTATTGAAGCTACGAAGAGCGCAAAAAGCACAGCATCCTTCTCGCTGCGATTGGCAAGAAGGAAATCTAAGAACTTTCCGTTCACATATGGTGCGGCATAGGAAAGGGCGATTCCAATCGTCGTGATGGCAATGAACGTGAAAGCACCCTTTGTTTTACTAAACTTCGATAAGACGTACCGAATCAAGAATGGCCCCAATCTATCAGGTATGAAATACCAACTGATGACACCTTACACCGCGGTTCGGTGGAAACGAAGCGGCGACTAATCGGCACGAGCGCTTCCATAGAGAGTCTTTGCGAGCTGGATCCTCATAGAAACGGGAATTTTATGTTCGATCAATAGGCCGCGCACGGCAGTCGGACGGCTGAAAAATAAAACAGCCGTCCGACTAAAGCTGTAAATATTTTCATTGTTTGTTGGGCATGCGCCTGAAGTTTCATGCAATAGGAAATCCATTATGACCATGGTCGAAATGTGAACACTACGATCGTTAGCAAGGAGACGCCAAGACCGGCAAAGATTATGATGAGCGGCAGAATGAAAGCCGCCGATGCCGATAATGGGATTTGGGACGCAAAGGCAATGATGCCCGCGAGAACGAGACCGGCTCCCGTCAACGCTATTCCGAGTCCGACCAATCTGGCAACAAGAGGAATCTTCTCGCTTGGAATATGAGCGATATGGTAACTGTGAATCAGGCCGGGATTGCCGGTCTTTACCATTAACACCCCGACAACGAGAAAGCAGATTCCTCCTACCATGCCGCCAATGGATGATCTTAGCGCTTCAGGACTCATTGCTCGTCTTGGCCACCTTGCTCGCTGAGGGGAAGTGCTGCGGCAAAAGTGATGAGGACCAGTTCATAGGCTCCAACTGCGGTGACTCCGACCGCCACATTTGCTCCCCACACGATGTAATACATGTCGAACCAAGTTTCCGTTCCAAGAGTCGATGCTCTGGTCGGATTCATGTTGTCTACTACGGGCTTCTCGTACATTTAACCCAACATCTCCTTCAACGATGAGTTCAACAGTTCATCCGCGGTATCATCAATCAGGTCAACGTGTAGATCACCTCCCATATCTATATCGCAAATTGTGTCGGACATACGCTCCATGTCGTCAATGGTCCACATGTGGTTACAGAGGTCTTGAACCAGTTTTGTGGACCAAATTGAGCTAAGTCCGTTGTTCCAGTAATCCTCAAGAGGGTGGTTTCTGATGTTGCCAACCACTAACGGGATATACGGAGAAACGACGATGTCGCCGTTTGCGTGCACTGAAACCTGATCTAATAGATATCGGTTATCAGAGAAGCGAATTAGATGGTCGACGGGGTCGCCCCATTGCGGTCGGACATTCGGGTGCTTCCGAAGGAAGTCGTCCTCTTGAATGGCGTGAATCAACGTACGGTATTGGGAATAGTCCGGTCTAATAAATGTGTTCTTTCGCGCACGGCCCAAAACCATGAGGGGTTGGACACGTAGTTCGATAAAGTCACCCGGCGTCCTCTTCGGCCTGTTAGATTTGGTGAAAATCTCATCTAATAGTGAGATGACATCGGGAAACTGTTCGGTGTTGAACGACGTGGGCGTAAATGCGATAGCAAGGTGCAAATCGGAATGGTTGAGTACGGTGGCAACTGCTTCTTCGACGATTTCGAAGGCTCCCTCATGTCCCCTCAGCCTATCGTGAGCTGACCCAATGCCGTCTAGGCTAAATTGGATGCTTTTGAGTCCGGAATCTTCTAAATCTCGGAGAAGGGATTCCGTGAGGAGAAGCCCGTTGGTTACCAGGCTCGCTGCAACATTCCCATCTCGCAATATGGGAAGGCAGCGCAAGATATCTTTACTGCGCAACAAGGTTTCTCCTCCACAGAAACACATGCTGTAAAGCGACATGTCTGCCATTTCCTTTGCGAAAACAAAAAGTTCATCTGAGGTCAACTCGTCGTGCATGACCTCATTCTCGCCGCTGCTGTTATAGCAGTGCAGACATCTCAAGTTGCACTTGTTTGTTATGTCAAGGGCGACGTGATGTGGCGCTCTGAGAACGTTGGTGTACTTGTTTTCCGAAACTCGTCCCATGGTTCCTCTTAACAGACTTCTGAAAAACAGTATACATTCATGCAGTCGCCGTCGCTGCACTCACCTGGAAAAGTGCCAGCGCAAGTGAATTCCCTTGATTCTCATCTTCATTGCAACAGACTCAGGACTCAGCGCAACGCGTTGCGCTGAGTCCTGAGGCGCGAATCCGGGTAGGCAACCCCAGAGGGGCCGGAATCCCCCGGCCCGCGATGGAGGGAGGCCGAAATGTCCA
>DXLS01000031.1:0-2203 GCA_019414605.1 Collinsella sp.
GCCCTCAAAGGCAAACTGCAAGATCTTCATGCCAGGGAAGCCCGAGTTGTCGCGCATGTCGATGACGCCGGGGGTAAGAAAGCCCAGGTCTTCGGCAATGATGGGCAGCGTGCCGAGCTTTTCCTCGAGCACCTTGAAGAGTTTGAGCCCGGGACCCTGCGTCCACGAACCGTAGGACGAATCGGGTGAGGAGAACGGCACCTCCCAATAGGCCTCGAAGCCGCGGAAGTGATCCAGGCGGATGACATCGTACATGTCGAGGGCGGCGCGGATGCGGCCCTCCCACCAGGAGAAACCGTCGGCCTCCATGGCGTCCCAGTCGTAGATGGGGTTGCCCCAATACTGGCCGGTGGCCGAGAACTGATCGGGCGGTGTTCCCGCGACGCTGATGGGATTGCCGGCGGCGTCGATCTTAAAGAGCTCAGGTGTGGCCCACATCTCGACGGAGTCGCGCGAGACGTAGATGGGCAGGTCGCCGATGATCAGGATGTCGCGCTCGTTGGCATAGGCCTTGAGGCGGCTCCACTGGCGATCGAAGAAGTACTGCGTCATTTGGTGGTAAAGCATGCGCTCGGGATGGGCGGCGCAGACCTTGCTGGATGCATCGCCGCGACGGCGGAGTTCCTCGGGCCACTCCCAAAAGGCCTTGAGCCCGCACTCCTCCTTCACGGTCATAAACTCGCAGTAGGGAATGAGCCAGTTCTCGTTTGCCTGGATAAAGTCGTCGAAATCGGCCGGTTTATCCGCGGCGAAGCGCTCGGCGGCACGGTCGAGGATTTGGCGGCGGCCAGCAAAGATGGCGCCGTAGTCGATGTTGCTGGGGTCGGAGCCCAGGTACACGCCGTCGATATCGTGCTGTTCCAGATAGCCGGCCTCGATAAGCTCGGCAAAGTCAATGAAGTTAGGGTTGCCCGCGCGGGCCGAGAACGACTGATAGGGCGAGTCGCCATAGCTGGTCGTCGTAAGGGGCAGAATCTGCCAATAATGTTGTTTGCACGAGGCGAGGAAATCGACAAAGTCATAGGCGTTCCAGCCAAAGCCACCGATGCCGTACGGTCCAGGCAGGGACGAGATGGGCATGAGAACACCGCTTGCACGCTCCATGGATGCGCTCACCAACCTTCTTGCAGTGGGGCCGGTCTGCAGATGGATAGACAGCCCGTCCCCGAGTTTCTAATTCGATATGCTTATTGTAGAGCATGTTGTTTAAACATGTACGGGCAAGATGGAAAAGTTGGCCTATTTTCGGTGAATGGTTACGCGTCATGAAAAAGCCCCGGTCTCACAACGTGAGATCGGGGCAAGAGCGGTATGTAGGTTTTTGCTACTCGGCGTCGGCGAAGCCGTTGGGGTTGTGGCTCTGCCAGTTCCAGCTATCGCGGCACATATCCGCGATGTCGTACTGAGCTTTCCAGCCCATCATGCGCTCGGCCTTGGAGGCATCGCACCAGTTGGCAGCGATGTCGCCGGCGCGGCGCTCGCGGATCACGTAGGGCAGCTCCTTGCCGCAGGCCTTGGAGAAGGCGGCGACGACCTCGAGTACCGAGGTACCGGTGCCGGTGCCCAGGTTAAAGATCTCGACGCCGGTCTTGCCGTTCATCCAGTTAAGGGCGGCAACGTGACCGGAGGCCAAATCGCACACGTGGATGTAGTCGCGCACACCGGTGCCGTCGGGTGTGGGGTAGTCGTTGCCAAAGACCTGAACGGCCTCGAGCTTGCCCACGGCAACCTGCGCGACATAGGGCACCAGGTTGTTGGGGATGCCCTTGGGATCCTCGCCGATCAGGCCCGACGGATGGGCGCCGATGGGATTGAAATAACGGAGCAGCACGACGTCCCACTCGGGGTCGGCGGTGTGGACGTCCATAAGGATCTGCTCGATCATCCACTTGGTCCAACCATAGGGGTTGGTCGCGGGCTTCTTAGGATCCTCCTCGGTGACGGGCGGGTTGTCGGGGTCGCCGTAGACGGTCGAGGAGCTCGAGAAGATGATGGACTTGCAGCCATGGTTACGCATGACGTCGATGAGCACCAGGGTGTTCTCGATGTTGTTATGGTAGTACTCGACGGGCTTGCTCACCGACTCGCCGACGGCCTTAAAGCCGGCAAAGTGGATGACGCGGTCGATCTGGTGAGTGTCGAAGATCTTGTTCATGGCCTCGCGGTCGAGCACATTAGCCTCGTAGAAGGTGAGGTTTTTGGC
>DXLS01000032.1:0-3018 GCA_019414605.1 Collinsella sp.
GTACAAAGCACCGCAGGGTATCTTCGAAACGTGGTCAAGGGGATACTCTACAGGACGTGATGCTTGGATCTATTCATTTAGCCGCGAGGCTGTTGGAAAGAATATGGCGAGACTGCTTGCCTTCTACGACCAGGAAAGGAAAAAATATCACGATTCGGATCTTTCTAAAGAAGTCGACGACTTTGTAGAATTGGATGAGAAAAAAATTAAATGGAATCAAAGCCTTTTAGATGAACTGAGGCGTAACGAGATTATCGAATATGATGAAACGCTTATTACGCCAGTAATGTATAGACCTTTTTGCAAAGTCTGGATTTACGCCGAATACAAATGTATCGACAGGCCCTACCAACAACCCCGTCTTTTTCCCATTACTGGACGAAATGGGAAAAAGGCCGACATGACCTACCAACAACCCATGTCTCGGCCAGAGAAGAAAAAAGGCGGGTCGACGGGCCCTACCAACAACAGTACTCCCTCTTTTGCTAATCTAGCGATCTGCTTAACGCCTGGACGTAGCTTTGGCGTGATGATGAGCGACATTCAACCTGATCTCCATTTCGTCGGTGACTCGCAATGCTTCCCTCTCTATTGGTACGAGAAGACGGAAAGTGCAAGGGAGATTGGCTCAGAGCCCCAGCCCTCTCTTTTCGGAGCTCTGGACGGCGAGCAGACCACTTTAACGGAGCATGTGGAGGAGTATGTCCGCCACGACGCCATAACGAACGAATCGCTTAGGGTGTTCCGCGAAGCGTATCCTCATGTCTTCGTGGGGCGGGCTAAGAAGTACGGCGGCGATGAGATCGGCAAGGAGGACATCTTCTATTACATATATGGCATCCTCCACTCGCCCGATTACAGAAGACGATTCGACACCAACCTGAAAAAGGAGCTGCCGCGCATTCCTCTCGATGAGGACTTCAAGGCATTTTCCCTTGCAGGCAGACAGCTTGCGAAGTTGCATCTCGACTACGAAAGCGCAGAGCCCTACCCACTGACCGTGCGCGGTGACGCCTGCAAACCTGGGCGCGTCAAGAAGATGAAGTGGGGCAAGCGCAAGGATCCGGAAACCGGCAAGAACGTGGACGACTACACGACTCTCATCTATAACGAGAGTCTGACGTTTTCCGATATCCCCGAAGCTGCCAACGAATACAAAGTGAACGGCCGCAGCCCCCTTGAGTGGATGGTGGACCGCTATCAGGTGAGGACGGACAAGGCGTCCGGCATCGTGAATGACCCCAACGATTACAGCGACGACCCCACCTACATCAGCGGGCTCATTCCACGCCTGGTGACGGTGGCCATGGACACGCTGGAGATCGTGAGCGCTCTGCCGAAGCTGAAAGAGAAGCCTCAGCCTGTCGATTGGCCGTTCGCCTGGAAGGCGGTCGAGTAGCGTGGCGGAAAGATTAGTGCGTGAGGTAACGCGGGACGACACGCATCTGGCTGATGCGAAGAGCAGCCCAGGTGCTCATCGCGGACTCGAATACGATGACGGCAATAACCTCGTTGCACATGCAGAGTACTATCAGGTCGATGAAGAAGAACTCTACGAGCAGCTAAAGGAGAAATACGACAGGAGCTCCGACGACGACTACGAGTATGAAGTGGATGTCGATGAGCTCCAGAAGAAATTTGAGTTTGGGGCGGCGATAGCCGGTGCCGCGGTTGTGCTGGCGCCCTATATGATGGACTGGATGCGTGAGACTGCCTTGCCTTGGATGCAGGAGTCCGCATTGCCCAGAGTCAAGACGACAGTGAGGCGTCTTAGGGATAAGATCGGAGGGAAACGCAAGATCAGCGAAACTGATTTTGTGCCGGTAGCGTTAGATGTGAGTGAGAGAAACGGGCTTGCTTTCGCCAAGCAGATCGCGACTGCCGAGAAGGAATACCGCAAGCAAATGACGAGCGATGAGGCGCGACGGAAACTCATCCGGATCGTGGCCTTGGCGATGGCTCTGACAAAAGAGATAAATGAGCTCTCTAACGCCGATGTCCGTGACGAGCAAGCTCTGGCGGCCAAAGAGAACTGGCGAATGGTCGAGAACGAGCTGTCCAAGAGTAGACTATTGGAGGGCGTCAATAATATTCTGGCGACCGATCACGGCGTTCTGCCAGAGGAGCAGATCGCGTTCCTGAAGCAAGCATTTGGCAGAGAATTGTACCAAGGCGGTATCTACGTTCCTATAGAGCCTAGTGAGTTGCGCGCTTACTTGGATGACGGCAGCCTGGAGGACAGTCATACGGAAGACAGCGAATGAACTTGCCGACAGGCTCCATTCAGATGCCGGCCGTCTCTGCTAGCTGGCTAGGGGGAGTGTCTGTTGTCGTCTCTCTCGTGAAAACCTCCAGTGATTTACAAACGGTTGATTTCAGTAAACCCAAAAGTATCAATCTCAAATCGGACTCGCTTGCCTGCCGAGTGCGACTGCTGGCGCCTGGTATGGTGTACGCCATCGAATGGTCGGCGCGTGGAAGAGGTGGTCGCGTGGAATTCACATCGGCTAGTGCCAACAAGTACCTGCGGAGGTTGCAGGATGAGAAGGATCGGCTCCTGCGGACCGAACAGGAGGTGAGCACCTACGTGCTCGCGGAGGGCGAGGCGGCCGAGCCTCCCGCCTACGACTACGGGGCCGTGCGCGAGAAGGTCGCGCAGATCGACGGGCAGGCGCGGGCCATTCGCCACGCCCTGCACCGGTTCAACATGCAGACGGTGCTGCCCGAGCGGGGCATCACCATCGACGAGGCCCTCATCCTGCTCGCGCAGCTGTCGGGGCGCAAGGAGCGCCTGAACGGGCTCGCCTCGCGGCAACCCAAGGAGCGGCTGGGAGACCGGTACTTCGGCAGCGGCAGCGGGCCCATCGAGTACCGGTACGCGAACTACGACGTCGCCCGGGCGGAGGCGGACTACCGCGCCGTCGCGGACGAGATCGCCGCGCTGCAGCTTGAGCTGGATCTGGTCAACCAGACGGAGGTCTTCTCGGTCGAGCTGTAAGGGCTCTGTCTCTTATACAC
>DXLS01000033.1:0-2033 GCA_019414605.1 Collinsella sp.
CGGCATCATGCCCGGCATGCTCGGCATGCTCGCCTTCTGGCTGTACTACTGGCTGCTGTCCAAGAAGATCAACCCCATGGTGCTGATCGTGGCCACCATGGTCGTGGGCATCATCGGCGCGTTCTTCGGCGTGCTGGCGTAGGTTCCTGCGTTCTATTCTGCCCCCAAGGGAAACGGCGACCCATTGCGGTCGCCGTTTTTTATTACCGAAAGCTAGCTGGAGGTGCTTCGTGATTCGATCTGACAATCCACCCGATAATGGCGTGAGCGGGGCGATGTATCTATTTGGCACGGCGCTCTTGTGGAGTTTTATCGGCATCCTCGTTCGCGCCAATTCGCAGTCAGCTCTTTTGATCGGTGCCGTCACGGCAATATTTATGGCGCTCTTTATCCTGCTCGTCGGCAGGCCCGTCCTCCGCGTCAGTCGTCTTATTGTCCTTGTGGCCGTTTGCAACTTCGTGACGGGCACCACGTTTAACTTTGCCAACCAGCTCACGACGGTCGGCAACGCGATCGTCCTGCAGTACACCTCGATGATTTTCGTTATCGTGTATCAATCGCTCGCAACTCGCACGTTGCCCTCGCCTGCGAAGATTGCCTCCGTGGTGGTTGCTTTTACGGGTATGGGACTTTTCTTTTTGGGTGATTTGAGTGCCGAGGGCATGCTCGGCAACCTGCTTGCCGTCATTTCGGGCGCCACCTTTGGGCTGTGTTTCTTTTTGAACTCTCGCCCTGATGCGTCGCCCATGGTGTCCTCGCTCATCTCCTGCGGTATCTCGATGCTGCCGATCGTCTATTTTGCCGGAGCCCTAGACTCCGTGAGGCCATTTGAGTGGGGGCTCATGCTGGTGCATGGCCTTTTTTGCAGCGGCCTTGCGAGCGTGCTGTATGCCAAGGGGATTGCGCGCACCAACGCGTTTGCGGCCAACTTGGTCTGCATGAGCGAGGTTGTGCTCGCTCCCTGCTGGTCGGCGCTCCTCTTTGGCGAGGTCTTTCGCTGGAACGAGTTTTTGGGCGCGGCGATTATCGTTTTGGTGATTGTAGGCAACTTGGCATACGATGCCTTTGGCGATGGCTTTCTGGTGACGCTTGTCCGCCATCGAAATAAAGAGCGTGCCTGATGGGATACATCTGCCGTTTACGGTAAAAAACACCCCGCTGAGCGAGTGGTATTAAATAGTAAGAACCTGCATACCTATAATTGGTATCAAATCATTTGTACCTGGCATGGGTGTTAGCAGCACACCAGGTACGCTTCGAGCCGTGTAATCGAACTCCCGGAATTGATATCAACAACGCGCGCGACGGGAGTGGCGACGGTTCGAGATTCCTTATTGGGAGGAATTATGCTTGTCCAAGCAATCCTCGTCGGCTTAGTCGGAGCGTTTGGATGCTTCGATTACCAGCTCGGCACCCTCTACGCGTTCCGCCCCATCGTCCTGTGCCCGCTCGTGGGCCTGGTGCTGGGGGACCTGCAGACCGGCCTTGCCGTTGGCGCCAGCCTGGAGCTGCTGTTCATGGGCTCGATCTCCATCGGCGCCTACGTACCGCCTAACGAAACCGTCGGCGGCGTGCTCGCCTGCGCCTTCGCCATCCAGCTCGGCCAGGGTACCGAGACGGCCATCGCGCTCGCCATGCCCATCGCCGTCCTTTCGCTGACGATCGGCAACATTACGGATGCTGGATTCTCGATCATTGTTGACATTGCTGACAAGTGCGCTGCCAAGGGCAACCTCAAGGGTATCTACGCGGCACATTGGAGCATGGGCCTCTTTGGCTGCCTTGAGTACTTCCTGCTGTGCGGCGGCGCATTTTACCTGGGCTCCGACGCCATCCAGGGCCTGCTCGACTTCATCCCGCCCTTCATCATCGACGGCTTTGGCGTTTCCGCCAACATCCTGCCGGCCATGGGCTTCGCCATGCTCGGCCGCCTGGTGCTCACCAAGCAGCTCGTGCCCTTCTACTTCCTGGGCTTCCTGCTGTGCTCCTACGCCAACGTGCCCGTCCTGGGCGTCGCCCTGATCGCCATCATC
>DXLS01000034.1:0-4007 GCA_019414605.1 Collinsella sp.
GAAGGTAGCACGCTCAAGCGACTTTACAATAAAGACATTCTTGATGCGCGTATCGCTCTACCGGCATTGGACGAGCAGCAATGTGTCGGTTCGTTCTTCGCCAAGCTCGACTCGCTCATCGCCCTTCATCAGCGTGAGCTGGATCACGTCAAGGAATTGAAAAAAGGTCTGCTTCAGCAGATGTTCGTCTAAGAAAGGAATACAAGAAAATGAGCGACTTGAACGAAATCTCCTCCAAGCTTTGGGCAATGGCAAACGAACTGCGCGGCAATATGGATGCTGCGGAGTACAAGAACTATATTCTGGCTTTCATGTTCTACCGCTATCTTTCGGAGCATCAGGAAGAATACCTGGTGACCAATAACGTTTTGGATGTGGAGCCTGGCCAGACGGTCAACCAAGCCTATCTTGAGCAGGCCAACAACGAGGAGTTGGCAGACTATCTGGAGGACATCTCTTCAAGCTTGGGCTATGCGATCGAGCCGCTTGATACGTGGGCTTCTCTTGTTCATAAGATCGACGAGAGCATGGTCGTACCGAGCGACTACCAGAGCATGTTCGACCATTTCAACAAGAATGCGGAGCTCAACAAGGAGGCGGAGCGCGATTTCCGTGGCGTGTTCAACGACGTGAATCTCGGCGACTCGCGGCTGGGATCATCGACGAACGAGCGCGCCAAATCCCTTAACCGCATTGTGAAACTTGTGGATAGCATAGAGTACAAAAGCGATGACGGCAAAGACATTCTCGGCGCCATCTATGAGTACCTTATCAAGCAGTTCGCAGCTTCAGCGGGCAAGAAGGGCGGGGAGTTCTATACGCCTCACGAGGTGAGCGAGATTTTGGCGAAAATCGTGACGATGGATTGGGGGGATGCCGACTCTGCCTTCAGCGTGTATGACCCCACCATGGGATCTGGTTCCCTTCTGCTGACCGTTGGACAGGAGCTCCCTGATGGTCAGCCAATCAAGTACTATGGGCAAGAATTGAACACCACCACGTATAACTTGGCACGTATGAATTTGATGCTGCACGGGGTGTCGTTTAACAACATGACTCTTTCGAATGCCGATACGCTAGAAGGCGACTGGCCGGATGGACCGGATGAGAAGGGCATCGATCGCCCGCGCTCCTTCGATGCCGTCGTCGCAAATCCTCCTTATTCCGCGCATTGGGATAACAGCGACACAAAGCTTAAGGACGCGCGGTTCAAGGATTACGGCAAGCTGGCGCCCAAGACCAAGGCTGATTACGCGTTCATTCTGCACAGCTTGTACCATCTGAAGGATGGCGGCACTATGGCTATCGTGCTTCCGCATGGCGTGTTGTTCCGCGGAGCAGCTGAGGGCGTGATCAGAAAGGCGATCATAGAGAATAAGAATTATCTCGATACCGTGATCGGGCTGCCCGCGAACATCTTCTACGGCACGGGTATTCCGACGATCATTCTCGTGTTCAAGAAGGGACGCGAGGCTAAGGATATCTTGTTCATCGACGCATCTCGCGAGTTCGAAAAGGCAAAGAATCAGAACCGTCTGACTTCCGCCAATATCGAGAAAATCGTTGAGACCTACAGGAATCGCCAGGATGTTGAAAAGTACGCCCACGTTGCATCCCTCGATGAGGTGAGGGAGAACGATTACAACCTCAACATCCCTCGATACGTCGATACGTTTGAGGAGGAAGAGGAGATAGATCTCAACGAAGTTCTGAAGCTGATTGAGCAGGACAAGAGGGAAATTGCCGAACTGGAGCGAGAAATCGCAGGTCAGCTTAAGCTGCTCGGCGTGTAAACTTTTCGAACCCGCTGTTTTGCCGTTCGGCAAAACAGCGGGCAATATGAGGCGACTTGGTTAAGGGGACGCCCGTCCGTCCCCATGCTATCGAGAAGGTACCGTGATGGATCGTGAACGTGCAATGCGAGAGGCCATCCATTCTGGAGAGATGGAGGGTACGTGGGTGTCCGTGGAGTTCCGCGCGGATGCTGAAGCATATATCGCCGATGAGATCACTCTAGAGGAGCTTGGGGAGCGTACAAGAAGGCGCTGGGTGAGTCGTAGAGAAGATGCATTTCAAGATAGAGGAGCTTCTTGAGTTTTACTTAGGCGCCGCCGCGCTCGCGGGCTTAGTCAAATGGCGATTCTGGCCAAACGAAAGGCTCGACTTGCTCACGCTGATGAAGGGCGATGAGCGAGTCGAGCTTCTGGAAGAGGGCACCGATGGCTTTTTGCTCGGCCCGCTTCGGAACCAGCAAATCGCGGTTCCGAAGCGCATTTGAGTCCAGATTCCCTAATGCCCCATTACCACCAGCTACTCCCATACGAAGAAAGCGTCTATACCATTCTGTACCCATGACGGCATTGAAGAAATCGGGCTCCTCTGTTGAGGCGAGCAGCATAAACCCGCCATGAACCGCACTGTCGGTTAAACCCTTGATCAGGGCCCGTTTTCCAACAAGTCTACTTGAACCATTTGCTGCAGTTATCAGTATGTCGTTATTCCGAACTAGATCGATATTGACAGCATCTTCACGAACGAAAACGTCGTCATTAGATAGCTCAAATCTGTCTTCGTTGATATTCGAGGAGCGCAAAACGCGAGTGCCTTGTTGCGCATCGACAACGTCGTCTGGGGTGTACGTTAATCCTCGCCGGAGTAGCGCTAGTTCTCCAAACCTACGCTGTTCCCAAGTTGTTTTCTCGCCGTGCAACGGCTTATGCGCTATCGAACTTCCTCGGATACAACACCGCTCTTCCCGTGCTAGAATCTTTAAAAGACGAAAGGATGCTGGATGCCGCGAAGCGCAAGGACAAACACCAAGATCAATTCCGATGCCGCAAAGCTGCGCATTCCGGCGACTGTGCTCGAGTCAATGGTAGATGCCATTACGGATGCGGTGCCTACCGACAGTATTTACATTTTCGGCAGTTACGCGCGCCGCGAAGAGCGCCCTTCGAGTGATGTCGACATCATGGTCATTACCGAGAACGACGATGAAAGGCCCCTTCGATATGCCACTAGAGCATCGACGTCGATCTCGCGACTGATGTACGATGCCGGCCTCGATTACGATCTGCTGGCTCGCTTTCGAGACGACTACCTTGATCGCAAAACCCGTTGCACGACAGTGGATTATGCCATCGCCAACGAGGGCGTGAGGATCTATGGCTAAAGTGCTTCGCGGTCTTCTCTATGCGGCGTCCGTGGATGTCGAAACCATTGACGCTCTTTCTTCGCTGGGAATTGCAAACTATGCGGAAAGTATCGGATACCACGCTCAACAAGCTGCTGAAAAGCTAGTGAAGTCGGTATTCGAGAAGAATGACGAGGCTTTCCCTTTTACGCACAATATCTCATCGTTACTCAATCGGGCCAACGACTTGGGCCTCCTCGATTTTAATGACGAAATCCTCGAGCACGCTTCGTACCTCTCGAGCCTTATATCGCTTACGCGTTATGCGGACGCTCCGGATTTTCAAGAGGGCGAGGCTCTGGATGCCATGCGCGCCTTCGAGGCTATCTCCCAAATGGTTTCCGACAACGGATACGAATCCCTCGCTCTGTCGCCATGCGGGAGCGAGCCGCAAGAGGGTTAGTCTGCCTTAGACTCCCTGTAAACGAAGGAGAGGGTTCGCCCGTTTTCATCCACCCACTCGGTCCATCCGTTGCAGCTACCTCCCAGAACGAAAACTGCGGCGGCGCTCGGACTGTCGAAATGCAATGTGCAGCTAAGTTCGTGCACATCGTCATCTCCGGGAGTAAGTTCGCCAGAATCGATGAGCTTGCTCCTCAATGACTCCAGTTTGTTGTTGGGGTGCCGCTGGGTACCCGCGCGTGTGCCTATGTCGATTTTCGATCCGGGAAGAACGTCGAACGATCCCTCGACGACGTTGTATCTTCCGAGCCCCCTCACTCCACGCCGAAACGTGTGAAATACCTGGTTGGATACACCTGACGAGTCGTCGCCCACGGCATCAAGCCCAAATCCCAACAGGGCCATGCGAAAC
>DXLS01000035.1:0-76255 GCA_019414605.1 Collinsella sp.
GTCCCCGCCCTCCCCGTCAGCCTTCCCCTCAGATCCCAGCCTGACGTCGAAGGGCAGGCCGCCCTCGCGGATCACCGCCCTGAGGAATATGTTCATGGCGCCCGACATGGAGAGCCCGAGCTCGTCGAGCACGGCCACGGCCTCCCTTTTGACCTCGGGATCGATTCTTATCGTGGTGGCCGGGACGTCCGATGCCATTGCCGCTCCTTCCGCGGTCGCTGCTCCGTGGCCACCATTTTAGTTCGCTAGGCCGCCCGCCCGTCCCAGTAGTCCATGAGGGGAGGCTCGAGGCCGAACATGCCGCGGACGCGGGTCGGGCAGGAGCCGTTGGCGAGCTGGCGGGCGACCGTGGACTCCGCCGCGCGCGAGCCCGCCGCCATGAAGGTGCGGCACCAGCGGAACCAGTCGAGGTAGGCCCCCAGGTGCTTGGTGGACACGCCCCTGAAGCGGGCCATGAACGAGTCGAGGAGCGAATGGACGGTGTTGATGCGGTTGATGGTGCCCTCCGAACGGTCCTTGGAATCATAGGATTCATGCGAGGCGACCTTCAGGTCGCGCAGCACGTCGATGTATGCGGCCGCCTTGTCCGTGGCGACGACCGCGCCCGCGCCGATGCGGTCGCGGAGGGCCTCCGCCGCGCGCCTGCGCGAGACGACGCCGCGGCCCGAGACCTCGAAGAAGGTGGCGTCCGTGTCGCTGACGCCCGTCATGACGCAGATCTGCTCGCGGGAGAGGCCGCGCCTATGGACCTGCTTGCCGCGGTGGCGAGCCTTTCTCGGCAGGGTGAAGGGGCCCTTTGAATGGTTGCCCTTGAAGGACTCGGGGAAGTACGTCTCGTCGAGCTCGCAGGCCTGCCCCTGCCCCACATGGAACGTGGGCGAGTATTCCTTCAGGCACTCGATGAGCCTGTGGCGCATGGTCCAGGCGGTCTTGAGGCAGACGCCGCAGCGGCCGGCGCACTCGCGCAGCGGGAGCATGAGGGCGAAGCACTCGGCGTAGGCCATCCAGGTCTCGCGGGGCAACTTGCTCGTGCCGAGGATCCGGTCGGTGGAGCCGGAGAACGTCCTGCCGCAGTCGCGGCAGAGGTAGCGCTGCTCGCCGTTCCTGGACTTGCCCTTCTTGACGATAGCGACCGAGCCGCAACGGGGGCAGCGCCCTACCTCATGGCCATCTCCCGCCGCATCGTCGAACATGGCGGCGCGGACGACGTCCCCGACCAACTCGACGGCTTTACGGCGCTCGGTCCTGCTGAGCTTCGCCAGGCTCTTCTTGAGGGTGATGACCAGGTCGTCTGCATCCATGGGCGCTCCTTCGACGTTAATTGAAGGGTACCGCCTCGCGGTGACATCGTTTTTATGTCAACCTTGGTCTAACAGAGCCAAGTTTTTTGCGAACAAGTGCCGAAATGAATGCGGGTATACGACGTCTTGGTCGACGCCATAGCGCAGTGCGGCACGTTTCAACCCTATGGATATGCCGCGCGAAGTAATCGCGTTGTCGTTTTTGCCTGGAAATAGAAGGCCATTCATTGGCTTGGCTTTCCATGTAAGACTTTCTTCACGCAAAGAGTCAGGTATCCAAATTCTCCTAAGCTTCTGGCCTTTTGAAACAATGTCCATATATCCAGCGGTAACGTGTTCTACTTTGAACTGTCTTAACTCACTTACTCTCGCACCCGTACAACCAAGAAAGCGAACAATGAAATACCAAAACCAATCACCGTCTTGCTTCAGGCCGCTGATTAACTGTATGTATTGTTCATTGGTGATGACATTGTCGAGAAACGGCTTCTGTTGAATTCGCACTCCTTTGAGTCGGATTCCATCGAAAGCGATGAAATCAAGGTAGGTGTTAATTGCGCCGATGCGGTTGTTAGCCGTTTTCGGAGCGAATGAAGAAACCAGCCACTCTTTGTGCGCAAGAAGTGACTGGTTTGTTAGAGACTGAGTTTTATCGATAAGCTGGCATATTGCAAAGGAATACGAGTCAACTGTATTCTCTGCATAGCCCTTTTCCCGCAAATACTGAACAAACGTTTTCATGACATCATCCTTTCGACAATGCCATGAAACGCTTAGCAGAAGTTACTTTCAAAGGCCAGGGCTCGAGATGCGATTCGAGCCTGTTCTTCAATGGGTGGAATTGCAATTAAAAGAGAGTCGAGCGCTTTTGCCGAGAGGTGCTTGACCGTTGTCTTGCTTGTCGACTGCCATATTATTTGCAAATACCAATTCATAGCGTACCGAATGAAATCATGTTCCAGGGAGTCTGGATAATATTGCAGACGGCATACTCGTTGGTTTAAAAGCGCTGTCTTACCTCTCCAACGAAGGCATTTAAACTCGCCGTCCATCCCAATCAAATCATCGCCAGCATGTACCAGATATTGTTCATCCCACTCACCGGCATAATCAACGCATGTGTGAATCAGGTCACCAGAATTAACGTCCCGAATACGAATCAAGCCGATTGCACCTTTTTCAACAAACATGCTGGAAACAGCGGGAAAGCCGTATTGAATTGGCACGACACTCGTGAGCCTCGCCCACTCCCAGCCCTCGGGTATCTCGAACGGGACCTCGTCGTCGATGCAGACGGGCTCGGACTCGCGGCCCCCGGCGTCAACCCTCTTCTCATAGCGGCGGCCATCGGAACCGGCGAAGATGATCGACTCGCCGCCCTTCGGGGCCCTCATCTTCCCCTCGGCCACGAGCTGCCGGCGCTGCCCGCGGATGCGCTCGAGCAGGACGCCGGCGGGCTCGTCTGCGGGGTCCTGCGGCACCAGCCCGCCCCGCACCGCCATCTGCAGCACCGACTTCCGCAGGCGGCCGGGCAGCGCGGCGTCGAGCGCCTCGCGGGCGTCCTCGAGCCCGCCGTACTCCTCGACCAGGGGCATGAGCTGAGTGAGCTGATTTATAATTCTCGGCTCCTCATTTTCTGGCGGAAGAGCGAGAAGCGTAGACCTCAAGCATCCCAACGAAACTGTTTTCTGAGCGGTACCGGTAGCCTTGGCATTGAAATATGCGTATGTTGATGGTGCCGCAAGGGCATTTATCATGAACCGTCTGTAGCCCAAGGGGCGAAGCAAGGCAATGTGACGTTGAAAACAAAAACGCTCTTCGGAATTGACTGGCACCACAATCCCAAACGATCCCGTTACGGTTAGCAGCAAATCACTGTAACGAGGCTTTCTTGAGCCGTCGAGTGAATCGAAATAATTCGATGAAACATGTCGAGTATTGGAAAAGTCAATCTTGCCTGACGAGACATCGGAGATGACAAGAAACGGTATCCCATCTGCTTGTTGCGGTGGAGCTTGATGGTCGCCGTCGGTAATTACTGAGCACAAGCTTTCCAATCTTGCCCAAGCCCATCCTTCGGGCAACTCCTCAAACGGCACCTCATCCGCGATACACCTATCGCTGATCACGTGCCCCTTAGCGTCCACCCTCTTCTCATAGGGGGAGCCATCGGAACCGATCAGACGTTCAATTGTGTTCGCAACAAGCGTTGTAAAATCTAGTGATATGAGCATCCCGGTTGCCTCTGTGCTTCGATGCTCTCGTCTTCAGCGCCCTCCGTTCAGTGGAGGACTGACCGCAAGCGGCGTAAACAAGAAAGGGGACAACCGCAAATGAAAGCAACCGAGGCAAATCTACTCGACCTTATGGGTGTGGCGAAGATGCAGTTTGTCATTCCCGTGTACCAGCGAGTTTACTCGTGGAGCGTAAAAGAGTGTGAGGTGCTTTGGGATGACGTTATGCGAGCGGGTCGTGATGACGTATCGCACTTCGTGGGGTCGATGCTCTATATCCCCGAGTCCGAGAGCTCTGCCACGAGCATTTCGCGTGTGCTTCTGATTGACGGGCAGCAGCGCATGACGACGTTTTCGTTGATGATCGCTGCTTTGGCTGACTATCTGGAGGGTAATCCCGACAAGGCCGGTTTCCTTGGCGATCTCAAGATCTCAGCGCTGAGGAAAAATTACCTCTTTAACGATGATGATTACAACGGTCTGGCGCGCTACAAGCTGGTGCTTTCGCAGGACGATAAAGAGACGCTGTTTTCCATCGTATCTAGGTCTCCCGTGCCAGATGAAAAATCGGATCGGATCGTCGAGAACTATGCGTTCTTCCGTGAAAAGATGCACGGGAAATCATTCGACCCTGCAAGGCTTTGGGCGGGGCTAAACCGCGTGCAGGTCATCGACACCAAGCTCACCGCGGGCGTTGATAATGCTCAGCTCATATTTGAGTCCATGAACTCCAAGGGCAAGCCGCTCACGCCTATTGACCTCATTCGTAACTTCGTTCTTATGTCTCTTCCCAATGACGAGCAGACCAAGCTTTACGAGGGTTACTGGCACCCGCTCGAGCGCTTGTTCGGAAAAGGCGGCGAAGAAGAGTTCAATGCATTTATCTGGTACTGGCTGTGGCTCAAGGTTCCCAATAGGATGCCAAAGGAAAACGAGGCCTACTACGAGTTCAAACGCTATTTCGCTGATGACTACGATGGGGATACCGAGGGCCTGCTGAAGGAGCTCCGCGAATATGCGCAAAGATATGCCAGGTTGTTCCTTGGCGAGGAGAAAGACGATGGCCTGCACCAAGTATTCGGCAGAATCGTAAGCCTTGATGTGAAGCAGATCAGGCCTCTTTTGATGCTGCTTTACTCGGTTTACGAGGGAAATATGTTAAACCACAATGCGTTTTTGCGTATCTGCGAGACTATCGAGTCGTTCCTGTTCAGGCGGGCGGTTTGCGGCAGGCTTACCACGGGCCTAAATAATTTCTTTGCCGGCATGTATCGTAACCTCGAGCAGCAGGACGATATAGAGGAGTACGTTACGGCGATGCTCCTTATCCACAGCAGCGGTATGACTGCGTACTTCCCGACAGACGAGCATTTTGTCGAGGAGTTTAAGACGCGTGACTGCTACAACCGCTTCTCCAAAAAGCGCTATTACCTGGAGCGCATGGAGAACTGGCACCACCCGAAGGAGCCCATCTCGGCTGACAATTACCAAATCGAGCACGTCATGCCCCAGACGATCGACGGTGAACATGGCTGGAAGGAATCGCTTGGCGAGAACTGGGAAGACATCCACGACAGGTTATGCAACAACCTGGGCAACCTTACGCTGACGGGCTACAACCAGGAGTACTCAAACCGGTCGTTCTCGGACAAGCTCAATCTTCCGAACGTGGGACTTAAATGCAGCCCGCTCTACCTGAACAAGTCGTTTGCCTCGCATGAAAAATGGGGTGAGGAAGAGATTGGGCAGCGCGCGGACGAGCTGGCGAAAGAAGCGTGCGAGATATGGAAGTATCCCGACCTTCCGGCAGACGTCGTCGACAAGTACCGTCCTTCTCGTGGGGAGTCTGACGAGGCTCCTGTCTGGACTCTGCAGGAGAACCACCCCACCTTTGCCGAAGGTGGGCTCAACCAGAAGCTTTTCGATGAGGTGCGCGAGTCCGTTCTGAGTGGTAACCCTTCGTGGGAGTCCTACATAGCCAAGTACTATGTAGGCTTCAGGTCGGGCAAGCGAAAATTGCACGCCGTGCTAGAAGGCAGGACAAGCAACGGTGGTTGGATTGCCGTCGGCCTGGCAAAGAGTGTGGACGAGCTGATTGATCCGGAGGCCATGTGCCAGGACAAACGCACGCAGGGCGGATTTGGGCCGGGTATGCCGACCTATGTTGCGCTCCGTAGCGCTGACGATATCCCCGCGGCACTCGATCTTATAAAGCAGTGCTAGGCAAGGGCCGGGAATCTAATTCTCGGCCCTTGCCATCTCGGAATTGCCGATGGCTTATCTGCCCACCTACACCTACGCAATCCCACGTGCCGCACTCAGCAGCTCATACTCCCTCTGGCTCCACTGGTACAGCTCGGCCGCGCGTACGGCGTCGCGACACAGGTCCAGAAACACCTCAGCTCCCTCGTAGAAGCACTCGCGGGCAGAGGCGCCGGATCCGTCCGCAACGCACGTGCCGTCTGCAAACAGCTTCCAACTCGACGGCTCGCGCGAGTCGTCTCCGAGCAGCTTGATCTGCAACACATGTGGATTGCCGGCAGCACTGAGTTCTTCCTCGAGCTGCTGCGCCGTAAAGCGCATCTGGTGGGAGAGGCTGCTCTTGACCATGGCCGAGGCGTAGCCGTTCGGCTTGTCCAGAAGATGCATGCGTTTTGGCTGTGCGACCAGGTTGTGGAAGTTGCGCTCGCAGCGCACGGAGAAATTGTCCATACGGACTCCTTTCATCGATGTTGGCAGGGCCACCGTGCCTCTTGGCCGGTTGGCGTCGGGATCGTGGAGCCAACTCTCTACCCCGACTCTGGATAAAACGCGCCCGCTTCTTGCTGGCACGATGGAGTCTATCAGCGCGCGCGGACACAAATCAAGCGCCGCCTGCGAAATGATGTGCAGACGGCGCTTGATTTCGCCGGCTGCTGTTAGGCTTAAATCCGAAAAAGTGTCGAAATATCCCGTGTAAAAGTACGGAAAAGTGTCGTAATACACACTTCAAAATCTCGAAAAAATGTCGAAATGAGCATCTAGCAACCACGGAAAAGTGTATCCTAGTGCTAAAACAGCACGTAATAAGGGGTACGCTTATGCTACAGAGAAAAGCGAAAGCACAGTTTGAATCTTGGCTTGCCTCGTCGCCTAACAAGGCTCTTTTGGTCAAGGGCGCCCGACAGGTAGGAAAGTCATATTTGGTCAACGTCTTTGCAAGCGAATCGTTCGAAAACGTCGTGACGTTCGACCTTATCGCCGACGCGTCCGTGCGCGATTCGTTTTTGGCGGCAAAAAGCGCGGATGACCTGCTTATGCGCATGTCTATCGCTGCGACGCAGCCGATGGTTGCGAACAAGACCGTCGTGGTTATCGACGAGGTGCAGCGATGCCCCAACGTGGTGACGTTTATCAAATACCTGGTCCAGCGCGGCGACTTTCGATACATCCTTACCGGATCGCTCCTTGGCGTTGAGCTCGAGGGCATCGATTCCCTGCCGGTGGGGTATGTCGAGCAGGTCCAGATGTACCCGCTCGACTTTGAGGAGTTCTGCTGGGCAAGCGGCGTTGCTGCCGGAGCGTTTGACATGCTCAGGGGTTGTCTAAAGGACGAAAAGGAGCTCCCCGGCTATCTGTATGACCGCTTGCTCAATCTGTTCCATCAGTATGTGGTGGTGGGGGGCATGCCCGACGCGGTCAATTCCTTCTTGGCGACGCGCAATGTCGACGAGGTTCGAAACATCCATCGTGATCTTCATGCCCTGTATCGCGATGACATCGCAAAGTACGCTCCGCCCGAGCTGCGCCTGGTTATTCGCGATATCTATGATTTGATTCCCAGCGAGGCCGGCTCCAAAAACAAACGATTCAAGCTGTCGTCGATTAGCGGTGTTAAGCGCTTTTCGCAGGTTACAGACCATTTTCTCTGGCTCTCGGAGGCGGGTGTCGCGCTTCCCGTGTATAACGTAACGGCACCCGTGGCACCCCTTTTATTGGGGGAGCAACGAAATCTGTTCAAGCTGTTTTACCTGGACACCGGAATGCTCATGTCGTCGTATTCCAAAAGGGTCGCCCAAGGCGTTTTTGGTGGGGAGGCGGAAGACGCCTTTGGCATGAACATGGGGGCGGCGTTTGAGGGCTTCGTTGCCCAAGAGCTCAAAGCCCATGGATTCAGATTGCGCTACTTTACGTCTAAAAAAGTCGGCGAGCTCGATTTTGTGGAGGAGACGCTCGATGGGGAGGTCCTTGCCATCGAGGTCAAGTCGGGCAAGAGCTTTAAGTCCCATGCGGCGCTCGACAACGCGCTCGCGACGAAGGGCTACGGAATCGATCGCGCCCTGGTACTTGCGGAATGTAATCTTCACCGCGATGGTGACGTGCTGTATCTGCCCATCTTTATGGCAGGGCTTTTGGAGCCGTAACATGCCGCCGGCTCTTCCGGCCCTCCCTTAACCCTCGCTACTCGTCGTCTCCGTCGTTGGGGTCGCCCTTGAGGGTGTTGATGTCCAGGTGCTGGTTATCGTCCTCTTTTTGCTGGGTTTCCGACTCCGCTTGGGTGGGGCCGCGGAACAGCTGGAATCCCTCAAACGCAATGACGCCGAGCAGGGCAATGACAATGGTGATAAATGCAACCTTGACTGCCTGCGGAAATTCCGAGAAACGCAGCGCCTTTTCCTCGGCGTAATAATCGGCGAAGCGCTCTTCGCCCGCGCTTTTGGTATACGCCGGTGCGGACGCGGCCTCCGGGTCATATTCCGGTGCAGGCGTGGCAGCGTACGGATCGTTGAGATAATCGCTCGATGCGGTGCCATAATCCTCGGTCTCGATGCGGCCGGTGCCAGCATAGCCATCGGAATAATCGGAATATGCCGCACCGACCTCATGGTCCGCGGCGCTCGTGTTGGCGGCAAAAAGCGGGTTAACTGGAACATCGAGCGCCGGCATGCCGGTAGAGGTCTCATCCAGATCGGCTGCAGCCCAGGAATCGTAGGCAACCTGATGGGCAACGGGCTCATCGAGCCTTGCGACCGGAGGCTTGCGTGCCGCAGGAACAGGCAACTGCTGGGCGCTGTACATAACGGTGCTGTCGGTCGATTTGCCCTGCGTCGCTGCAGCGAGAAATGCCGCCGTCTCGGACGGGTCGCTTGCGGGGCGGGGAGCGGGCGTGGGCGCCGAAGTGGGTGCGGGCGTAGGCGCGGGCGTCGAAACAGGCGACTGCGCAGGAGTCTGCGCAGATGCGGGCTTAGGCGCAAGTGTGGGATCGGGGCTTGACGGGCGAGCCCCGCCGCCCATGAGTTCGTCGGCGGTCCACGGGCGATCATCCATCACGTCGTCAAGGCTTAGCGAAAACAGGTCGTCTTCACCCTCATCGAACATGCGGTGCACATGTCCACCAATTGCCGGAATCAATCCGCGACCGGTGCATGATGCCTTGCTCAACGCCATTCTGTTCCATCCTTTCGAAATACCAATGACATCGATTATATGGAACTTCCCAAGCTGTTCGGTCTTGGATTCGTGCTTTCCAGAACTCGCGCCCAAAAGGGGAGGGGCAATCCAGACGAGTGCCTACTTGTCGCCGGCCGCTGCCTTGGCCTCATTGAGGTAGCTATAGAAGCTGTACTTTGAGATGCCAAAGAACTCGCAGGCGCGCTCGCTCGACTTGGAAATGAGGAAGGCGCCGCGACGGTCGAGGTAGCCAATGGCACGAATGCGTTCGTCTTTGGTCATGAGTGCCGCGGGTTTGCCCACAAACTGCTCGCACTCGTGCAGCAGGTCCTCGAGCAGGTCGCCGATGTTCTTGGTAATGGGCTCGGGCTCGGTATAGCCCGTGCCGCCGGTGCCGGTAAAGGCGTCGAGCGAACGCTCAAAAGCCTTCATGAGCGTAATGTCAAAGTTAATGCCCAAAATGCCGACGGGCTTGCCCTCGTCGTTGCGGATAAAGATGGTCGAGGACTTGAGCAGCTTGCCATCGGTGGTTTTGGTGAGGTATGGCTCGCGGTCGTGTACGTCGGTGGCGCCCTCGTGCATGGACTCAAACACGATATGGCTGGGGCCGTCACCCAGTTTGCGCCCGCTGACGTGGCCGTTTTCGATCACTACGATGGAGTGGTCTACGTCCTCGGTCTCCAGATCGTGGACGACGACTTCGCAGTTGGGGCCAAATTGGAGCGCCAGGCCGTGTGCGAGGCGCTTGTAAAACTCAATCTGTGCGGGGGTCATGGGTACCTTCCTAAAAATTAGTTTGGGCTCACTGTGCCATAAACCACACCTGTTCGCAAATAACGAAAGCGTCGCTGCGTTGTGTGACCGTTCGGCGGCGAAAAAGTACCGATTACGGCAACAAACAATTCGTTAGATATACCAATCAAAAAGTGTGATAGAACATTACTAACAAACTTTTTGTTTGGCATCCACATAAAAGTTCAGTCGCATGAATGGGAATGGGCTGAAACGCGTATGCGGGGGCCGGCAAGAGAGGACTTAAGGAGTTCACCGTATGGCCGATAAGATCCAGTGGGCGGGCAACACGATGCCCAAGAGCGATGACAAGCACTTGGGAATCATGAGTCTCGACCACGTGAAGAAGGCCCGCGCCTTCCACCAGTCGTTCCCCCAGTACACTGTCACTCCGCTTGCCCGCCTGGACGGCCAGGCTGCGCGCCTGGGTCTGTCCAACCTGTGCGTTAAGGACGAGAGCTATCGCTTTGGCCTCAACGCCTTTAAGGTTCTGGGCGGTTCGTTTGCCATGGCCAACTACATTGCCGACGAGACCGGCAAGGACGTTGCCGACTGCACCTTCGATTACCTGACTTCCGATCAGCTGGCCAAGGACTTTGGCCAGGCTACCTTCTTTACCGCCACCGACGGCAACCATGGCCGCGGCGTGGCATGGGCTGCCAACAAGCTGGGCCAGAAGGCCGTCGTGCACATGCCCAAGGGTTCCACCAAGCCCCGCTTTGATAACATCGCCGCCGAGGGCGCCACGGTGACCATCGAAGAGGTTAACTACGACGAGTGCGTGCGCATGGCTGCCGCCGAGGCCGACGCCTGCGAGCGCGGCGTCATCGTTCAGGACACCGCCTGGGAGGGCTACGAGAAGGTCCCGTCCTGGATCATGGAAGGTTACGGCACCATGGCCTCCGAGGCTGCCGAGCAGCTGCGCGAGATGGCCATCAACCGCCCGACGCACGTGTTTGTCCAGGCTGGCGTGGGTTCGCTCGCCGGCGCCGTGGTGGGCTACTTCACCAACCTGTATCCCGATAACCCGCCCACCTTCGTCGTGGTCGAGTGCGCGCCTGCCGCCTGCCTGTACAAGGGCGCTGCCGCCGGCGACGGCGATCCGCGCATCGTGGACGGCGACATGCCTTCCATCATGGCCGGTCTGTGCTGCGGCGAGCCCAACATCCTGGGCTGGGATATCCTGCGCAACCATGCCACCGCCTTCGTGTCCTGCCCCGACTGGGTCACCGCTCGCGGCATGCGCACCCTGGGCGCTCCCGAAAAGGGCGACCCGCGCGTCATCTCCGGCGAGTCCGGCGCTGTGACCACCGGCCTGGTCGAGACCCTCATGCTCGATCCCGAGTACGCCGAGCTCAAGGAACTCATCGGCCTGGACAAGACGAGCTCCGTGCTCTGCTTCTCCACGGAAGGTGACACGGATCCGGATCAGTACCGTCGCATCGTCTGGGAAGGCGAATACCCCACTTGCTAATACTGGGCGGAGTAAATAGGTATCGCTCCGCCACCTCACAGGTAGATTCCTTCGTTTGAAAGGTTATGAACAATGGCTAAAGAACTCGATTTCGACGCTATCAAGGCTGCGGCTGAGTCTCATCGTGCTGATATGACTCGCTTCCTGCGCGCTATGATCTCCCATCCCTCTGAGTCCTGCGAGGAGGGTGAGGTTGTTGCCTGCATCAAGGCCGAGATGGAGAACCTTGGCTATGACGAGGTCAAGGTCGACGGCCTGGGCAACGTCATGGGCTTTATGGGCGAGGGCGACAAGATCATCGCCATCGACTCCCACATCGACACCGTCGGCATCGGCAACATCGAGAACTGGGATGCCGACCCCTATGAGGGCTACGAGACCGACGAGATCATCTACGGTCGCGGCGGCTCCGACCAAGAGGGCGGCATGGCTTCCGCTACCTACGCTGCCAAGATGATGAAGGACATGGGCCTCATCCCCGAGGGCTACAAGATCATGGTCGTCGGCACCGTCCAGGAAGAGGACTGCGACGGCATGTGCTGGCAGTACATCTACAACAAGGACGGCATTAAGCCCGAGTTCGTCATTTCCACCGAGCCTACCGACGGCGGCATCTATCGCGGTCACCGCGGCCGCATGGAGATCCGCGTCGACGTTCACGGCACCTCCTGCCACGGCTCCGCTCCCGACCGCGGCGACAACGCCATCTACAAGATGGCCGACATCATCGCCGACGTCCGCGCCCTCAACAACAACGGCTGCGACGAGTCGACCGACATCAAGGGCCTCGTCAAGATGCTCGACCCCAAGTACAATCCCGAGCACTTCGAGGACGCCCGCTTCCTGGGCCGCGGCACCTGCACCGTCAGCCAGATCTTCTACACCAGCCCCAGCCGTTGCGCCGTGGCTGACTCCTGCGCCATCTCCATCGACCGTCGCATGACCGCCGGCGAGACCTGGGAGTCCTGCCTGGACGAGATCCGCAACCTGCCGGCCGCCAAGAAGTACGGCGACGACGTGAAGGTCTCCATGTACATGTACGACCGTCCGTCCTGGACCGGCGAGGTCTACGAGACCGAGGCTTACTTCCCCACGTGGATCAACAAGGAGACCGCTCCGCACGTCAAGGCCCTCGTCGACGCCCACAAGGCCATGTTCGGTGACGAGCGCATCGGCTGCGAGCCCAGCATGGACAAGCGTACCGGTCGTCCGCTGTGCGACAAGTGGACCTTCTCCACGAACTGCGTTTCCATCCAGGGCCGCTATGGCATCCCCTGCGTTGGCTTTGGCCCGGGTGCCGAGTCTCAGGCTCACGCTCCCAACGAGGTCACCTACAAGGACGACCTGGTCACCGCTGCTGCCATGTATGTTGCTGCTTTGAACCTCTACGATCCGAGCCAGGCCGATGGCGACGCTACCGTGTTCCGCGCCGGTCTGACCAACAACAAGATCGACTAGTCCCATTCCTTGATCTTGTTGAGCCGGGGACAGCCTGTGTCCCCGGCACCCCCTGTTGACTTGGGGCCCGCGGTCGTTATCTCCCATGCTTCCTCAACGGTAGCGGGTCCTCGTCATAGCGCTCTGCATGTTCTAGCCACACGCGCATGCCGGAGCACATCTACTCATTGCGATCGTTTCATCTATGGAAAGGATATTTACATGGACGCCAAGTTTACCGAGCTCGTCGAGCAGCTGAACGGCCTCGATTTTAAGGGCATGTACGGCAGCGACTTCCTGCACACCTGGGATAAGACCACCGATGAGCTCAAGGCGCTCTACATCGTTGCCGACGCCCTGCGCGAGCTGCGTGAGAACAACGTTTCGTCCAAGATCTTCGACTCGGGCCTGGCCGTCTCCCTGTTCCGCGACAACTCCACCCGTACGCGCTTCTCCTTCTCTAAGGCCGCCAACCTGCTCGGCCTCGAGCTGCAGGACCTGGACGAGAAGAAGTCCCAGATCGCTCACGGCGAGACCGTCCGCGAGACCGCTACCATGATCTCCTTCATGGCCGACGTCATCGGCATCCGCGACGACATGTACATCGGCAAGGGCGACGCCTACATGGCCGAGGTCTCCGAGTCTGTCCAGCAGACCTACGAGGACGGCGTTCTGGATCACCGTCCCACGCTCATCTCCCTGCAGTCCGACTCCGATCACCCCACGCAGTCCTCTGCCGACATGCTCTACCTCATCAACGAGTTTGGCGGTCTTGAGAACCTCAAGGGCAAGAAGGTTGCCGTCACCTGGGCCTATTCGCCCTCTTACGGCAAGCCGCTGTCCTGCCCGCAGTCGCTGATCAGCCTGCTGCCCCGCTTTGGCATGGACGTCACCCTGGCCCACCCCGAGGGCTACGACCTCATGCCCGAGGTCGTCGAGCGCGCCAAGGGCTATGCCGCCGAGTCCGGCACCACCTTTAAGCAGGTCAACACCATGGCCGAGGCCTTCGAGGGCGCCGACATCGTGATCCCCAAGAGCTGGGCTCCGTTTGCCGCCATGGAGAAGCGTACCAACCTGTACGCCGAGGGCGACGACGCCGGCATCGCAGCGCTCGAGAAGGAGCTGCTCGCTCAGAACGCCACCCATCAGGACTGGTGCTCCACGACCGAGCTCATGGAGAAGACCGCCAACGGCCAGGACACCATCTTTATGCACCCGCTGCCCGCCGACATCTCCGGTGTCTCCTGCGAGCACGGCGAGGTCAACGCCGACGTCTTTGACATGCACCGCGTGGGCATGTACAAGGAGGCCAGCTACAAGCCGTACGCCATCGCAGCCATGATGTTCCTGCAGAAGGTTGCCGATCCCGCCGCTACCCTCAAGGCCCTCGACGAGCGCAACACCGCCCGTTGGTTCCAGGCCTAAAGCCGCGCTGAGGTAAGCCATGTAAAGGGGGCGCTCTGCCAACCGGCGGGGTGCCCCCTTTTTGCATCGTGGGCGTGCGGGATAAGCGCTTTCGATGTAGATGCCCCGCGACGCGAGTTATGGGTACGATGGTTTCAGGGGAGGTATCGCCATGAAACTTGGTTGCGTCATTATGGCTTCGGGCGAGGGCAAGCGATTTGGCTCTAACAAGATGCTCGCCGATATCTATGGCGAGCCGCTGATTGCCCGGACCATTGATTCGGTTCCCCGGGGCTTTGACGTCGTGGTTTCGACGCGTTGGCCCGAGGCCGCTCAGATTTGTGATGACAAGCATTGCCCGTGCGTGCTGCACGATGGCGAGCTGCGCAGCGAAAGCGTCCGTGCGGGCCTTTCGTGGGGAGTCGAACGCAACTGGAAAGGTTGCCTCTTTCTGCCGGGTGACCAGCCGCTCGTGAGTTCGGATTCTTTTGAGGCTATGGTTCGTGCATTTGACGAGCGTGGCCGCAGGCATCCGGTGCGTCTTGCGTGCAACGGTGAGCCTTCGAGCCCGGTGCTCTTTCCGGCGAAACTGTTCGATGCACTTATGTGTCTTGAGGGTAAGGACGGCGGCGGTTCGATTCTCAAGGACCGTACCGACGTGGTGCTGGTCGAGGCGCGTGCCTACGAGCTGTGGGACGTCGATACCGTCAAGGGACAGCGACGCATAACGGAGCATATCGCCGCCTGCTCGTATTATGATCGCGTGGCCAACTGCATCAATCAATAAGGAGCAATTATGATCATCATCAAAAACGGCGCGCTCGTGACGCCCCAGGGGCTTCGCCGCGCCGATCTTGCCATGGAGGGCGACAAGATTGTGCGGATTGCCGCGGCAATCGAGCCGGCCGAGGGCGATACCGTCGAGGATGCCGCGGGCTGCTGGGTGTTTCCCGGCTTTATCGATGGCCACACGCACATGCAGTGCTGGACCGGCATGGATTGGACGGCCGATAGCTTTGAGACCGGCACGCGCGCGGCTGCCTGCGGCGGCACGACGACCATTGTGGATTACGCCACGGCCGATCGCGGCGTGACCATGCCTGATGCCTTGGCCGAGTGGCATCGCCGCGCCGACGGAACCTGCACGGCCAACTACGCCTTTCATATGGCGCTCGCCGAGTGGAACGAGCGCAACCGCGCCGATCTCTCGGCCATGCGCGAGGCGGGCATATCGTCGTTCAAGACCTACTTTGCCTACGATCATTTGCGCCTGGACGATGCCGAGACGCTCGAGGTGGTGGAGGAGCTCAAGCGCGTGGGCGGTATCCTGTGCGTGCATTGCGAGAACGGCACGTTGGTCAACGCGCTGCAGAAGCGCGTGTTTGAGCAGGGTATCCACGGGCCCGAGGGCCATGCGCTCAGCCGTCCGGATGTGTGCGAGGCCGAGGCAGTGAGCCGTCTGCTGTATCTGGCGCACCTGGCCGGCGACGCGCCGGTTAACGTGGTGCACCTTTCGACCAAGCTGGGGCTCGAGGCCATTCGCGCTGCCAAGGCGCGCGGGCAGAAGAACATCCATGTCGAGACCTGCCCTCAGTATCTGATGCTCGACGATACCTGCTATCTGGAGCGGGGCGAGGACGGCTTTGCGGGTGCCAAGTATGTGATGAGCCCGCCGCTGCGCCATGCTGGCGACCGCGCCGCGCTGCGCGAGGCGCTTGTGGCCGGCGAGATCGATACCATCGCCACCGACCACTGCAGCTTTAACCTGCACGGGCAAAAGGACCGCGGGCGCGACGACTTCCGCGCGATTCCCAACGGCGGACCCGGTGTGGAGCATCGCCCCGTCGCGATCGCCACGAGCTTTGAGGGACAGCTGGGCCCCGAGGATCTGTGCCGCCTGATGAGCGAGAACCCGGCGCGCGTCTTTGGCATGTATCCGCGCAAGGGCTGTCTTGCCGAGGGTGCCGATGCCGACGTGTGCGTGTGGGATCCCAAGGCGCGCTGGACCATTCGCGCGACGACGCAGCATCAGGCTGTGGACTACACGCCGCTCGAGGGCTTTGAGGCGCACGGCCGCGCCAAGGCCGTGTTTGTGAACGGCGTACTGGCTGCGCGCGATGGCGAGCCCACCGGAGCCCAACCCGGCCGCTACGTCCCCCGCTAGCAGCAAAGATGCCGTGTCCCCTCCGCAGTTGCGGTGAAATAGTTCCTGTTTAGCCGCCAAATAGGCCGTTTCAGGAACTATTCCACCGCAACTTATAGGTCTGGTGGGGCAGCGCCGGCTACTTGAGGTTGGTGGCGACGATGGGGCGGTCGAGAGCTGTCTCGAAGCGGTCGGCCATCGTGGGGTCGCTGAGCGTGTCGACTTGGTTGAGCATGACGCGTGCGGTGCAGAGTCCCAACGCCTGCATCTCGGCATTGAGCACCTGGGCGACGCGCCCTGGGGTGGCAGTGTCGGTGGGCTCGCAGCCGCAACGCTCGCAGAAGAGCTCGGGGCGGTGGACAACCTCGGCGACGGGCTTGCCCAGCCCCGAGGCGCCGACGACCCAGACAACGTTTGCCGTGGCGGCTGGAATTACCGGCTCCCAGGCGGCATGCGCCTTGAGCGGGAGTCGCTTGCTGCCATCTGCCTCGGCCAATACATAGTCAAAGCGCTGCGCCAGCTCGTTGAGCGGCTCAGCGGGGGCGGAGAGCTTGCCTGTCTCCGGGTCCAAAACACCCGCTTGGCAGATGCTTCCGCGCGCAAGGCCCGCGCAGGCCTCGCAGGTGCAACCGGGGACATGCGAGGCACCCGGCTTCCAAGGTGCGGCGTCCAGGCGACGGCTCGACCCGTCCCATGGCACGCCGGCGACGGGAAACATGTGCGTGGTGGTGCAGAGGAGCACGCGGCCGCCAGCGCGCATGAGCTCAAGACCCATCGTCTTGAGCAACGTCGACTTGCCGCCGCTGCCGATAATCGCGGTAATGCCTGGCTCGATCTTGAGCGCGGAGGCAAGGTTTCCACTCGTCGTTTCCATCTGTTCACCGCCGTATAATACTGTGATAATAAATAATCATCAGAGTAGCGGCCGAACCGCTTTTGCTCTGCTCAAACCGTAGCACAGGGAGGTGCCCCGGGAATGCTCGTTTATGTTCGCGGCGCCGGCGATATCGCCACGGGCGTCGCCGCTCGCTTGGTGCGCTCCGGCGTGTCGGTCGTTATGGCCGATATCGCGGTTCCCACGTGCATCCGCCGCACAATCAGTTTTTGCGAGGCCATTCGCCTGGGTGAGGTCGAGGTCGAAGGCATTCGCGCTCGCTTGGCACAGACGCCGGCTGAGGCGCTCGAGATTACCAAAGCGGGAGACGTCGCCGTTGTGGTGGACCCCCAGGCCAAGATGCTCGGCGAGCTGAAACCCGCTGCCGTGGTCGACGCGATTCTGGCCAAGCGCAACTTGGGCACCACGCGCGACATGGCGCCTGCCGTTATCGCCGTGGGGCCGGGCTTTACCGCGCCGGTTGACTGCGACGCCGTGGTCGAGACCATGCGCGGGCATTTTCTCGGCCGTGTCATTACCCAAGGTTCGCCCCAGCCCAACACGGGCGTGCCGGGCATTATCGCCGGCTATGGCAAGGAGCGTGTTATCCACAGCCCCGCCGCCGGCGTGTTTCGGTCCGACCGCGCAATCGGCGACATCGTGAGCGCCGGAGACGTGATTGGCTACGCGGGCGATACGCCCATGTGCACGCAGATCGATGGCTGTCTGCGCGGGCTTTTGGCGAACGGCGTGCAGGTGACTGAGGGCTTTAAATGCGCCGATGTCGATCCGCGCGGCGATGCCAGCTATATCAACTACATTTCGGACAAGGCGACGTCGGTCGGCGGCGGTGTGCTCGAGGCGCTCGCTATGCTCACCGGTGTCTTTAGAGGATAGAAGGCGGCAATGGAAAAGCTCGATGTTGTGAATGCGGCGCTTGCCGCCTTGCGTGCTGGTGAGACGTGCGAACTGGTGGTAGTGGCCGGCACGGCAGGGTCGTCACCGCGCGGCGTGGGCGCCTGGATGGCCGTCTTTGCCGATGGCAGCCAGGCGGGCACTATCGGCGGTGGCAAGATTGAACTCTTTGCGCTGGATGAGGCGCGCGAGCTCCTGAGCGCGGGACAGTCGCGTCTGGTCCGCTACACTATGGGCGGCGAGAACTCCGATACCGGCATGATCTGCGGCGGAGCCATCTGCTTGTGCTACCTGCATCTGGATGCGACCCAGGTACCGTTGTTCCAGGAAATTGCCGACGTCTTGGCCTATCGGCGCATCGGCGACTTCGTCATCGACTTTGAGCCGTTTATCGCAAGCGCGCTCGAGGGCGATGTGGCCGAGTACCATGGCGAGGAATCGCGCCGTACCATTGCGGGCTGCCCCGGGCTTTCGCTGGTGGAGGAGGGGAGTAAGGTCAGCTACACCAACGCGGCCTCCGAGATTCCCGTGGCGCACGTCGAGACGCTCTGCCCCGAGGGCCTGACTTATATCTTTGGCTGCGGCCACGTGGGCGCTGCGACGGCGCGGGTGCTCACGGCGGCGGGTTTTGCCGTCGTGGCCTGCGACGACCGCCCCGGCACGCTGACCCCCGAATGGGTGCCCGGTGTCTACGACCGTCGTCTGGTCGACTACAAGAACCTGAGCGAGCAGTGCCCAATCGGCCCGCGCGACCTGGTGGTCGTTGCCACAGCAGGCCACAAGTCCGATATCGACGTGGTGATTCAGGCCATGCGCGCCAAACCCGCCTATCTGGGCTGTCTGGGTTCGCGCCGCAAGACGGCCTTTGTGCGCGCCCGCCTGGAGCAGGAGGGCTTTACGCAGGACCAGATCGACGAGCTGCACCTGCCGATCGGCGTTGCCATCGAGGCCGAGGACCCCGAGGAGATCGCCATCTCCATCGCTGCCGAGATGATTCACCTGCGCCGCACCAAGCTCGTCCCCCGCAAGCGCTAATCGCATCCCCATACATGAGTTGCGGTGAAATACGGACTGTTAAAGCCTGTTAAGCCGTCAAACGGTCCCTATCTCACCGCAACTGCTGTTTTCCTCCGTGCCCTAGGGATCAATTTGTGCGGGGGAGTTGTGGAGTTGTGCAGGCAGACGAGGTTTTTCTGGAAATACGCACCCAATGCGCGTATAGTACCGATTGTTTTGTCGGCTCCTGCTGCGTCGAGTCCAAACCGCGAAATGCCATGAGCGGCGCGGATGCAGCCAGGAGGCACGAGGACAACCCATCGTGGCCACGCCCCGTGCTTAAAACCCCAAGAAGGAGTGAACAATGGCAGAAGAGAAGTATGTGCCGCGTCTGAAGACCAAGTACAACAACGAGGTCAAGCAGCAGCTTCAGGACAAGTTCCAGTACGAGAACGTCATGATGATCCCCAAGTTTGAGAAGATCGTCGTGAACATGGGTGTCGGCGAGGCCGCTACCGATTCCAAGGCCATCGACGGTGCCGTGCGCGACCTGCGCGCCATCACCGGCCAGCAGCCGATGATCACCCGTGCCCGCAAGTCCATCGCTACCTTCCGCCTGCGCGCTGGTATGCCGATCGGCTGCAAGGTTACCCTGCGTGGCGACCGTATGTGGGAGTTCTTCGATCGTCTGACCTCCGTCGCGATTCCCCGTATCCGCGACTTCCGCGGCATCTCCGCCAAGAGCTTCGACGGCCGTGGTAACTTCTCCATGGGCGTCACCGAGCAGCTCATCTTCCCCGAGATCGACTTCGACTCCGTCGATCACCAGCGTGGTATGGACATCACTTTCGTGACCACCGCCAATACCGATGAGGAGGCCAAGGCCCTTCTGGACGCCTTCGGTTTCCCGTTCAAGAAATAGGTTCACCTGCCCTATGAGCGCCGTTCCCAGAAGGGGGCGGCGCTTGGGGCGAACAATACTCTATGTGAGGAGGATATAAGTGGCTAAGACATCGATGATCGTCAAGTGCAATCGCAAGCAGAAGTTCTCTACTCGTGAGTACACGCGCTGCCAGCGCTGCGGCCGTCCGCACTCTGTGTACCGCAAGTTCGGCCTGTGCCGTGTCTGCTTCCGCGAGCTTGCACTCAAGGGCGAGCTTCCCGGCGTTAAGAAGGCCAGCTGGTAAGTCACTACCAGCGTTTCAAGCATCCGTTTGGAACAGGGAAAACGCGCTAGTTAGGCTTTGCCGTTAAGGGCGGCGAAGAACCAAGAGCACGTGTTCATCAAGAACGAAGGAGAATCTGTATGAACCTTACAGACCCGATCGCAGATATGCTTACGCGCATCCGTAACGCTAACTCTGTGAACAAGGCCACGGTCTCCATGCCGAGCAGCAAGAAGCTCGTCGAGATCGCTCGTGTTCTGCACGAGGAGGGCTACATCGAGGGCTACGATGTCGAGGACACCGTTCCCCAGAAGACTCTGCACATCACGCTTAAGTATGGTCCCAAGAAGGCTAAGGTCATCAACGGCATCCGCCGCATTTCCAAGCCGGGCCTGCGTAAGTACACCGGCGTTGCCGACATGCCCCGCGTCCGCGGTGGCCTTGGTACCGCCATTATTTCCACCAGCCATGGCGTCATGACCGACCGCGATGCTCGCAAGCACAACGTCGGCGGCGAGATCATCGCTTACGTCTGGTAATTCGCTCGGTAGGTAGAAGGAAAGGAGATCACCGTGTCTCGTATCGGTAATAAGCCTGTCCAGATTCCCGCCGGAGTCGAAGTGGCAGTCAACGGCAACAACGTTGTCGTCAAGGGCCCCAAGGGCCAGCTCGAGCTCGATGTCTTTGAGAAGCTCGCTATCAACATCGAGGACAACGTCCTCACCGTTTCCCGTCCCGACGACGAGCGTGAGACCCGTGCCCGCCACGGCCTCACCCGTGCCCTCATCCACAACATGGTTGTTGGCGTTTCCGAGGGCTTCGAGAAGAAGCTCGAGCTCGCCGGCGTCGGTTACCGCGTGCAGCAGAAGGGCAAGAACCTCGAGTTCTCCCTGGGCTTCTCGCACCCCGTGATCGTCGAGGCTCCCGAGGGCATCACCTTCGAGGTTCCCGACAACACCCACGTGAACGTCAAGGGTATCAACAAGCAGCAGGTCGGTCAGATTGCCGCTGAGATCCGCGGCCATCGTCCTCCCGAGCCTTACAAGGGCAAGGGTATCCACTACGTTGGCGAGCACATCCGCCGCAAGCTGGGTAAGGCCGCCAAGTAGTCGTAACCGACTCACTCGCATAAGACCAGCACCCCGTCAGGTGCTGGCAAGATCAACCTTTTTAGGAGTTTACGTATGAACAAGCATAAGGCGAAGCTGGAAGGCCTCAAGCGTCGTCAGCGTCGTGTTCGCGGCAAGGTCTCGGGTACCTCCGAGCGTCCGCGTCTTCGCGTGACCCGTACTAACGCCAACATCTATGCCCAGATCATCGACGACAGCAAGGGCTCCAGCCTGACGCTCGTCTCTGCCTCGACCCTCGAGGCCGAGTTCAAGGGCACCCACACCTCGAATAAGGAGGCTGCGGAGAAGGTCGGTCAGCTCGTTGGCAAGCGCGCCATCGAGGCCGGCATCACCAAGGTCGCCTTCGATCGCGGTGGCCGTATCTACCATGGCCGCGTCAAGGCCCTCGCCGACGGTGCTCGTGCCGCCGGTCTCGAGTTCTAGGAGGTATGTAGCACATGGCTCGTAATCAGAAGCAGCAGCGCGAGGCCTCCGAGTTCGAGGAGCGCGTCGTTTACATCAACCGCGTGTCGAAGACCGTCAAGGGTGGTCGTCGCATGAGCCTCGTCGCTCTCGTCGTCGTTGGCGACGGCAAGGGCAACGTCGGCGTTGGCATGGGCAAGTCCGCTGAGGTGCCCCTGGCCATCTCCAAGGCGTCTCTCGATGCCAAGAAGAACATGTTCCACGTGCCGGTGACCGAGCAGGGCACCATCCCGCACGAGGTTCTCGGCCACTTTGGTGCCGGCCGCATCATCATCAAGCCCGCTGTCGAGGGTACCGGCGTTATCGCCGGCGGCGCTGTGCGTCCCCTCTTCGAGCTTGCTGGCATCAAGAACGTCCTGTCCAAGTCCCTCGGTACCGACAACGGCCTCAACATCATCAAGGCTGCCGTCGAGGGCCTCAAGGAGCTCTCCAGCCCTGAGGACGTCGCGGCTCGCCGTGGCCTGACGGTCTCCGAGATGTTCGTCGGTAAGGAGAATTAAGCATGGCTGACACCATCAAGATCAAGCAGGTCCGCAGCACCAACGGTTGCAAGCAGGACCAGGTCCGTACTGTCCGTGCCCTCGGTCTCCACAGGATCCGCGAGGTTCGCGAGATTGCTGACAACGAGTCCGTCCGCGGCATGATCTTCAAGGTCAAGCACCTTGTCGAGATTGTAGAGGAGTAGCAAATGCAGCTTCACGATCTTACTCCCGCGCCCGGTTCCACCAAGAACCGCAAGCGCGTCGGCCGTGGCAATTCTTCGGGTCACGGCACCACTTCTGGCCGCGGCCAGAAGGGCCAGGGTTCCCGCTCTGGCGGCACCAAGGGTGCCGGCTTCGAGGGTGGCCAGACTCCGCTGGCTATGCGCCTGCCCAAGCTCCCGGGCTTCCGCAACCCCCGTCGTATCGAGTACACCGCTGTCAACGTCGAGCGTCTCGAGCGTAAGTTCGAGGACGGCGCTGTGATCGACGGTGCCGCTCTTAAGGCCGCTCGCATCACCAAGAGCGAGTTCGAGCCCGTCAAGGTGCTCGGCAATGGTGAGCTCACCAAGAAGTTCACGGTCAAGGTCGACAAGGTCAGCGCTTCTGCGCAGGCCAAGATCGAGGCCGCTGGCGGAAAGGTCGAGCTGCCGTGCTAAATGGTCTTAAGAATGCTTTCCGCATCAAAGAATTGCGCGAAAAGATTCTTTTTACCATAGCTATGCTCGTCGTGTACCGCATTGGTGCGCACGTTCCTGTGCCCGGCATTCCCTTCCAGGGGATGCTGGGCCTTTTCTCGACCGATAACAATTCGGTCGCCGCAGGTGCTATGGCCCTCCTGAATCTTTTCTCTGGCGGCGCGTTGAGCTATGTGTCGGTGTTTTCGCTGGGCATCATGCCTTACATCACCAGCTCGATCATCCTCCAGATGCTCCAGGCCGTTGTGCCTTCCCTGCATGAGCTTGCCCGCGAGGGCGAGGTCGGTCAGACCAAGATTACGCAGTATTCGCGTTACCTCACCCTGGCTCTGGCAATCCTCAACTCCGTGGGCTACCTCTTCCTCTTTAAGAGCTTCGGCATCAGCTTTAATGGCGCCGGCGCTCCCGAGATCATCTTCGACCTCATGATCGTCGGCACGCTCACTGCGGGCGCCATGCTGATCATGTGGATTGGTGAGCTCATCACCCAGCGCGGTATCGGCAATGGCATGTCGCTGATCATCTTTGCGAACATCATGGCCGGCCTGCCGCAGGCGATCTTCTCCAGCACCGAGGGCAATGCCGGTGGCATCATCACCATGGTGATTATCTGCGCCATCATCCTGCTGGTTATCCCGCTGATTGTTTTCCTTGAGCGCGGCCAGCGCCGCATTCCGGTCTCCTACGCTAAGCGCGTTGTGGGTCGTCGCATGATGGGTGGCCAGACCACCTACCTGCCCATCAAGGTCAACACCGCGGGCGTCGTGCCGATCATCTTCGCTTCGGCGCTGCTGTACTTCCCGGCTCAGATTGCCGTGTTCTTCCCCGGCATCGGCTGGATTCAGGCAGTTGCCTCCGCGCTTTCGACCGGTTGGCTCAACTGGGTGCTTAATGTTGTCCTCATCGTGTTCTTCGCATACTTCTACACCTCCATGGTGTTCAACCCCGATGACACGGCCGACAACCTTAAGAAGCAGGGCGGCTTTATTCCGGGCGTCCGTCCGGGTAGGGCTACCGCGGCCTACATCAAGAACGCGCTCAACAAGATCACGCTTCCCAGCGCTGTCTTTTTGGCGCTCATCGCCATCGTGCCTTCGATCATCTTCTCCTTCACGGGTAACCATCTGATCCAGGCATTTGGCGGCACGTCCATCCTCATCATGGTCGGCGTCGTGCTCGACACGGTCGATAAGCTCGAAGGCCAGATCAAGATGTATGATTACGATGGATTCTTTAAATAGGCTAGAGGAGGATTGCTCATGAACCTCGTATTGCTCGGAGCTCCGGGTGCCGGTAAGGGCACCGTCGCACAGGAGCTCGTCGCCGAGTTTGGCGTCGCTCACATTTCCACGGGCGACCTGCTGCGTGCTGCCGTCAAGGGTGGCACCGAGCTTGGTATTCAGGCTAAGAAGTACATGGACGCTGGCGAGCTCGTTCCCGACCAGCTCGTGATCGACCTTGTCAAGGAGCGTCTTGCCGCCGATGACGCCCAGCAGGGCTTCATCCTCGACGGCTTCCCGCGCAACACCGCCCAGGCAGTGACGCTCGATTCCGAGCTCTCGGCCATGGGTCGGGAGATCGACTGCGCCCTTCTGGTCGACGTGGCTCCTGAGGTCATCATCGATCGTCTGTCTTCGCGTCGCACCTGCCGCGCCTGCGGTTACACCGGCACCGCTGCCGATGCTACCTGCCCCAAGTGCGCCGGCGAGATGTATCAGCGCGACGACGACAAGCCCGAGACCATCAAGAATCGTCTCGACGTCTACGAGAAGTCCACGAGCCCGCTCGTCGACTACTATCGTGGCCAGGGTTTGCTCAAGTCGGTCAACGGTGACCAGGCTCGCGAGACCGTGTACGGGGATGTCAAAGAGGCTCTCGGTCTATGATCAAGATTAAGTCTGCAACGCAAATCGAGCAGATGAAGAAGGCAGGAGCGCTATCTAAGATGGCGCTCCGCCACGTTGGAGCCATGGTGCGCCCCGGTGTTTCGACTTTTGAGCTCGATCAGCTTGCGGAGCAGATTATCCGCATGCATGGCGGCACCCCGGCCTTTAAGGGTTACGGCGGGTTCCCGGGGACCATTTGCGCATCGATCAATGATGCCGTGGTCCACGGTATTCCCAACCCCGACATGATCCTGCGCGATGGCGATATCATCTCCATCGATACGGGAGCCGTTGTCGACGGTTGGGTTGGCGATAACGCTTGGACGTTTTTCGTCGGCACCCCCACGCCCGAGGCTAAGGCCCTGTGCGAGGTCACACGCGATTGTCTTAAGGCTGCCATCGAGCAGGCTGTTCCCGGTAACCATATCGGGGACGTCGGTTATGCCGTTCAGTCCCTCGCCGAGTCCCACGGTTACGGCGTGCTTCGCGACTATGTGGGCCATGGCATTGGCCGCGTGATGCACGAGGACCCCAACGTTCCTAACTATGGAAAGAAGGGGAGGGGCGTGCGCCTCCAGGCCGGCATGGTCATTGCCATCGAGCCGATGGTTACGATGGGTTCCAACCATGTGAGCACGGGCTCCGACGGTTGGATTGTTACGACCAACGATCACCTGCCCGCCGCGCACTACGAGAACACCGTCGCCATTACCAATGACGGTCCGGTGATTCTCACCACGGATGCGCAAGGTGCTTGGTGTTCCTTGCAGGGCGGTGAAATGTAGGGCTTGCGTCAAATGCATGCCTCAACATTTCAAATGTAACAAGTTCCATTTAGTTGTGGAGCCATTACGAAGATATTACGATGCGTGCATACGTATTGTAGAATACTCAATCGCTGTCGTTTTCTAGAGAAAGATGATTGCTTGTGAAGAAGGAAGACGCAATTGAGCTCGAGGGTACGGTAAAGGAACCGCTGCCCAACGCCATGTTTAAGGTCGAGCTCGAGAACGGTCATTCGGTTCTGTGCAACATTTCTGGCAAGATCCGAATGAATTACATCCGTATTCTCCCCGGTGACAGGGTTGTCGTGGAGCTTTCCCCGTACGACCTGACCCGCGGCCGCATCACCTATCGCTACAAATAGCGGCACGCATACACGCACTCCATTTCCGACTGCAGGCTTAGCTCAACCTACGGTCGGATTGTGTGTGAAGACCAGCCATAGTTTTAAACGCCTGCGGCTGGGCGAGTAGATAGTAGGGAAGTAGTTTGAGCGCTACCGAAAGGAAGAACGATGAAGGTACGTCCTTCGGTCAAGAAGATGTGCGATAAGTGCAAAATCATTAGGCGCCATGGCAAGGTCCTCGTCATTTGCGAGAACCCCCGTCATAAGCAGCGTCAGGGTTAAGAGAGGAGACTACGTTGGCCCGTATTAATGGTGTCGACCTCCCGCGTGAGAAGCGCGTTGAGATCGGTCTGACCTACATTTACGGCATCGGCCGCACCACTGCGACGAAGATTTGCGTCGAGTGCAACGTTAACGTGGATACGCGCGTTAAGGACCTCACCGAGGATGAGGTTAACGCCATCCGTGATTATATCGACAAGAACCAGATCATGGTTGAGGGCGACCTCCGCCGTGAGCGCAACCAGAACGTCAAGCGCCTTATGGACATCGGCTGCAACCGCGGCCTTCGTCACCGCAAGGGCCTCCCGGTCCGCGGCCAGCGCACCCACACTAACGCTCGTACCCGCAAGGGCCCGAAGCGTCAGATCGGTGCTAAGAAGAAGAAATAAGGAGCGCTAGATAGATGGCTACTGCTAAGAAGAACGTTCGCGCTGCCCGTCTGAAGCGCGCGGACCGTAAGAACATTTCCGTGGGCCAGGCTCACATTCGTTCTACGTTCAACAACACGATCGTTTCGATCACCGATCCCCAGGGCAACGTCATTTCCTGGAAGTCGGCTGGCCAGGTGGGCTTCAAGGGCTCCCGTAAGTCCACGCCGTTCGCTGCCCAGATGGCTGCCGAGGCTGCTGCCAAGCAGGCCATGGAGCACGGTATGAAGAAGGTTTCCGTCTTCGTCAAGGGCCCCGGCTCCGGTCGTGAGACCGCCATCCGCTCCCTCCAGGCTGCTGGCCTCGAGGTCTCGAGCATCCAGGACAAGACCCCCATTCCGCACAACGGCTGCCGCCCCAAGAAGCGTCGCCGCGTGTAACTGAAAGGATCGTATCAATATGGCAATCGACAGGACTCCTGTTCTTAAGCGCTGCCGTCAGCTCGGGATCGATCCCGCTGAGCTCGGTTACAGCAGCAAGAAGGAATCTATCCGTCAGCCCAAGCGCCGTCGCAAGGAATCTGAGTACGGCATGCAGCTGCGCGAGAAGCAGAAGGTCAAGTTCATCTATGGCGTTCTGGAGAAGCAGTTCCACGGCTACTTCAACAAGGCCCGCAAGATGAACGGCGTCACCGGTGAGAACCTCATGATCATCCTTGAGTCTCGCCTCGACAACGTCGTCTTCCGTCTTGGCTTCGCCCGCACCCGCAAAGAGGCTCGTCAGTCCGTCCGTCACGGTCACTTCACCGTGAACGGCAAGCGCGTGGACATCCCGTCCTACCGCGTCAAGGCCGGCGACGTCGTCGCTGTCGGCGAGAAGTTCCGTGACCTCCTCCCCATCAAGGAGGCTCTGATTTCCTCCGAGCGCTTTGAGGTCCCTGGCTGGCTCGAGGTCGATATCGAGAAGCTGTCTGGTAACGTGCTCGCTCTGCCGACGCGTGAGCAGATCAGCGGTGATATCAACGAGCAGCTCATCGTCGAGCTCTACTCTAAGTAGTCCATCCGGGCTGCTGAGGCTGGAGGTAATACATGTCAGAATTCATTAGGCCTCAGGTTCAGGTCGAAGAGATCAACGAGACGTCTGCTCGTGTCTCCGTCGAGCCGCTCGAGCGTGGCTACGGCGATACGCTGGGTAACTCCCTTCGTCGCGTGCTTCTGTCCTCGCTCGAGGGTGCCGCCGTCGAGGCTATTCAGATCGATGGTGCGCAGCACGAGTTCATGACCATCCCTAACATGGTCGAGGATGTCACCGACATCGTCCTGAATGTCAAGGGTCTTGTCTTCAGGGCTCTCGGCACGACCGACGAGGCGACCGCCACCATCTCGGTTGACGGCCCCTGCGAGGTCACCGGTGCGGACTTCTTTATTCCGTCCGAGTTTGAGCTGGTCAACCCCGAGCAGCACATCGCTACGCTCACCGAGGGTGGCCATCTCACCATGAGCATGCGCATCGGCTATGGCCGCGGCTATGTTTCTGGCGAGGCCAACAAGCGCGACAACGATCCCATCGGTGTGATCCACGTCGACTCGCTGTACTCGCCGGTTTCCCGTTGCGCCAAGCTCGTTGAGGCTTGCCGTGTCGGTCAGCACACCGACTACGACCGCCTTGTCCTCGAGATCGAGACCAACGGCTCCATCGCTCCGCGCGACGCCGTGGTCCAGGCTGCCAATATCATCAACCAGCATATGGCCGCCTTTATGAACCTTGCCGAGACCCCCGAGGTCGAGGAGGAGGCTTCGATCTTCGCTCCCGAGGTCACCAACGACAACGCCGAGCTGGACAAGCAGATCGAGGATCTGGACCTTTCCGTCCGTTCCTACAACTGCCTTAAGCGCGCCAGCATTCACTCGGTCCGTCAGCTCGTTGAGTTCTCGGAGAACGATCTGCTCAACATCCGTAACTTCGGTGTTAAGTCGATCGAGGAAGTGAAGGACAAGCTTGAGTCCATGGGCCTGAGCCTGAAGGCTTAATGCTTCGCATATTTGAGGAGAAACTAGACCATGCGTCACAACGTTAAGAAGGGCCTGAAGCTCGGCACCGATGCGAGCCACACCAAGGCCATGAAGAAGAGCCTTGCTAAGGCCCTCTTCGAGAACGACCGCATCAAGACCACCGAGACCCGCGCTAAGGCGCTGCGTTCGGTCGTCGACCCGATCATCACTTGGGCCAAGAAGGGCGACCTGCACTCTCGTCGTCTGGCTATCGCCAAGCTCGGCGATAAGCAGCTCGTTGCCGAGATCTTCGACAAGGCTGCTCAGGGCATGTGGCAGGACCGCAACGGCGGTTACACCCGCATCATGAAGCTCGGTAACCGTAAGGGTGATAACGCTCCTATCGTTATCATGGAGCTCGTCACCGAGCCTTGCACGCCTAAGGCCAAGAAGGCTGCTCCGGCCCCCAAGAAGGCCGCTGCTCCCAAGAAGGTCGAGGCTGTCGAGGAGGCTCCTGCTGAGGAGACCGCTGAGTAGACATTCTGTCTGCATAGGCTATATTCGAGGGGTACGTTCGCGTACCCCTCTTTTTTTGTCGCAATACCGTTGCTAGTTTGTTGGGAGCGCCTATGACTGCGCCGTCTGATTTCAATTCGACCCCCGAGCTTGACGCCACCCTTGTATTTCGCGTGGCCTACGATGGCTCCTCCTATAGCGGATTTGCCGAGCAGCCGGGCCAGACGACGGTCGCGGGCGAGCTGCGCCGTGCCATTGAGACGTTGCTGCGCCGCCCAATCGATCTGACGTGCGCGGGGCGTACCGATGCCGGCGTTCATGCGGTGGCCCAATACATCAGCGTGCCTGTAACGGACGCTGAGCTCGCTTTGACGCGCCGTAGGTGGCTGAGGGCTATGGATGCCCTCCTGGGCAAAGATATCGCCATAAACGAGGTCTACAAGGCTCGTAAGGGCTTTTCTGCACGTTTTGACGCGCGCTCTCGCACTTACACCTATCGCATTGCCGACCGTGATGCGCGGCCCGTGCTGTCACGCGGTGCCGTGTGGTGGCATCGCTATCCCCTCGACGTCGATGCGATGGCGGCCGCCTGCCCTACGCTTTTGGGCGAGCAGGACTTTAAGAGCTTTTGCAAGGTCGCCTCTGCCGTGGGCAAACCTACGCACCGCTGCGTAATGCGTGCCGAGTTTGGCCATGAGGTCGCCTTTGGCGAGGACATCCTCACGTTTACCATCGAGGGCAATGCGTTTTTGCATTCGATGGTGCGAACCATTGTGGGCACCCTTGTTGAGATCGGCATGCATCGCCGCGATCCCGAGTGGATGCGTGAGGTAATTGATGCCTGCGATCGCACCGCAGCTGGTCCTACGGCACCCGCATGCGGTCTTACCTTTATGGGCGTGGATTACGACTCCACCGAGCTTGTGGTGCTCGATTAGGGAAGTGGCTGCCTGACGGCGATCTTTGTGTGCAGCGCCTGTGAGCGGGGCGTGTGCAACATCTGTTCTTGACGTGCATCGCGACGGGCGACCATCCGCATTAATTGACGGGGTGTACCATGAACGGCAGTTTGTTACTGGCTGTCGAGAGGACGGAAAACTTGGTTCGACGTGGTTCGCATCCGCGACTTTCGGTGATCCTGATTGTTGAGGGTTCCCCCAGTTATACGATGCGCGCTCTCGAGAGCATCCAGAACCAAGACCTCTACGATTTGCAGATTGTCGTCGTTTGCCGCGGCGTGGTAGCTGGTGTGCGTCATTCGCTCGAAGTTGCTGCCGACAGAGATATTCATATTGATTTGATTGATGTTGAAGACCCGGTGCCTGGCGCCTGCCTGCGTGCCGGCTTTGCGGCTTCGCGCGGCTCCCAGATCATTGCGATGAATGCCAATGAGTGGTTTGCGCCGCAGTCCCTTTCGCAGATGGTCGAAAGCTCCTGCGACGCTTCTGCTGACATCGTGTTTCCCTCTGTTTCGCTCGATCGCTACGATGTTCACCGCGAACGTCATTCCCGAGTTTTGGACGCGACATCCGTTTCTGAAGATGAGGACCGGGCGGCTTGCCTGACCCAATTGGTTTCCTGTGGTTTAATCCGACAGACCTCTGGCGTGCTGTATGATCGCGCCCTTTTTGAGGCGTGCCTTGCGCATGGCGATGCGTTTCGAACGGTGTCTTTTTTGACGCTCGCGCTTTCGCATGCAAAGCGCGTTTCGGGATGTGGCCGTGCCCGTTTTCATGCAGTTGCGCCGTCGATTACGGAGACGTTTGACCCCACGATGTTTGCCAGGCTTTCTGATGATATCGGGGCGCTCGACAGGCTTGCCGACTCGCTTGCCGTCGCGGGCGGTGGCAATCAGTTGAAACTGGTCTGCCAGCGGTATTACTACGCCGGTCTGGTCGCCTGCATCGAAAATTTGTGTTTGAGCCCCCATGGGGTGTCTTCAATAGAGCGTTCGGCCCGTTTGCATGATATGCTCGAAGCGCAGCGTACCCGTCAGATGGTTGCGGCTCTTAAAGGCAATCATCGTGGCCTAGGTCTGCTCTATGGTTCGATAGCTAGTGCCAAGCCCATGCGGTGTGCGTTGTATACGCATCTGGCGGCCTTTTTCAATCGTTCGGGCGTCCGGACTGTCTAGTAGCGTGATTTTCGAAATAAATTGCATGGAATTGTTTCGAAATGCGTTCTTATTCACTAAAACCCTCAAATAGCGCTAAACTATTCAATCACTAAGTGATTGTCTCCGCCATCTTTTGGAGTGAGGTTTTGTATGGCCAAAAAACGCAATGGGCGCCAGGATGCCATCAGAGATATTGTTCGCAATAAGGACGTACGCACGCAGCGCGTTTTGGTAGACGAGCTTCGCGCCATGGGTTTCGATTGCACGCAGGCGACCGTTTCGCGCGACATCGCGGACATGGGACTGCGTAAGCTCCCCGAGGGCATCTATGTCCTTGCCGAGGACCTGCATCTGCAGCGCATGGTTTCCGAGCTGGTTACCGGCGTACTGCGCACCGATAATCTGGTTATGATCAAGGCGCAGCCCGGTACGGCTTCTGGTATTGCCGCAGCGGTCGATGCCGCGGAGCTGCCCGACGTGCTTGGCTCGCTTGCCGGCAACGACACGATCTTAGTCATTGCGCAGACGGCCGAGGACGGCGAACGCCTTGAGGCGCTCATCAACAAGCTGAGTAACTCTCACAAGTAGGGGATGCGTGGCACTGCTGCTGTGCCGATTGTTGCTATAGGTAATTGCCGAGGGCGTTGACGAAGGTCAGCGCCCTTTTGCATGCCGGCACCCGTTGCTCTATCGGTCCTGCAGCCGGGGCCGTCGTGGCATCATGTGGCATCTGCCGAAATAAAGAAGCGCCCGAGCAGCGTACGTGCTGCTCGGGCGCCTTGGTGTCAGATGCCGCTTTGCGCCTACTGGCCCGTAGAGGGTTCGGGCGTGGGCGTAGGATCGGGGGTAGGCGTCGGCGTGCCACCGTCGCCACCCGTGCCGCCATTGCCACCCGTGCCACCGTCGCCACCTGTCGTGCCGCTATCGCCGGTGGTGTTGCCGCCCGGGGTTTCAGTGGTCGTGGTTGTCGTTGTCGTTGTGGTGGTCGTGGTCTCTTCCTCTTCTTTTCCCTCGTCTTTATCCTCCTCGTCTTTCTTTTTGTTGTTTGTGCCGTAGAACTTCCAGACGTTATTGTTCTTGTACGTGGGAGCCGTTCCGGTCGGGAATTCCTCGCGCTCGGTGCCCGCAAGAACGGTGTTCATGAACTTCTTAAAGACGGGCAGGTTGGTGCTGTCGCCCAGCAGGTCCGAACCGTACTTTTGGATGGGAATCTCGCCTGCGGAATAACCGGTCCACAGGGCGCATGCCAGTTGCGGCGTGAAGCCGCAGAACCACAGGTTGGTGGTGTTGTCAGTGGTGCCCGTCTTGCCGGCATAGGGCTGGTTGACGCTCAGCGCGCCGGCGGCACCCGTGCCGCTGCCCTGCATGACGCCGGATAGAACGTCGGTAACCGCGGCAGCCTCGCCTTCGGTGAGCACCTGCGTGGGATTGTCAGTGTGCTGGTACAGAACCGAGCCGGTACGCGAGTCGATCTCGGTAATGGCGATGGGCTGACGGTAGTAGCCACCGTTGGCAAACGTTGCGTAGGCAGATGCCATCTCGAGCGGTGAGATGGATCCGGTGCCGAGCGTCATGACGGGAACGTCCTCGATATTGTCCTTGGCGGGATCGATGCCAAGCTTTTTGACGAGCGACATGATCTTGTCATTGCCGATGGCTTCGGCCACCTGAATGTAGCCGGTGTTGGATGAGTATGCCGTTGCCTGTTTAAGCGTGATGTTGCCATAGCTCTGGTTGCCGTAGTTTTGCACCTCGGTCGTGGTGCCCTTGGCCTTGAGCGGCGAGTTGCAGTTGAGGGTGACGTTGGGGTTCATACCGTTTTGGATGGCAGTTGCCAGCGTAAAGGCCTTAAACGTGGAGCCCACGGGGCGCTTTGCCGTAGCGTGGTTCACGTGATTCTCGTCGGCGTTGTAGTCGTAGCCGCCCACCATGCACTTGATGTAGCCGGTCTTGGGGTCAACGACGACCATGCCCATGTCCAGTCCGTCGAGCGAAAGCGTGTCGAGCTGCGAGCGCACGGCCTCCTCGGCCACCTGCTGCATGGTGGGGTCGATGGTGGTCTTGACGGTCAGACCGCCCTTAAAGAGCACGTCGGTGGAGAACTCCTGCTCAAGCAGCTGCTTAACGTAGGCGACAAAGTAGGGCTGAGAGTACACATCGACGCCACTGCCCGAAATCTCGGTCACGTTAAGCGTGATGGGCTCAGCCTGCGCGGCATCGTGCTCTTCCTGCGTGATGTGGCCCAGACGCAGCATGTTGTCCAGAACCTTGTTGCGGCGGGACAGCGCCAAGTCGGGATTAACCGTGGGGTCGTACTGCGAGGGCGAGTTGGGAAGGCCGATCAGCAGCGCGGCCTCGCTCAGGGTGAGGTCGGCGGCGGTTTTGGACAGATAGGTCTCGGCGGCGGCCTCGATGCCATATGCTCCATGGCCGTAGTAGATGGTGTTGAGGTACATCATGAGGATCTCGTCTTTGGAGTACATATCCTCCATCTTGATGGCGATATAGGCCTCGCGCACCTTACGCTCGATGGTCGAGTCGAATTGTTCCTCCTGCAAGATGGTGTTGCGAACCAGCTGCTGGGTGATGGTCGATGCGCCCTCGTGGCCGCCGGTGAGGGTTGCCACCGATGCGCGTGCAATGCCCCAGAGGTCGATGCCGCCGTGCTCGTAGAAGCGCTCGTCCTCAACGTCAACGGTGCCCTGCAGCACGTACGGGGACACTTGGTCCTTGGTGATGGACTTGCGGTTTTGCGTGTAGAAACTCGCAATGGTATTGCCGTTGCAGTCGACGATGTCGGTGGGCTCGCTCACCAGATACGCGTTGGCATCGGTGTAGTCGGGCAGATCGGACAGCCAGCGGTTGACGTTGCCGATCATGCCGATGCCAAACGCTACGCCCGCGATAAGCAGAAAGCCCAAAAACGAGAGCAAGATCATGGGAAGGGCATGCGTCTTGGAGCGACCGCGCCCCTGTCGTTGGCGAGGACCCATATATTGACCTCCAGGTATGTCGTGCCAGGCGGCAGGTATGCTGCCGGGCAGGATGGACATAAGTTATTACACGATAAACCAATCGGGGCACGCGGGGCCTCGTGTATGCTGGTTGGCAGCATTTTTCAGAGTGAAAGCACACCTTGGCAAGGAGTTTACCGATGGCGATTCGGCCGGTGGAACCGAGTGGACAATGCGAAAGCGAGCTGGCGGCGGCTGAAGTGGCGCTGCCCGAGCTGCTGGCGCCTGCTGGCGGACTCGACCAGATGCTCGCGGCGATTGCGGCGGGTGCCGATGCCATCTATGCGGGGCTGGACGGATTCAACGCTCGAGTGAGCGCGCATGGCTTTAGCGATGATGAGTTCGCGCGCGGTTGTGCCGTGGCCCATGCCCATGGCGTGCGTGTGTACGTGACGCTCAACGTGTTCGTGTTCGATGATGAGCTTGCCGACGCCGTGGCGTTGGGGGCGCATGCGCACGCGTTGGGTGCCGATGCGTTGATTGTGGCCGATGCCGGGCTGGCCTGTGCGCTTCGTGCGGCGATTGCGGGGGTCGAGATTCACCTGTCCACCCAAGCGGGCGCTCACAGCGAGGGCGCCGTGCAGTTGGCTGCCAAGGAGTTGGGAGTTGAGCGCGTGACGACTGCGCGCGAGCTGAACGTGGCGGAGATTGGGACGCTTTGCGCTACTGGCGTGCCCATAGAGGTGTTCTGTCACGGTGCTATTTGCATTGGTTATTCAGGCGCGTGTGAGTTTTCGGCCCTGCGGCGCGGACGGTCGGCGATGCGCGGCGACTGCACACAGCCGTGCCGTCTGTCCTATGACTTGGCGGACGAGGCGGGGCAGAGTGTTGTTGCTGTCGAAGGGGACCGCCTGCTTTGTCCGCGTGACTATCTGGGTATCGCGCGCCTGCCGGAGCTTGTTGCCGCCGGCGTGGCATCGCTCAAGATCGAGGGCCGCATGAAGAATCCCGACTACGTCTTTAACGTGGTGAGGGTGTGGCGTCGGGCGCTCGATATGCTGCGCGCCGGCACATGGGATGCCGATGCGGTGCCGACGCTTGAGCGCGAGCTGGGGAGGTCGTTCAACCGCGGCTTTACCGATGCGTATCTGCGGGGTCGTTCGGGCGCCGAGCTCATGAGCTTTGAACGCGCGATCAACCAGGGCGTGCGCGTGGGCCACTTGGTGGCGGTGGGTCACGAAGAGGTGACGGTTGAGCTTGATGCCGCCGTGGCGGCGGGCGATACGCTCGAGATCCGATTTTACCCGGGTGCCGACGCGCGTCCCGATGTGCCCAAGCGCTGGCCACAGGTGCCTTGTCCCGTGGATGCCGCTGCGGGAGAGCGCGTCGTTGTCCATTGCAAGCGCAAGGTGGATGCGGGCTGCGAGGTCTATCTGATTCGCAGCGCAGGCGTGCTGGGGCAGACGGCAGCGGTGTTGGAGCGTATGCGGGTCGAGGCAGATACGGTCGCGCCTGTTGAGCGGTCCGTTGAGGTGTTGCCGTTTGAGGGCGTTCTGGCAGATGGTGATGTGCCGACGGAGTTGGCGGAGCCGGGGGAGCCGGCAAAGCGCGAGGATTTTGCTCGTATGGTCTTTGCCTGGGAACTGATGGATGTGGATCCGCGCGATGAGCGGGATCTGTCCGATGCGACGGTGGTGCTCGACGAAGTGTGCCGCGCAGGCGATATCGAGCGGACTCGGGCGCTTATGCAGCGTGCCGGGCGTGTGGTTTGCCGCAACCTGGGGCAGGTGGCGATGGCCCGCGAGCTGGGCACGGCGTTTGACGTGGCGGCGCCGGTGTTCTGTGCCAATCGGGCCACGCTTGCCTGGCTGCGCGGGCTTGGCGCGGGGTGGGTATACTTGCCTGCCGAGTTGCTCAGCAATGACAGGGAGCGTATTGCCGAGCTGGCTGCTGAACCCGGCGTCTTGGGTCCGTTCGACGCCGACTGTCCCGAGCTTATGGTGTGCGAGCACTGCCTGCTGACCGCCGAGGGTGTTTGCGCCACCGATGCGACGGGGCAGGCCCGTTGCCGCGACTGCTTGCGTCGTCGGCAGGTGCGCTATCTGGTCGAGCGTGACGGCACACATCTGCCAGTTGCCATCGACGCATGCGGCAGGACGAGGATTTTCCTGTCGTAGATGCTGTGTCGCGTCAGTTTGTTATCATAAAAGAGTTTATGGACTTCCAGCACCGCCGTTTTCGGCGAGGGTGCTATAGCAAAAGGAGGATACCCAATGCTGTCTGTTGACGAGCAAATGCGTATCATCACCTCGGGCGCCGCGCAGATCGTCCCCGAGGCCGACCTTCGCAAGAAGCTTGAGAAGGGCGAGCCCCTCAACATCAAGCTCGGCGTCGATCCCACCAGCCCCGACCTGCACCTGGGCCACGCCGTGCCGCTGCGCAAGATGCGTCAGTTCCAGGACCTGGGTCACAACGTCACCCTCATCATCGGCAACGGTACTGCGCTGATTGGCGACCCCTCGGGCAAGAATTCCACCCGTCCGCAGCTTTCGCAGGAGCAGATCGAGGCCAATGCCGAGACCTACGTGAGCCAGGCCATGAAGATCCTTGATCCCGAGAAGACCACCATCGTGCACAACGGTGACTGGATCTTGTCGATGGATCTGGCCGGCCTGCTGCAGGTGTGCTCCAAGTTCACCGTCGCCCGTATTCTCGAGCGCGACGACTTTACCAAGCGCTACCAGTCCCAGACGCCGATCGCCCTGCATGAGTTCCTGTATCCCGTGATGCAGGCTTACGACTCCGTGCAGATCAAGGCCGACGTGGAGATGGGCGGCACCGATCAGCTCTTCAACCTGCTCGCCGGCCGTGAGCTCATGGAGAAGATGGGCATGGAGCCCCAGATCGCGCTCACCATGCCGCTGCTCGAGGGCACCGATGGCGTCCGTAAGATGTCCAAGTCCTACGGTAACTACATCGGCCTGACCGACGCGCCCAAGGATATGTTCGGCAAGACCATGTCCATCCCCGACGAGATGATCGGCAAGTACTACCGCCTGGCGAGCTCGCTCACCCCGGCCGAGGTCGACAAGATCGACGCTGCTCTGGCCGACGGCTCCGCCGATCCCTATGAGCTCAAGCGCGCTCTGGGCCGCGACCTGTGCGACACCTACCACGGCGCCGGTGCCGGCGACGAGGCTCAGGCCGAGTTCGACCGCGTGTTCAAGGAGGGCCAACTCGCCGACTTCCCCGAGAAGCATGTTGAGCTGACTGTTAACGACGAGGGCCAGATCTACCTCGCCGGCCTGCTCAAGGACCTGGGCCTTTCGGCGAGCGCCGGCCAGGCCCGTCGCGACATCGACGGCGGCGGCGTCAAGATCAACGGCAAGGCCGTGGCTCCCAAGAGCTACAACATCGACCCCAGTGCCCTCAAGCTGGGTGACACCCTCTCCGTAGGCAAGCGCAAGGGCTTTAAGTTGGTCTAGCAAGTAGGTCAACCTAACATGTGCAATAGGGCCGCAGCCGGAACTCCCGGCTGCGGCCTTTTGAGTTGCGGTGAAATAGTTCCTAAAAATGCCATACGGGCGCCCAGGTAGGAACTATTCCACCGCAACTTTTTTCCTCCGTCCCCAAGGGATCATTTGGCGGTGCCGTTAAGCGGAAGGGGTGTTATCGGCGGTCTCCTTTTGGGCATACAATGGCTATTGGTTTGCTGCGGTGAAGGCCTGTCCGCTCCGCAGCTTTTTTCTACGGTTAAAGGAGTATGTATGTCCGTTGAGGTCATGAGGTCTGTGATCGAGGCCGCCGAGGGGCGCGTTCCCGTCGACACGCTGTTTGCCAACGCGCAGATCGTCGATGTGTACGGCCAGCGCGTGGCGCCCGGTAGCGTTGCCGTCAAGGATGGCGTGATCGTCGGTGTGCTCTACGATGGTCGCGACGATGCCGCCGGTACGTATGAGGCTACCGAGGTCATCGATTGCCAGGGCCGCTATCTTGCCCCCGGTTTTATCGACGGACACTTGCATATCGAGTCTTCGAACATCCGCCCTGCCGAGTATGCGCGCATGGCGGCGACGCGCGGCACCACTACTGCCATTGCCGACAGCCACGAGATCGCCAATGTTTCCGGCTTGGACGGCCTGCGCTTTATGATCGAGGACGGCCGTCGCGCGCCCATTTCCATCAAGTACATGATGCCCTCGTGCGTGCCCGCGCTGCCCGACGAGCAGGCCGGTGCCGTCATCACCGCTGCTGATATGCAGGCGTTTTTTGCCGAGCATCCGGGCGATGTCTTTGGCCTGGGCGAGATGATGAACCTGCCGGGCGTCTTTATGGCCGATCCCGAGACCTGCGCTCGCATTGACGCTGCCAACCAGACGCCGTCCAAGCAGGTTGACGGTCACGCGCCGCTCGTTGCCGGCAAGGACCTCAACGCCTATGCCGCAGCAGGTATTATCGCCGACCACGAGTCGACGATTCCCGAGGAGGCGCTCGACAAGCTGTCCCGCGGCATGTATGTGATGCTGCGCGAAGGCACGTGCAGCCATGACCTGGCCAACCTGTCTCCGATGCTGCTGGAAAATCCTGCCCGTGCCCGCCGCTGCTGCTTTGCGACCGACGACCGTGCTCCCTCCGACGCGCTTTCGACCGGTATGATCGACAACGCCTGCCGCGTGGCGATTGAGGCCGGTATTGACCCCGTGGTCGCTATCTCCATGGCGTCTCTCTCCACGGCTGAGGCATTTGGCCTGGACCACGGCTGCCGCGACCCGCATGAGCTCCGTGGCGCGATCGCCCCGGGCAAGCGCGCCGACCTGCTGGTGCTCAATGACCTGACGTTCACCACGGCTCCGCATCGCGTATACGCCGCCGGTGCTCTGGTGGCGCAGGACGGCACCTTTGTGGGCGAGATCGCACCCGAGATGGCCGAGGTCGCAGCCCTTGCCGACGAGCTGCGCGCGTCCGTTAAGCTGCCGAAGCTTTCGCTCGACGTATTCGACTATGCCTTTAAGCCGGGCGAGGCCGTGATTGACGTGGTGCCGGGTAAGGCCATCACGGGTATGGCTCGCCCCGAGAGCGCCGAGGGCCTGCGTCGCATTATGCTGATCGAGCGCCACGGCCGCGGTGTGTCGCTGCAGGCCGAGGGCGCCGACGGTGATGGTCCTGCGGGCCTGGGCCTTGTCGGCAAGCATATCGGTCGCGGCTGGGTGCGTGGCTTCACCATCACCGGTGGCGCCATTGCCTCCACGATCGGCCACGACTCGCACAACGTGTGCGTCGTGGGTGATAACGCTGCCGATATGATGGCTGCTGTTGAGGCTGTGGGCCAGGGTGGTCACGTGCTGGTGCGCAACGGCGAGGTCGTGGCGCGCATTCCGCTGGCGCTCGGCGGTCTGATGAGCGAAGGCACGGCCGAGGATGTCGCCGCGCAGCACGACGACTTTATGGTCAAGGCGCGCGCCATGGGCATCGAGCCGCCGCTCGACCCCATCATGGGCATCATCTTCCTGCCCCTGCCGGTTATCCCGACGCTCCGCATCCGCCCCGAGGGCATGTTCGACGTCACAACCTTCACCTACGCCGACTAGTCATCGGGGACGTTCTTAAACGTCTAGTCGCCTGCGACACTCTTTGACGTGTTGCCTGGCGCTGCGAATGTGGGACCCCTGGTGCGCGTGAGCTATTTGCCAGGTCCTTGTAACGTTTGCGCCCGCGGAGTCTTACCTGAGCTCCCTTTGGGTACGTTGGAATTGGATACACGTTCGATTCCAACAAGCCCGAAGGGAGCTTTTCTATGTTTAAACTGATTGCATCCGATATGGACGGCACGTTGCTTGACGAAAACAGCCAGGTGCCTCCCGAGACCTACGAACTGATTCTGGCGCTACACGAGCATGGCGTGCATTTCGCCGCATCGTCAGGTCGTCGCTACGATCGCCTGTGCGAGTTCTTTGCGCCCGTTCGCGACAAGATGGACTTTGTCGCCGCTAACGGTGCCCAGGTCTACGCCGACGGCAAAATGGTAGACCGTGAGGTGTATTCGCACCTGGCGATTCGAAGGCTCGCCCAGGCTGTCGCGACGTTTCCCAATCTGCATCTTGCGCTCTTTGACCGAACCAAATCCTTCTTGCTCGATGACGAGTGCAAGTTCGTACGCGAGGTCGATAAGGACCTTCCCAATGCCGAGCGCATTTGGGAACTGCCCGATCCCAGCGTAAATATCATCAAGGCGAGTATCTTTTGCGATGACTGTGCCGTTATGGACAGTGCGTACGTGCTACAGCGCGAACTCGGTCAGCTCTTTACTTTTGCACCTTCGGGCAACGCGTGGATCGATGCCATGCAGCCCGGTGTGTCGAAGGCCTCGGGCATCGCGCAGCTCGCGGAGCATTACGGCATTGGGCGCGACGAGATCATGGCGTTTGGCGACTCGATGAACGACTACGAGATCATTCGCTTTGTCGGCACGGGCTGCGCGATGGAAAACGCGCGCCCCGCGCTCAAAGCGGTTGCCGATCGCGTCGTAGGCTGCAACCGCGACCACGCTGTCCAGCAGGAACTCCGCCGTGTTCTGGAGAGCCTCGCCTAATCCGGCAGATGGGGACGTTCCCTTTCTGTCGGCAGCCGGGGACAGTCTTTGCGGCGCCCCGCGAGGAGTGTCCCCAACGACTACTTAGCTACCCTGCCGGGTTGATGCTGCTAGGCGAGGGCGGCCATGATGGTGCGGGCGACGCCGTCGTGGTCGTTGTCGTATTCGGTGATGGCGTCGGCGGCCTCGCGGTCCTCGGGCTCGGCGTTGATCATGGCCATGCCGTGGCCCGCTGCCTGCAGCATGGGGATGTCGTTGATGTTGTCGCCGAACGCCCAAGCGTCGGCGAGACGCTCGCCCAGGTGCTCGCAGAGCCACGTGAGGGCCGTTCCCTTGGTGGCACCCGCGCCCATGACCTCGATATTCATGGCGTACGAACGCGTGACCTCAATGCCTCCGAGCGTGTCGAGCTCCGACGCGATGGCGTCGCGATCGGCCGGGTCGTGCCAGTACATGGCGATGCGTTCGAGCGTCTCGACCTCGTCGATCTTGCTGTCGATATCCATGTCGATCGGTGTTCGTGTGCGCTTGAGCGAAGCCGCGATGTGGGGGTCGCCGCCGCAGAATTCGTCCAGGCGCGTGTAGAGCGAGCGGGGGAGGAAGCACTGCCCGTCCGCGAAGATATCGAAGGTCACATCGTGGCCGGCGGCGATGCGGTGGATGCGATGGGCAATGCCGCAATCGAGCGGTCGGCTCAAGATGCGCGTTGCGCGCGAGGTATCGGTGGGCACATCGTCGTCGAGCTGCCAGACGCTGGCGCCATTGGCACAGACGGCATAGTGCACGGCGGGATGGGCGAGGATGGGCTCAAAGATGCCCGACAGCGGACGTCCCGTGCACGGTACAAACTCAATGCCGCGACGTGCGAGCTCGTCGAGCATCGCCCAGGTGGCGTCGCTCATCTGCTTGTCACTCGTCAACAGTGTTCCATCCATATCGGAAAAAACAATCATTCGATGCAGCCCTTTCTGCTGGCATAAAAAGCGTGGCCGAGGGCGGTGATGCCCTGACCACGCTCGAGTTCTATAACGGTCTGCGTCCTAGCGGTCGGCGAGCGGCTTGTACTCCAGCGGCTCGATCACCGGACGATAGGCCGGGCGAATAATACGGTGCGCGCAGAAGAGCTCTTCCATGCGGTGTGCCGACCAGCCGGCCATGCGGGCGACGGCGAATAGCGGCGTAAAAAGCGTCTCGGGTACGCCGAGCATCTTGTAGATAAAGCCTGTGTACAGGTCGATGTTGGCGCAGATAGGCTTGGTCATGCCGTGGTCGCGCATCACCTGCGGTGCCAGGCGCTCGATGCGCTCGATGAGCGCGAACTCATCGCCCAGGTCCTTCTTGGCGGCAAGTGTGCGTGCGTAGTGGCGGCAGACCTTGGCGCGCGGGTCGCTGAGCGTGTAGACGGCGTGGCCCATGCCGTAGATGAGACCCGTGCCGTCGAAGGCCTGCTTGTCGAGAATCTTGCCCAGGTAGGCTGCGACCTCGTCCTCGTCCTCCCAATTGGAGACATGCGCACGGATGTCCTCGTGCATGGACACGACCTTGGCGTTGGCGCCGCCGTGGCGCGGGCCCTTGAGCGAGCCGATAGCCGCGGCGTAGGCGGAATACGGATCGGTGGCCGAGGAGGATAGTACGCGGCAGGCAAACGTGGAGTTGTTGCCGCCGCCGTGCTCGGCATGCAGCATGAGCATCACGTCGAGCAGCATGGCTTCGTCGCGGGTGAATGCCATGCCGCCGCGCAACACCTGCAGGATGGTCTCGGCGGTGGAGAGACCGGGCGTGGGATGCGGTACATGAACCTCGGAGCCGCGGCGCTTGGCGACCGAGGCCATATGCGCGAAGGCGGCGATGCGGGGGAGACGGGCGAGCATGGAGATGGCGACGTCGATTTCGTGCTCGGGTGTAATGGCGTCGGGCTCGGCGTCGAAGGCGTAGAGCAGCAGCACGGCGCGCTGAAGCACATTCATGATGCTCGACGACACCGTGGTCATGGGGAACTCGCGGACGTATTCGTCGCTCAGATGCCTAAAAGCACCCAGGCGTCCGCAAAAACCGTCGAGCTCCTCTTTGGTGGGCAGTGAGCCCGTGATGAGCAGGTAGGCGACCTCTTCGTAGCCATAGCGATCCTCGGCCTGGGCGTTGTTGACCAGGTCCTCGATGCTGTAGCCACGAAGCGTGAGTTTGCCCTGATCGGGCACGACCTTTCCGTCGACCTTGTTGTAGCCATGCACATCCGAGATACGGGTGAGACCCGCGACCACGCCCGAGCCGTCGGCATTACGCAGGCCGCGCTTGACGTTGTGCTCTACGAACAGGTCCTCGTCGTACGGGGCGGTTGGCAGGCCGTGGTAGAGGTTTTCGCTTTCGGGCGAAATCTGACGGCTCGCCTCGTAATCCAGAACCAGGCGGCTCAGGTGATCGTCGAAGCGGTAGTAGATTTTCTTGGCGTCGTAGGCCATGCGCGCTCCTCTCCGGTCCGCTTTGGGGCCGCGCGCTTGGACGATATGACGTCAAGCTGCCCCGAGCGGCTTGTTCGCTACAGGCGGTACATAAAGTTAAAGACGTCCTCGCGCTGAATGGACACGTTGACGCCCGAAAGCTCGCCGGCCTCGGCCAGGGCCTTCTGCAGCTCGGCGAAGTCGAGCTTGGACTCGGCGGTGTCGGCCAGCATGGTCATGGTGAAGATGTCCTCGATAATGGACTGCGTGATGTCGCGGATGTCGACGTTGGCCTCGCCCAGAACACGGGTGACGCCGGCGACGATACCGGGGCGGTTCTTGCCAAGGACGGTGATGACGATGCGGGAGGACGAGATCTCGGCCATGGGAAACCCTTTCGCGTGTTGGCGGCGCGCGGGGGCGCTCCGCTACGGTACAGTGTTCATCATTGTACCTGTCTGGCGCAAAAAAGGGCACCTTTGCTGCGGCGTTACACGTCTGCAACATGGGAGAAGGGGCAAAGGCGCCCGTTTGCCGCGATTCGTCGTGTCGTCTGCCGTGCCTTGGGCGCGATGCACAACGCAAAGACCGTGAACCTTTTGTGGGACACGCGGCGCCGTGGTACCATAGCCGAGTTTGTTGTCTTGGTCGGAAACCAAGACGCCTTATGCGCTGATCGGTAACCAGCGCCTGACCAATAAGGAGTCCTACCATGAAGCAGGGTATCCATCCCCAGTATGTCGAGTGCACGGTGACGTGCTCCTGCGGCAACACCTTCAAGACGCACGCTACCGTGTCCGAGATGAAGGTTGAGCTTTGCAACGAGTGCCACCCGTTCTACACCGGCCAGCAGAAGTTCGTCGACACCGGTGGACGCGTCCAGCGCTTCGCCGACAAGTTCGGTGGCGCCGCTGCCGCCCAGCTCAAGAAGGCCGAGGAGGCCAAGGCTGCCAAGGCTGCCAAGGCTGCTGAGGCCGAGGCCGCTCGCAAGGCCGCCGCTGAGGCTAAGGCTGCCGAGAAGGCCAAGCGTGCTGCTAAGTTTGCCGAGGAGGCTGCCAAGCAGGCCGCCGAGGCTCCCGCAGAGGCTCCCGTCGAGGAGGCCGCTGCCGAGGCCGAGACCACCGAGGCTGCTGAGTAAAAAGCTCGCCGCGGAAACACTCGCATTCATGGCAAAAGGGCCGCGCATCCATTTGGGTGCGCGGCCCTTATCTTTTTATTGGTGCAAACCAACCTGTCCCCATTGCACCAGGTTGGTGCGAAGGGAACAGGTTGGTTTGCACCAAATGGCAGAGAGACGGCGTTTTCCAAGATAAAAGCTGCCAAAATAAACCAGTCTCTTTTTAGCAGGTTGGTCGTAGTTATTACGTGGTCGAGCGTGTCGACCGCATAGGCGACGCCTTGTTTGGCTAAAGTACAAATATCTGTGTTTAACTCGTCCAAGGTTTCATGCCGCGGGCGATGGCCAAAAAGGAAAACCACATGGGATTCATGTCAAAGTTGCTGTCCTTTGGATCTGATAAGGACCTGAAGCGCTACTACAAGATCGTCGACAAGATCAACGGTCTTGAGCCCCAGTTTGAGAAGATGACCGAGGAGGAGCTCCGCGCCCAGACCGATAAGTTCCGTGAGCGCTACGCCAACGGCGAGTCGCTCGACGACATGCTCCCCGAGGCCTTTGCCACCGTGCGCGAAGCTTCCAAGCGCACCATGGGCATGCGTCACTTTGATGTACAGCTCATCGGCGCCATGGCGCTGCACGAGGGCCACATCGCCGAGATGAAGACCGGCGAAGGCAAGACCCTCGTCTCCACGCTGGCCGGCTATCTCAACGCTATCGCCGGTAAGGGCGTGCACGTCGTCACCGTCAACGACTACTTGGCCAAGCGCGACTCCGAGTGGATGGGCCGCATCTACAAGTACCTGGGCATGACCGTCGGTCTGCTGCAGAACAACATGCCGCTCGAGCTTAAGCGCCCGGCCTACCAGGCCGATGTCACCTATGGCACCAACTCCGAGTTCGGTTTCGATTACCTGCGCGATAACATGGTTACCCGTCCCGAGCAGCGTGTGCAGCGCGGCCACAACTACGCCATCGTCGACGAGGTCGACTCCATCCTGATCGACGAGGCGCGTACCCCGCTCATCATCTCGGGCGCCGGCACCAAGTCCGCCAGCACCTACAAGGACTTCGCGCGCGCCGTGCGCGGCCTTGAGCGCGGCGAGGACGTCTCGCACGACATGCTCACCGCCACCGAGGACGTGGAGCCCACGGGCGACTATGTCATGGATGAGGCCAAGCACACCATTGCCGCCACCGAGCGCGGCCTTAAGAAGATTGAGCGCCGCCTGGGTATCGATGACATCTATGCCGATCTCTCCGGCCAGCTGGTCAACCACCTGCAGCAGGCGCTGAAGGCCCAGTACATGTTCCACCGCGACAAGCAGTACGTGGTCACCAACGGCGAGGTTAAGATCGTCGATGAGTTCACCGGTCGTATCATGGAGGGCCGCCGCTACTCCGAGGGCCTGCATCAGGCCATCGAGGCCAAAGAGGGCGTGCTCGTGCGCGAGGAGAACCAGACCCTTGCCACCATCACCCTGCAGAACTACTTCCGTCTGTATGACAAGCTCTCCGGCATGACCGGTACGGCGCTCACCGAGGACGCCGAGTTCCGCGAGATCTATAAGCTGCCCGTCGAGGTCATTCCCCCCAACAAGCCCGTGCAGCGTGTTGACCACGAGGACCTGGTCTACCGCACCATCCAGGCCAAGTACAACGCCGTTGCCGACGACGTTGAGCGTCGTCACGCCAAGGGCCAGCCGGTCCTGGTGGGCACCGTCTCCATCGAGAGCTCCGAGAAACTGTCCGCCGCCCTCACTAAGCGCGGTATCGCGCACGAGGTCCTCAACGCCAAGCACCACGAGCGCGAGGCCCATATCGTGGCCCAGGCTGGTCGCTATGGCGCCGTGACCATCGCTACCAACATGGCCGGCCGTGGTACAGACATCTTGCTGGGCGGCAACCCCGACGAGCTGGTGCGCGAGCGCCTGGAGCACGAGGGCCTGACCATGGAGGACGTGACGCCCGAGCAGCTCGAGCAGTTTAACGCCGAGGCCAAGGAGACCTGCAAGGCCGAGCGCGAGCGCGTGCTTGCCGCCGGCGGCCTGACCGTTATCGGCACCGAGCGCCATGAGTCCCGCCGTATCGACAACCAGCTGCGTGGCCGTTCCGGTCGTCAGGGCGATCCGGGCGAGACCCAGTTCTACCTGTCACTCGAGGATGACCTCATGCGCCTGTTCGGCGGCGACAGGATGGACCGCGTCTCCAAGATGATGGTCACGGCCGACATGGGCGACGACATGCCCATCCAGCACAAGATCATTTCCAAGGCCGTCGAGAATGCCCAGCACAAGGTCGAGAGCATCAACTTCTCCATGCGTAAGAGCGTTCTTGAGTACGACGACGTCATGAACAAGCAGCGCCAGGTCATCTACGCCGAGCGCAACAAGATTCTGGACGGCAAGGACCTGACCGACCACATCACCGAGGTCATGCACGATACCGTGTACCGCTGTGTTCAGGAGTTCTGCACCAAGGACAGCCACGAGGGCGAGCGCGATCTTGAGGGTCTGCGCAAATGGGTCGTCGAGCTGACCGGGCATATCGATACCCCTCAGTTCCCCGACGAGGACTTTGAGGCCCTGGCCGCCGATGTCTTGGCTTATGTTGAGAAGTGCTACAACATGAAGGCCGAGCGTCTGGGCGAGGACCTGATGCGCGAGCTCAATACCCAGGTCATGCTGCGCGTCATCGATACGCGTTGGATGAACTACCTGCAGGAAATGGACTACCTCAAGACCGGTATCGGCCTGCGCGGCTTTGGCCAGCGCGACCCGCTGGTTGAGTACAAGACCGAGGCCTACGGTGCGTTCCAGATACTCGTCGATACCATGTACGAGGATTACCTGCGCACTGTTCTGCGCATTGAGCTCAAAGCTGCCCCGCAGGCTGTGGAGCACAAGGAGGACCCCGCCCTTAAGGGTGCGCGCTTCTCTGGTCCCGCCGAGGTCGATGGCGACAACAGCGATTCGGTACTGCGCAAGCAGGCTCAGGTGCAGGCCCGCACCGCCGTCCAGGGTGGTCCGGCTGCCGTTAACAACGGTGGCAAGGTGACGACCTATCGCAAGTCCGAGAGCGATGACCCCTATGTCAACGTGGGCCGCAACGACCTGTGCCCTTGCGGTAGCGGTAAGAAGTTTAAGTACTGCCACGGCAGGAATCGTTAATGGCCGAGACTCTAGAGGTAACTCCCGCCGAGTTGGACGCGTTTGCGGACCGACTCGGCGAGGTCGAGTCGTATCTCCATTTGGACGAGAAGCGCGCCCGCGTGGCGGAGCTCGAGGCCAAAAGCGTCGCCCCGGGCTTTTGGGACGATGCCGATGCCGCTCGCGCCACGATGGAGGAGATTGCACGCGCCAAGGAGGACATCGCCGCCGTGGATACGGCGCGCGGTGAGCTTTCCGATGCTCGCGCCGCGCTGGAGCTTGCCGAGGAAATGGGCGATGACCCCGATGCTGCCGCGCTGCGTGAGGAGGCTGCCGCCACGGCGGAGCGGCTTTCCCGCGCCATCGACGAGCTTGAGCTTGCGAGCTGGTTTACCGGCGAGTTCGATCACGGCGACGCAATTGTGACCATCAAGCCCGGGCAGGGTGGCTTGGAGGCCCAGGATTGGACCTTCATGCTCTTTAAGATGTACATGAAGTACTGCCAGCGCCGCGGTTGGAAGGTCACCATCAACGATTGCCCCGCGGCCGAGGTTATCGGCATCGATCGCGCGACCTTTACCGTCGAAGGCAAGGATGCCTTTGGCATGCTTCGTGCCGAGGCCGGTGTTCACCGCCTGGTGCGCATTAGCCCCACCGACGACAAGAAGCGCCGCCAGACTACGTTTGCCGGCGTCGAGGTCATTCCGGTGCTGCCCGACGATATCGATATCGAGATTAGCCCCGATGACATTCGCGTCGACGTGTACCATGCAAGCGGCCCGGGCGGCCAGGGTGTCAACACCACCGACTCCGCCGTGCGCGTAACGCATTTCCCCAGCGGTATCGTGGTCACGTGTCAAAACGAGCGCAGCCAGATTCAAAACAAGGCCGCGTGCATGCAGATCCTCAAAGCCCGCCTGTACGAGATTGAGCTCGAAAAGCGCGCCGAGGCCCTGGATGAGATTCGCGGACCCAAGACCACAATTGGTTTTGGCAACCAGATCCGCAGCTACGTGCTCTACCCGTACCAGATGGTTAAGGACCTGCGCACGGGCGTGGAGACCAGCAACGTCGAGGCAGTTCTTGACGACGGCGACCTGGATTCGTTTGTGATTGGCTATCACCGTTGGGCTACCGGCAACGCTGACGCGGAGGCCCCGTCTGCCTAAACCGCTCAGTTTATGTGGGAATGGGCCAAGGCTTTCCAAGCAGGGTGGTTTTGTATCCAGAATATACCCTGCACAGGGGTGGTTTTTGTCCGGCGAATCGGTAGAATCGAATACAAGAAGAAGTCCAAAGCGCATCCGATGGGGTGCGCTTTTTTGAAGGAGGCAGCATGGCGTATCGTCTGGACATCAAGCGCATTCTTTCGATGAACTTCTTTCACGATCTGCCCCAGATCATGTTGGGGTGTGCCTTGGCCGCCATCGCGACCGACCTGTTTTTGATTCCCAACGGTCTTGCAGCCGGTGGCGTTACGGGCCTTGCGACGATTATCCAGGCGGTCGGCGCAGCGCGAGGCGTGTCGCTTCCCGTCGGTATCCAGACCATCGTGATGAATGCCTTGCTGCTGCTGATCGTTATGCGCGAGGGCGGCATGTTCTATGTAGTGCAGACGGCGACGGGCTTTGTGCTGCTGGGCTTCTTTACCGATCTGTTTGCCCCGTTTGTAGCGCCTCTGGCACATGCGGACCTGATGCTTCCCGCTATGTGGGGCGGCATTATCACGGGCATCGGTTACGGCATGGTGTTGCGCGCCGGCGCCAACACCGGCGGCTCGGACACGATTGGCCAAATCATCTCGCGTAACACCTCGCTGCCGGTGGGCTCGACCGTCATGGCGATCGACGTTGCCGTGTGCGCGCTCTCGGCCCCGGTATTCTCGGTCGAAAACGCGCTGTATGCAGGCCTTTCGATGGTCATTAGCGGTTATGTGATCGATGCTGTGGTCGATGGCGGCAATAAGCGCCGTATGGTACTTATCATCTCGGAGAATTTTCCCGATATCGCGGCCGACATCATGTATGGTCTGGGACGCGGCTGCACCAAATTAAAGGCGACTGGTATGTATTCGGGCGTCGAGAAGCCGGTGATCATGGTGATCGTTAGCCGTCGAGAGCTCAACACCCTCAAAACGATCGTGCGTGAGCGCGATCCTCGCGCAATTGTGACGGTCGCCGACGTTACGGAAGCCTTCGGTGAGGGATTCAAGGATATTAACGCGTAGGCTGAATTTCGGTTTGCGGATCATTTTTGTTCCGGGGCGAGAGGTAGCCACCGCATCCAAAAGACGTTCACATTGATAAACCGTTTCATCAGCGGTTCTGCCTGCTAAATTGTTCAAATAATGATAAAAACTCTGGTAAAGCCATCGGTTTCCAGCATAATGAATGACGTACGTGCATTGCGGCTGTGTTGGGATTACCTTCGGCGCCGTGCGCATTTTGCCTAATGAGGATGAAAGGAAGGCACAATGAGCGACGAAGAGCTCAAAAAGGTTGCCAACGAGGTAAGGAAGGGCATCGTCACCGGCGTGCACGCTGCCAAGTCCGGCCATCCGGGCGGTTCGCTCGGCGCTGCCGACATCATGACCTATCTGTACTTTGAGGAAATGAACGTCGACCCGGCCGATCCCCGCAAGGCCGATCGCGACCGCTTTGTGCTTTCCAAGGGTCATTGCGCTCCGGGCCTGTACGCCGTGCTCGCCGAGCGCGGGTTCTTCCCCAAGGAGGACCTCGAGACGCTGCGCCATATCGGCAGCCACCTGCAGGGTCACCCTAACATGAACGACACCCCGGGCGTCGACATGTCCACTGGCTCGCTCGGCCAGGGCATTTCCGCCGCCGTGGGCATGGCCGTTGCCGCTAAGCACTGGGGCGATACTTACCGCACGTACGCCCTGCTGGGCGATGGTGAGAGCGAGGAAGGCCAGGTCTGGGAGGCCGCCATGTTTGCCGGCAACCAGCAGCTCGACAACCTCTGCGTGATCGTCGACCACAACGGTCTGCAGATCGATGGCCCCGTCGAGGAGGTCAACGACCCCATGCCGCTCGCCGACAAGTTCCGCGCCTTTAAGTTCCACGTGGTGGAGCTCGCCGACGGCAACGACTTCGACCAGATCCGCGCTGCCTTTGCCGAGGCCCGCGCCACCAAGGGTCAGCCGACCGCCATTATCGCCGAGACCACAAAGGGCAAGGGCGTCTCCTTTATGGAGAACCAGGTGGGTTGGCACGGTAAGGCCCCCAACGATGAACAGTTTGAGCAGGCCATGGCAGAGCTCACGGCCGCCGGAGAGGAGCTCTAGGATGGCAGATGTCAAGAAAATCGCCACGCGCGTAAGCTACGGCGAGGCCCTCGTCGAGCTCGCCAACGAGCACGATGACTTTGTGGTCCTCGACGCCGACCTGGCCGCCGCCACGCAGACCGGCAAGTTTAAGGCCGCCTGTCCCGATCGTTTCTTCGATGTGGGCATCGCCGAGAGCAACCTGATGGGTGTTGCCGCAGGCATCGCGACCACCGGCCGCGTTGCCTTTGCGAGCAGCTTTGCCATGTTTGCCGCCGGCCGCGCCTTTGAGCAGGTCCGCAACTCCATTGGCTACCCGCATCTCAACGTCAAGATCGGTGCCACGCACGCCGGTATCTCGGTGGGCGAGGATGGCGCCACGCACCAGTGCTGCGAGGATATCGCCCTTATGCGCGTCATTCCCGGCATGACCGTCATCGTTCCCGCTGACGACGTCGAGGCCCGCGCCGTGACGCGCGCCGCCTACGAGTGCGACGGTCCCGTGTACATGCGCTTTGCCCGCCTGGCCTCGCCGGTCATCAACGACCCCGAGACCTACAAGTTTGAGCTGGGTCGCGGCATCGTTATGCGCGAGGGCGCCGACGTTACCATCATTGCCTGCGGTCTGATGGTCGGCGAGGCCCTCGAGGCTGCCGAGCAGCTTGCTGCCGAGGGTATCGACGCCGAGGTCATCAACATGCACACCATTAAGCCCATCGACTCCGACCTGATCGTCAAGAGCGCCACCAAGACCGGTCGCGTCGTGACCGTCGAGGAGCACTCCGTGATCGGCGGCCTGGGCAGCGCCGTTGCCGATGTCCTGTGCGAGCAGTGCCCGACGCCGCTCAAGAAGATCGGCGTCAACGACACGTTCGGCGAGTCCGGCCCGGGTGCCGAGCTCCTGCACAGGTACGGCCTGGACGCCGCCAACATCGTGGCGACCACCAAGGAGTTCTTGGCATAAGGCAAGGCGGATCTCAAAGACTGCTTCGCCAGTACTATGGAAACCCGGCAGGGGCGCTCTCTTGGAGGGCGCCCCTGTTTCAGTTGCGGTGAAATAAGGACTGTTTTGCCAGCCTAAAGGCTCAATTAATCCGCATTTCACCGCAACTTCCGAAGGCGTTCCCGCTTGTGCAGGCTCCGTCGCGACGATTGATTGCGGCTTGGCACAGTGCAGCGACATCGGGGGCATCGCTGCCTCTGTATGTCATGGCGAGCAAAGCGGCATCATAGATTTCATCATTGGTCACATCGGCGGCATCAATGGGGCAGAAGGCGAGAATCGAATCCTGTTCTGCAAGCTCGGCCAGATCGATCGTTTCACCCATGGCAAAGGCATCATCGAGGACGAGTGTGGCACTCGTGCATGGAATTTGATAGATCGTGCCATCCGCAGCGATAGGGGAACCTGCTGCCTCGAGCGTGTATACACCTTGCGTGAGATTGATGCCAGAGCCATCGGAGGCGACGAACTCAATCCTGTCGACCGTTATTCCGTCGATGGTCTTGCCCGTAATATGTATCGGAACGCGCGATGCCCCGTTATCGGTGTCCCAGCCCGCAGCCGCGACATCCAGCACAATGGCGTGCTCCGAATGGGCGGATACGAAGTGCGACAACACCTGCCGCAGATGAAGGCCCATACAGCTACCGCCGACAATGCCAATTACCAGCATGCAGGTAAGGATGACCGCAACGTGGTTCCGAGGCTTTACCCGAAGCTCAGAATCAGCAGAGATGCCATTGACGGCAGCCCCGCACGCTGTGCAGTACCTCACGCCATCGCGCAACTCAGCTCCACAATAAGGACAATTCATACTGGCCCCCACAACCATAGGTGTTCCCATCGAGGCCACTGTAAATCGACAATCCAAATTCGAGTTGCGCAACAATCAAATCAAAAACGCGTCAAGCAAAAGTCTCTACCGGGAAAAGGGCCCATATCAGCAAAGTGCCACTCAGCCCACCCAGCATGGTGATGTGGCACCCTAAGATAAACGCGGCGGCCCCTTAGTAGCCGCAGGCCGTGCGCAGGGTTACCTCCCAAATCTTTCCGCAGGACGGAGGAGCCCCCGCCGCACGTAGTGCGCAGCGGGGGCTCCGACATGTCCGAGGACGATTTGGGAGGTAACCCTGCGCGCGGCCGGTGGGACCAAAACCCCGCCATGCTTCTTATGTGCAGCGAAGCTAATGCTGCTAAAATACAAAGCGCTCATGTAGTTTAAACGCACGACGATAAGGAGCACCAGTGGGTAACCACTTCCGTACCTCCGGTGCGGGCGATGACGCCCCCAAGACGCAGCCAGGCGCCGCGGGCACTCGTTTCGCCACCCCGGATTCAGAGGATCAGCTGTTTAGCCCGATCCCCGCACAGCCGGCAGATCAGGCACAGCCGGCATCAGATCCCTTTGCCTACAATCCCACCAATGATGTCGAGCTTTCCGAGGCCGCGGGTTTTGAGCCCGTGCAGAAGGTGACCGCTCGCGTGGATCAGCCCCAGGCGGACGCTGTCGCGCCGCAGCCTGTCATGGCCGGTATTCCCGATCCCATGGCTCCTGCGACTCCGGCGCCACAGCCTGCGCAGTCCGGTCTTTTTGCCGGTATTCCCGATCCTACGCAGCCCGCGGCTCCCGTAGTCGAGAGCGATCAGGCCGCCGAGGTCGCAAGCCTCGACAATGCGCTCAACAACCCCGACTTTACGTCGGTGTTTGCGCCCATCGATCCGCAGGCCAGCCGCAAGAAGATGGCCAAGCAGGCCGGTGTCGAGCCCGTCATCCTCATGGAGCACGTCACCAAAATCTACCCGGCACAGCCCAACAAGCCCGCGCTCGACGACATCAACATCGAGATCTATCCTGGCGAGTTTGTCTTCCTGGTCGGTCACTCCGGCTCGGGTAAGACCACGCTGCTTTCGACGCTCAACCGCGACGTCAAGCCGACGAGCGGCCGCATTTTGGTCGCCGGCCAGGACCTCATGAAGATCAAGAACCGCAAGGTTCCGTTCTTGCGTCGCCAGATCGGTGCCGTGTTCCAGGACTTTAAGCTCCTGCCGCAGAAGACCGCCTACGAAAATGTGGCGTTTGCCCTGCAGTGCATCGGCAAGCCCAAGGGCGTCATTCGCAGCCAGGTGCCCGAGGTGCTTCGCCTGGTTGGTCTGGCCGATCAGATGGACTCTCTGCCCGATCAGCTGTCCGGTGGCGAGCAGCAGCGTGTCGCCGTTGCCCGCGCTATGGTCAACCGTCCGCCGCTGCTTATCTGCGACGAGCCCACGGGCAACCTCGACCCCGCGATTTCGCTGGGCATCATGAAGCTGCTCGAGCGCATTAACCGTACCGGCACCACCGTGATCGTCGCCACGCACGACCGCGAGATGGTCGATAGCATGCACCGTCGCGTGATCGCCCTCGAGGGCGGCCACGTAATCCGCGACCAGGAGAGGGGAGGTTACGGCAACTATGGCACCAACTAACGTGGGCTATTCGCTCAAAGAGGCTATCAGCCACTTCTTCCGTAACTGGACCACCTCGCTCGGCGCCGTCATCACGATTTTCCTTTCGCTGTTTATCATCGGCCTGTTCATTATGGGTTCCGCGATGCTGAACTCCGTGATCGGTACCGTCGAGGATCAGGTTGTCATCAACGCGTTCATTAGCGATGACGCCGATGAGGCAGATGTTCAGGCCTTTGAGGCCGAGCTCAAGACGTGGAGCAACGTCAAGTCCGTGACCTATAAGGACAAGGACGACGCGCTGGCCGAGTACACGAGCAAGATGTCGGGTAATGCCGACGCCACCATGAGCGCGCTCGACGGCCAGAACCCGCTGCCCGCCTCGTTTGCGATTGAGATGGACGATCCGTCTCAGGTCGAGAGCACGGCCAAGAAGCTCAAGAAGAACGCCGACTTCCAAAAGATCGCGGACGACGGCGACGTCAACGCGAGCGTACTGTATGGCCAGGAGGAAGTGAGCCGCCTGTTCCAGGTGACCAACTACATCCGTATCGCCGCCGTGGTGCTCGTCGGTCTGCTGACCTTTATCGCGTTCATCTTTATCAACAACACGATTCGCCTGTCCATTACGGCGCGTCGTCGCGAGATTGCGATTATGCGCCTGGTGGGCGCCAGCAACGGCTTCATTCGCGGGCCGTTCATTACCGAGGGCGTGCTTCAGGCCATTCTGGGCTCGCTGCTTTCCATCGGTGTTTTGGAGTTGCTGCGCAACCTGCTGGTTCCGCGCCTGCAAGAGAGTGTCGGCTGGATGTCGTTTACGCTGCCGATGCAGTACTATCTGGTGACCTACGCCGCACTGATTCTCGTTGGCGTGATCATCGGCCTCTTTGGCTCTGCCATCGCCATGCGCCGTTATCTGCGCGTGTAAGCGCTGCGGATATGCCGTCTGCAACGGGTCGTCCCTTTCCAGGGGCGGCCCGTTTTTTGATCCCCTGGGGACGGAGGAAAACGAATCACTTAGGGGTCGTTCGATTCGAGTGATCCGCAATCCTGCCGTCCCCTAGGGATCATTTGGGTAGACTCTTGGGGTGTAAGCGGCTATCGATAGTAAGGAGGCGCCATGGGGCGCAATAACAAACATAAGCGTAGCACACGCAATAAACGCGGGCCGGTGCGCAGCGAGCGTCGTCCGAGCATGACTGGCCGCGTGCAGCTCCATGAGCACAGCGCTTATGTCGTGACCGACAACGGCGATTACAAGGTTATGGGTCGCGGTAAGCGTGAGATTATGGACGGCGATACCGTGGCCGTAAGTATCAAGGCGGGCCCGCGCGGGGATCGTCGTGCCGTGATCGATGGCGTTATCGAGCGTGCCGCCATCAGCGTGGTGGGTACGTATCAGACGGCCGGCCCGCTTGGCGTGATCGAGCCGCTCGATTCGCGTCTCAAAGCCGATTTCTTTATTTTGCCCGAGGACACTTCGGCGGAGCGCCTGGGCGTGCATCCTGGCGATGTCGTCGTCGCGCACATTCTGACCTACCCGACGCGCTTGGAGTCGGGCACGGTGACTCTTGAGCGCCGCATCGGCGGTGACGATGCGCCCGATCTGGGCGTCCAATATGTTATGGCACGCTATGGCTATACCGACAGCTATCCCGAGGCGGCGCTGGCAGAGGCAGAGGCGCTTTCGCTCGACGTGACTGCAGCGCTTAAAGACCCGCTTCGTCGTGACCTGCGCGATCGCTTTGTCATCACCATCGACCCGGTTGATGCGCGCGACTTTGACGATGCCATCTCGCTCGAGCGCACGCCCGAGGGCGGCTATAAGCTGGGCGTGCATATCGCCGATGTTTCGCACTATGTTGCCTGGGACGGACATATCGACCTGGAGGCCCGCCATCGCACGACGTCGGTATACCTTGCCGACCGTGTGCTCCCCATGCTGCCCGAGCGCCTATCTAATGACCTGTGTTCCCTGCGCCCCGATGAGGATCGCCTGGCGTTTACCGTCGACATCGAGCTCGACGCGCGGGGCCGTGTGCGCCATTACGATCCCTGTCCCAGTGTGATTCGTTCGCGTGTGCGTATGGACTATGACGGCGCCGAGGCGCTGCTGGTACGTGCCGGCGCAGTTGAGTACTCCGTGTTGGAGGGCGCTGCGGAGGATGTCGCTGCGGCCGAAGCCTCGCGCGAGAAAGCGCTTGAGCGCGGGCTCGCGTGCGAGGACACTGCTCGCAGCTGTAACGTTGACCTGGCCGATTTCCTGGTCGCCGCAAACGAACTCGCGGAGCTTCGGCGTCGCATACGTCGCGCACGCGGCTCGGTCGACTTCGATACGGCCGAGATTCGCGCGCTGCTGGACGAGGACGGCGTGCCCGTGCAGATTGTGGCGCGCGAGCGTTCCTGCGCAACCTCGCTTATTGAGGAGGCAATGCTGCTGGCTAACGAGTGCGTTGCCGAGTGGCTGGCCGACCGCGATATCGAGGCATGCTATCGCGTGCACGATGACCCCAGCCCCGACAGTCTGCACGGTGCTGCCGTGGCGCTGGCGCAGCTCGGCATCATCGATGATCGCCGTGCGGCGGGCATTGCTCTGGGAAATCCCGACGAGTTGCAGGCGACGGTTGATGCCGCTGCCGGCACGGCTAACGCGCCGCTCGTCAACACGCTCCTTTTGCGCAGCATGCAGCGTGCGTTGTACAAGCCGCGCAACGAGGGTCACTTTGCGCTCGCCGCGCCGTGCTACTGCCACTTTACAAGCCCCATTCGCCGTTATCCCGATCTGGTGGTGCATCGCGTGCTCAAGCTGCAGCTGGCATACGAGCAGCTGGGTGGAAAAGACGCCTTGGTGCGTACGCCGAGGCTGATCGGAAAAGGCAGAGAGTCGCTTCCGCGCATCCTGCCGCAAATCTGCCGCGTGTGCAGCGACGCCGAGCGTGCGGCCGACGCTGCCAGCCATGCGACGCAAAAAATCAAGATTGCGCAGTACTACGAGGACCGCCTGGGCGAGCGCTATACCGGAACGGTCTCGTGGGTCAGCAACATGGGGCTATTCGTGCGCCTTGATCTAACGCAGGTTGAGGGACTGGTTTCCATTAAGAGCTTGGGTAACGAGTGGTTTGAGTTTGACGAGGACGCGCTCACGTTGACGGGTGCCGACACGGGGCGTCGTTTTGAGCTGGGCCAGCGCGTGATTATCGAGGTCTCGCGCGTCAACACTACACGCGGACATTTGGACTTTAAGCTCATTCATTAACCGGCACGCAGTGAGTATCGGCAAAGCAAACAGGGCGGTCTTTCGGGGCCGCCCTGTTTGCGTGACTCTTGATTGCCCTGCCATGAGCTCGGCCACTTCTTCATATGCTTTTGGGAGATAGGACCTACCAAAATAAACCTGTCCCTTTTTGGCAGGTTTACGAGAAAGCGGGGATGTTGTGGCAACGGTATATGGGTATGCGCGGGTGAGCTCGCGCGATCAAAATTTGAATCGCCAGTTGGATGCGCTGGGCGCCTATGGCGTGGAGCCGGCGAATGTTTTTGCCGACCGTGCGAGCGGTAAGGACTTTGATCGCCCACAGTATCGGGAGCTGCTTCGTGCCTTGGCTTCCGGTGACGTGTTGGTGGTGCTTTCCATCGATCGACTGGGTCGAAACTACAGCGAGATACTCGAGGAATGGCGTCGTATAACCAAGGAACTTGGCGCGGCCATCGTTGTGCTGGACATGCCGTTGCTCGATACGCGTGCGAGAGAATGCGGCGGATCGGATGTGACCAGCGCACTGATCGCCGATATCGTTTTGCAGCTGTTGAGTTATGTGGCGCAGGTGGAACGAGAGAACATCCACCGTCGTCAGGCGGAGGGAATCGCGGCGGCGCGAGCGCGCGGCGTGCGTTTTGGTCGACCCCGCAAGCCGTGCCCTCCGCAATTTGAACGAGTGCGCGATATCTATGAGGCGGGCAATATTACCCGGAGTCAGGCGGCAAAGCGTTTAGGTGTGTGCGTGGGGACCTTCGATCGTTGGATGCGCGAGACGGAGTAGGGGAACCGCAGCCATCTGGCGCCTTGTTTTGAACATTTGGGATTCCGCCATGGCGACGGTGGCATTTGGGGGTACACTCGCTGCTGCTCAATAACAGACGGAGGTTAGCCCTTGGCGCGCGCGAAGCATATAGTCGGATGGATATCGATTGTCCTGCTTGTCGTGACGCTGACAAGTATTTGGATGCTGACGGAGCAGAGCGTGGAGCAGACGTCGTCGCTCAGCGAGTCTACCGCGCACGTGGTGGAGGGGCAAAGCGCCAGTGTGCAGCCCGAGACTGCGGGGGAGACCCAGGCGGGAGATGCCGCCGGGGATGCGGGCTCAACGGCTACCGTCGCCCACCCCGACCCGCTTGCCCCCGTTCGCATGTGGATGGGCACCAACATCCGTCGTGTCGCCCATACCGTAGAGTTCTTCTTTGTTGGGCTGTTTGCCTCGTTGGCGGCGGTGTGCTTGGATAAGCGCATGTCGCCCGCTCGATTGCGGTGTGTACCCGTTCTGGCCTTTTGCGCCGTTTGCTCTGTCGGCGATCAGGTGCATAAGATTTTTGTTCCCGGAAGGCATTTTGACGTTATCGACTTAGGCTTTGACGCCGCGGGCTACGTTGTCGCCATGCTGCTGGTGCTGCTGGTGTCAGTGCTGGTTCAGCGCGCGACCTGTCCCATTGGCGCCCATGCGAGACGTTAACCTCAAGATGGAAAACCACGACCGCCTGCACGTCGGCGCTGGCTACAATATCGGCATCGGTCGCAGATGGCCATCGATGCGCTGTTTGCCAGACACTTGTCTTTTCTAAGAAGGGAATCCCCATGACCGTACTGTTTGTTGAATATCCCAAATGCTCGACGTGTAAAAAGGCCAAGGCCTGGTTGGACGAGCATGGGGTTGAGTACATCGATCGCGATATTGTTACAGACAATCCTTCGGCTGGGGAGCTTGCGACCTGGATTGCGCGTTCGGGGCTGCCGGTGCGTCGCTTCTTTAATTCGTCGGGCATGAAGTATCGAGAGCTTGGCCTGAAGGCGCGTCTGGACGCGGGGATGACGGATCAGGAATGTTACGAGCTGTTGGCGACCGACGGCATGCTGGTTAAGCGTCCGCTGCTGGTGGGCGATGACTTTGCGATTCCAGGCTTTAAGGAAGCAACCTGGGCCGAGGCGCTGCTGTAACAACTGCGGAAAGCGTGTTTCGTTCTGAGCGCAAATTCTGGGATGCGCTTTCCGCCGGCAGGTTCGCTCCGGTCAGTCCTCGAACTGTGCCCACTTATGCGGGTCGTAGATCTTTACCTGTTTGTTGGGCTTGCCGCTCCAGTACTCTTCGTCCATAAAGGGTAGATATGCCTGAATGCCGGGGCAGATGAACGGGATTCGCTGTGCTTGCAAACGGTCGCGTTGGCGTTGCTCCAAATGGGTCTCCGAAATCACGACGGGAATACCGGATAGCTCCACGAGGCTTGCCTGAACTCGCTTGAGGTCGGGTAGCGCCGCGTGCCATGCCATTCGCATCATCAAAAATGAGGCGCCGCGATACGTTGCCTGCATGACTGTGATGGCGGGTCGTAGCGTGGGATGAATTTTGTGCCGATCTGGCCAAGGGATAGCAGTTATCTCGAGGCCGAGGGTCTCCCATAGGTAATCAAGCTCATCATCCATGTCGCCTCGATATCCGCGCGATAATTGGTGTCCTGATTGTGTCACTATTGACGGCGACCAGGATGCAACAATCTGCCAACGGTGGCTATGGTGCGCTTGCGGTATTTTGACCCCTTGCATGCGGTTTGGCTTCACAGGTCCTTCATGGGTCGGGGCAAATTGGCCGATTTTCAAAAAAGTTAAAAATGGGGCTTGCGCCGCCGTAGAACTTCCCGTATATTTCTTTCTTGCGCAAAGGCACAGCCGAGCGCAGCGATGCAGTCATTGGGATGTCGTCTAATGGCAGGACAGCGGATTCTGGTTCCGTCAATGGGGGTTCGACTCCCTCCATCCCAGCCATTGCATTTGCTACATATGGCCCGTTCGTCTAGCGGTTTAGGACGCCGCCCTCTCAAGGCGGAGATCACCAGTTCGAATCTGGTACGGGCTACCACAAAATGAACGCCCGGGCCTCGCAAGAGACCCGGGTTTTGTGTATACGCCGAATGTGTGGAATGAGCCGCGTTTCACCCGGACCGAGGAGTTGCCATGGACCTGCCCATCAGCCTACAAGACATTACGTATGCAGAGAATTACCTGGCGCAGGGAGACTTGGCCACGGCGACGCCGCTGTTGGAACGTCTGGTTGAGCTCGCCGAGGAGTATATCGATGCCGAGTGCAAGACGGAGGAGAACCGCCAGTACTTTAGCTTCGATAGCAAGTTTGAGCGTCTGGCCTACCGTCGTGTGGAAAAAGATCCGCGCGAGCTGGTGCAGGTCGAGGTGCCCTTTGATCGCCTGTATTCCGACATGGCGTTTGCCTACATTCGCCAGCAGGATTATGTGAGTGCTCGCAACGCCTTGATGCAAGCCGTGCGCTGGGACCCCATGAACTGCAACTACCGCCTGGATCTTGCCGAGCTATTCCGCGCCCTCGAGGACAAGCAGGAGTGGGCTTCGCTTTCGTTTTCGGTGCTAGAGCGTGCGAGCGACGGCAAGTGCGCCGCCCGCGCCTACGCCAACTTGGGCCAGTACTTTTTGGAGCCCGAGACCGAGAACGTCTCTGCGGCCGTGGGTTGCGCACGTCTGGCGCTGCGCTTAGCGCCTGGCGATGCGCATACGACGCGCCTGCTCAACAAGATTCATGCTGCCTATCCCGATGCCGCCGAGGAGAGCGACGAGCACGTGATGGGCGAGCTGGCGTTGCAGGGCGTACCGACCTCGCCTTCGGCCGAGATTGCCATTTGCCTGATTATGTGTGCGACCGACGCTGCGAGCGACGGTGATAAGCAGGAGGCTACGCGCCTGACGGTCCGTGCCCGCGATCTGGTGGGCGAGGAGGCATGCGCGGCGATCATTAAGCTGGTACGCGAGAGCGATGCCGAGCTCAACGCCGAGCGCAAGGCAAAGCGCGCAGGCGACGACAAGGGAGCCGACGGCGTCAAGGAGGCCGGCGATGCCCAGTAAGCGCGAACGCAAGCTCATTTCCAAGAATCGCTCGGCGCATCACGAGTACTTTATCGACGAGACGTTCGAATGTGGCATTGAACTGAGCGGTACCGAGGTCAAGTCGATTCGCGAGCGCGCCTGTCAGATCACTGACACTTTTGCGCTGATTCGCGGCGGCGAGTGCTGGCTGGTGGGGTTGCATATTCACCCTTACAGCCATGGTGGCGTGTGGAACCGTGATCCCGATCGCCGGCGCCGCCTGCTGCTGCATCGCAAGGAGATCGATTTTCTTGACGGCAAACTGCGCAACCGCGGCTATGCGCTGGTGCCGTTGGAGCTCTACTTTAATACCGACGGCCGCGTAAAGCTGCTGCTGGGCCTGGGCCGCGGCAAAAAGCTCTACGACAAGCGCGAAGACATGGCAAAACGCGACGTCCAGCGCGAGATCGATCGTGCGCTTAAGGAGCGCAACCGCTAGGCACATGACTTGCGGGGAGGTGGCCTACTGCGATTGTCCCGCCTCCCTAACTGTTTTGACACATGTGTCTCAAAGGCGGCGTCCGTTATGGGCGTCGCCTTTTTTGTGGGTACATACATCCATGAGGTTCAATCCCGGGTTAGGGGAGTGGTCGTTATGGACAAAACTGCGTTCTTTACGATGCCGAGTGGCCTGTATGTGGTGAGTGCTGCGGCCGACGGGCTGCGTGCCAGCTGCGTCATCAACACGGCGGTGCAGGTGACGTCCACGCCGCCGCGCATCTCGGTTGCCGTGAATAAGGAAAATGTCACGTCTGGTGTTATCTCGTCTGCCAAGGCCTTTGCGCTGACCGTGATCGATCAGACGGCCGATATGCTCTACATTGGCAACTTTGGATTCCGTACTAGCAGCGACTATGACAAATTTGCCAAGTACGAGACGCGCGAGACCGCGCTGGGCATGCCCTATGTTCCCGAGCATGCGGCGGCCTTGTTTAGCTGCCGTTTGATTGACACTGTTGACGTGGGCACGCATCTACTGTTTATCGGCGAGGTCGAGGATGCCGAGCGCCTGAGCGACGAGACGCCGCTCACCTACGATTACTACCATAAGGTCCTGAAGGGCAAGACGCCTCCGAAGGCGTCCTCGTATCAAGGCTAGAAATGTTTTAAAAATACTTGCATTATATTATTGAGAATATATACTAATAAGCAAGTACACCAGCAGTCACGTTCGAGAGGAGAACATCATGGCTGAGGAAAAGAAGACGTATAAGTTCGTGTGCATCGTTTGCGGTTATGAGGTTGAGGTCGACACGCCCGAGCTGCCCGAGGATTACGTGTGCCCGGTCTGCGGCGTCGGTCCCGATCAGTTTGAGCTCGTCGAGGAGTAACTCGCAGGCACACGACTTGCAGCAACACATAGCTCTGTCCAAGGGCCCCGGTCGGATATCCCGGCCGGGGCCCTTTTCCTCCGTCCCCAAGGGATCACGGCTGCTGTTAGCCGATCCTGCCTGTCGTGAGTCCGGCCGACCTTTGGTCTTAATCTGTAACATCTAACGGCTCAAAACGGGTCTTCCTGTTACAGATTGAGACAAAAGGTTGGAGCTGAAGAAATGTCTCGATCTGTAACATCTAGAAGTGGAAATTGGGCCCACTTGTTACATATCGAGACAAACCAAAACCGTCCGGCAGAAGATCTCAATCTGTAACATCTAGCAGTCAAAACGGGGTCTACGTGTTACAGATTGAGACAAACGGAGCTGTCCCTCGGAATGATCTCGATCTGTAACATCTAGACATCAAAAGCGTGTCTATCTGTTACAGATCGAGACGTTTGCCTGGGTAGGTGCCCCGCCCCATTACATCCCTGTCAACAACACGACATCGAGAATCGTCACGATGGCACCGATCCCCACGAGCAACGCGTTGAGCGGGCACGAGTTGGCGTATTTGCCCATGACGCGGGGCGAACTGGTGAGTCGTATGAGCACAAAGACCGTAATCGGCAGCTGAAGCGACAGCAGCGCCTGACTCCAAATGAGACCCTCAAAAGGATTCGGGACGACCAGGCACGCCGCCACTGCGCCGACGAAACAGGCCGCCACCCCGATCGAGGAATGTCGGTCGTGGATGTCGTATTCCTCGTCGAACATGCCCGCGGTGATGGTGCCCGCCGCCATGCCCGCCGTCACGCTACTCGATATGCCCGCAAACAGCAGTGCCACCGCAAAGATGATTGAGCTTGCCGGGCCCAGAATGGGGGAGAGCGTGGCCGCTGCGACGGCGAGGTCGTCTACGACAATGCCGTGCGCAAAGAAGGTCGTTGCGGCCAGGATGACCATGGCCGAGTTGATTGCCCAGCCCACGCCCATCGAAAAGAGTGTGTCGAAGAGCTCGTAGCGCAGACGTTCTTCGATAACTCGCTCGCCTTGGCCTTCGAAGTGCATGGATTGGATGACCTCGGAGTGCAGGAAGAGGTTGTGGGGCATAACGACCGCGCCTAGGACACTTACGATAATCGCGGCCGAGCCGGTGGGCATACTGGGTGTGATCCAGCTTGTGGCGGCTTGCGGCCAGTCGACCTTGACTAGTGCAAGCTCGGCTAAAAACGAGAGTCCCACCACGCCCACGAAGGCGATGATCCATCGCTCGGCGCGTTTGTAGGAGCTTGTCATGAGCATGGCAATCGATACTGCCGCGACGATGATGCAGCCGGCGCGTACGGGCAGGCCAAAGAGCATTTGAAGCGCGATCGCACCGCCCAGGACTTCGGCCATGGCGGTGGCGACCGTGGCTAGATACGCGCTGCCGAGTATCGCACGCCCGACGAGGCGGGGCAGGTGGCGCGTCGTGGCCTCGGCAAGACACGTGCCCGTGGCGATGCCCAGGTGCGCCGCGTTGTGCTGCAGCACGATGAGCATGATCGTGGACAGCGTGACGATCCACAGCAGCGCGTAGCCAAACTGCGAGCCGGCGGCCATATTGGAGGCCCAATTGCCCGGGTCGATAAAGCCAACGGTCACGAGCAGCCCAGGGCCGATATGCCGTGCAATGTCTAGGCCTCCGTGACCGCCGGTGCGCCGGGAACCAAAGTGTTGTTTGAGATGGTTGATCATGGTGCGCTCCTGCGTGCCGTTTGCTTGACGCCGCAAAGGATACCCGTTTTAGGCTCAAAAGTTAACTAAAACTAACAAAATAGCTGTATTTGAATAGGATGAGGAAGGGGGCTGCCGAAATGTCTTGATCTGTAACAACTAGGGATGGAAGTTGGGCCTAGGTGTTACAGATCGAGACAGGAAGAAATGGCCCTATGGAATGTCTCGATCTGTAACAGCTGACCGCCAAAACCGGTCCTTCGTGTTACAGACTGAGACATTCGGAGCCGTCTCTCGAAAACATCTCAATCTGTAACAGTTAGTCGTCGAAATTGGGTCTTTCTGTTACAGATTGAGATGTTTGAAGCGGCGAGCTCACGGGCCGAACCTGGGGCTCTTGCTGTTGCCCTTGAGGTCGGCGGTGTCCACTCATGGGGCGCGCGTTACGCGATTGTTTCGAAACGGGCGGGAAACACAACGGGTCGGCGATGCTCCTAGTATGCCTATTCAACTGACTGTCTAATATCTAGGGGAGGATCGCGATGCAGGCAGATTCCGCTCAGCAGCAGGGCCTTTATCGCCCCGAATTCGACCACGATGCATGTGGCATCGGCGCGCTTGCCGATATCAACGGCGAGCGCCACCACCAGATCCTGGACGACGCGCTGTCCATTCTGGTTAACTTGGAGCACCGCGGCGGCACGGGACTCGAGAAGAACACCGGTGACGGTGCCGGCATCCTGTTTCAGGTTCCGCATCACTTTTTCCGTAAAGAGGCCCAAAAGTGCGGCCAGATTCTGCCAGCAGAGGGCGACTATGGCGTGGCCATGCTGTTCTTTCCGCAGGACGACAAGGGCATAGAGGATGCCCGCCGCGTATTTGAGGAGGGCTGCGCCGAGGCCGGCGTGCCGCTACTCTTTTGGCGCGAGGTGCCGGTCGATCCGCACGATCTGGGCGAGACGGCCCGCGCCTGCATGCCTACCATCCTGCAGGCCATCCTGGGCCGTCCAGACGACACGCCCGCCGGCGATGCCTTCGAGCGTCGCCTGTACGTGTGCCGCCGCACCATCGAGAAGAAGGCCGACGCCGAGTTTGCCCTGCGCGACAAGATCTTCTACGTGTGCTCCATGAGCTCGCGCACCATCGTGTACAAGGGCATGCTGGTTGCCACGCAGATGCGCCGCTTCTTCATCGATCTCAACGACGCCGCCGTCAAGACGGCCGTGGCGCTCGTCCACTCGCGCTACTCCACCAACACCACGCCCAGCTGGGAGCGTGCGCACCCCAACCGCTTTATCATCCACAACGGCGAGATCAACACCCTCAAGGGCAACGTCAACTGGATTCGCGCCCGCGAACCCAACCTGTACAGCCCCGTGCTGCAGCACGATCTTGAGCGCGTGATGCCCATCATCAACCGCGAGGGTTCCGACTCCGCGATTCTGGACAATGTGCTTGAGTTCCTGGTCATGAACGGTCGCCCGCTTACGCGTGCCGCGTCCATGTTACTGCCCGAGCCGTGGGATCACAACGACAGCCTGAGTGAGGAGCGCCGCGCCTACGACGCTTACCAGTCCATGCTCATGGAGCCGTGGGACGGTCCGGCCGCCATCGCCTTTACCGACGGTCGCACGCTGGGCGCCGCCCTCGACCGTAACGGCCTGCGTCCCGCCCGCTACTATGTGACGCGCGACGGTCGCTTTATGCTGGCAAGCGAGGTGGGCACCATCGAGGTGAGCCCCGAGAACATCCTGACGAGCGGCTGTCTGGGGCCGGGTCAGATGCTCGAGGTCGACTTTGCCCGCGGCCGCGTCATCTACAACGACGAGCTGCGCGCCCGTTACGCCAAGGAAAAGCCCTACCGTGATTGGATTGCCGAGGAGACGCTGACCGTCGACGCGCTCGATGAGCCCGTTGCGGCAACGCCCGCCGAGGACGCCGAGGTGCCCGCCGCCGTGCGCATGGCTAAGCTCGGGTATCACTGGGATGATGTTGACGAGGTTGTGCGCCCCATGGCCCAGCAGGGCAAGGCCCCGCTCGCCTCGATGGGCATCGACGCACCGCTGGCCTGCCTGTCCAAGAAGACGCGTTCGTTCTTTGACTACTTCTATCAGCTGTTCGCTCAGGTCACGAACCCGCCCATCGACGCCCTTCGCGAGCATATGGTCACTTCGACCACACTCTACCTGGGCAACCACGGCAACCTGCTCGAGGATTCCCGCACGGCCTGTCAGCTGGTGCGCTTGGAGCGCCCGTTGCTCAACGAGGAGGAGTTCGACCGCATCTGCGCCATCGACCGTGTGGGCTTTAAGACTCGTCGCTTCCGTGCCGTCTACCGCCGCGACGCCGGCGAGGGCGCGCTGCAGGCTGCGCTCAAGCAGCTTGCCGAGGACGTTGAGGCCGCGGTGCGCGATGGCGTGAACATCGTGGTGCTGAGTGATCGCGCTGCCGCGGGCGAGGTTCCCGTGCCGTCGCTGCTCGCCGTGGGCTGCGTGCACAACCACCTGATCCGCGCCGGCGTGCGTACCTTTGCCGACATCGTGGTGGAGTGCGGCGACGCCGTGTCCCCGCACGACTTTGCGGCGCTGGTGGGCTACTCCGCGAGCGGCATCTATCCGTACAACGCGCATGCGTGCATCCGCGATCTGGCGGCGCGCGGCGACCTGGACGTGACGGCTGAGCAGGGCATCGACAACTACAACAAGGCTGCGACCGCCGGCATCGTCTCCATCATGTCCAAGATGGGTATTTCCACGGTGCAGAGCTACCATTCGGCGCAGATCTTCGAGGCCGTGGGCTTTACGTCGGAGTTCGTCAACGCGTACTTCGCCGGCACGGTGAGCCGTGTGGGCGGTATGGGTGTCGAGGACGTCGAGCGCGAGCAAAATGAGCGCTACGACGCCGCGCTCGCTATCCTTAAAAGCCCGGCTCCCGATCAGCTGCCCACGCTGGGTTTGACCAAGTGGCGCCCGCTCGGCGGCGAGGACCACCTGATTGATCCCCAGACCGTCTACCTGCTGCAGGCCGCCTGTCGCGAGGACAGCTACGACGCCTTTAAGGAGTACAGCGCCCGCCTACACCGCACCGGCCGTGCCGTGCGCCTGCGCGACCTGCTGGACTTTAATGCCAACGGTCGCACGCCGGTTTCGCTCGACGAGGTGGAGCCCGCGCTCAACATCGTCCGCCGCTTTAACACCGGCGCCATGTCGTACGGTTCCATCAGCAAAGAGGCACACGAGTGCATGGCCATCGCCATGAACCGCCTGCACGGTCGTTCCAACTCGGGCGAGGGCGGCGAGGATCCGCGTCGCGAGACCCCGCTGGCCAACGGTGACTCCAAGAATTCCGCCATCAAGCAGGTGGCAAGCGCGCGCTTTGGCGTGACGAGCCGCTACCTGTGCAGCGCCTTTGAGATTCAGATCAAGATGGCCCAGGGCGCCAAACCCGGCGAGGGCGGACACCTGCCCGGCAAGAAGGTCTACCCCTGGATTGCCGAGGTCCGTCAGTCCACGCCCGGCATCGGCCTGATCTCGCCTCCGCCGCACCACGACATCTACTCCATCGAGGACCTGGCGGAGCTTATCTTCGATCTTAAGAACGCCAACCCCGGCGCGCGCGTGTCGGTCAAGCTGGTCAGCGAGGCCGGCGTCGGCACCATCGCCACCGGTGTGGCCAAGGGCGCGGCCGACAAGATCTTGATCAGCGGTCACAATGGCGGCTCGGGCGCCGCTGCGCGCGACTCTATCTGGCATGCGGGCCTGCCGCTGGAGCTTGGCCTTGCCGAGGCCCAGCAGACGCTGCTGCAAAACGGCCTGCGCTCGCGCGTGGTGCTCGAGGCCGATGGCAAGCTCATGGACGGCACCGATGTTGCTGTCGCTTGCCTGTTGGGCGCCGAGGAGTTTGGCTTTGCTACCATGCCACTCATCTCCATGGGCTGCCTCATGCAGCGTGACTGCCAGCAGGATACCTGTCCGGCCGGCATCGCGACGCAAAACTGCCGCCTGCGTCACGGCTTCCGCGGTAAGCCCGAGCACGTTGAGCACTTTATGCTCTTTGTGGCCGAGCAGCTGCGCGAGATCATGGCGAGCCTGGGCTTCCGCACCATCGACGAGATGGTCGGCCATCCCGAGTGCTTGCGCCAGATCGAGGTCCCGGGCAATCGCAAGGCCAACCTGCTCGATCTGTCGCCCGTGCTGGCGAGCGCGACCTGCGAGTTCGGTGCCCATATCCCGGGTGCCGACGGTCGCCACTTCCTGCCGCAGATGGCCGCGGACAGCGAGCTCGACAAGACGCTCGACTCCACGTTGTTCGTGCCCTATACGGCCGATGCCCGTGCGCACCTGCGTCCGATTCGCTTCCGCGCCGATATCGCCAACGTCAACCGTTGCGTGGGCACCATCCTGGGCAATGCGGTGACCAAGGCGCATCCCGAGGGCCTGCCCGCCGGCTCCATTACCATCGATTGCGATGGTTCGGCCGGTCAGAGCTTTGGCGCGTTCCTTCCGCGTGGCATTACGCTCAACGTGTGCGGCGACGCCAACGACTACTTTGGCAAGGGCCTTTCGGGCGGCGAGGTGTCGGTGCGTCCCAACCCGCATGCGACCTACAAGTTCGACGAGAACATCATCGTGGGCAACGTTGCGTTCTTTGGCGCCACGAGCGGCCGCGGCTTCATTAACGGCCTGGCCGGCCAGCGCTTTGGCGTGCGCAACTCCGGCGCCACCGTGGTGGTCGAGGGCTGCGGCAACCATGGCTGCGAGTGCATGACGGGCGGTCTGGCGCTCATCCTGGGCGAGGTCGGGCAGAACTTCGCCGCCGGCATGACGGGTGGCGTGGCCTATGTCTTTGACCAGTACGGTACGCTCGATGCCCGTGTGAACCACGAGAGCGTTGAGCTCAAGGCCCCGACGGCCGACGAGCTGGTGCAGATTCGTGCGCTCATCCAAGAGCACGTGGACGCGACGCAGAGCCCGCGCGGCATTAAGCTGCTCTACAGCTTTGAGACGATGAGCAAGCACTTTGTGAAGGTCATTCCGACCGAGTACGAGCGCGTGTTGGCGATTATCGCCGCCGCCGAGGCCATCGGTAAGACGCATGCGCAGACCGAGGAGCTGGCGTTTGACATTGTGACCGGTCGCGCGAGTGCCGCGGATATCGCTCGCTTCGATGTCGTGGGCGGTGCTGCGGGCACTGCACCCGTTGCTGCCAACCCTGTTGCTTCGACCAAGAAGGAGGCGTAAGTGCCATGGGTAAGCCCGGTGCTTTTCTTGATATCGATCGCGTGACCCACGAGCTGCGCCCCGTGGAGGAGCGCAGCCGCGATTTCGATCCGCTGTACGTGGAGCTCGACGACGATGCGCGCCGTGCCCAGGCGAGCCGCTGCATGATGTGCGGTGTGGCGTTTTGCCAGATGGGCGCGAGCTTTGGCAAGGCGCGCCCGAGCGGCTGCCCGCTGCACAACCTGATTCCCGAGTGGAATGAGCTGGTGTACCGCGGCCGCTGGGACGAGGCTGCCGAGCGTCTGTCGCTCACCTCGCCCATGCCCGAGTTTACGAGCTGTGTGTGCCCGGCGCTGTGCGAGGCCGCGTGCAACCTAGGTTCGGTCAACGGTCAGCCCACGACGATTCACGATAACGAGCGCGCGATCAGCGACCACGAATGGGCAAACGGCGGCCCGCGTCGCTTTGAGCCGGCAGGGGAGGACGCACCCACGGTTGCCGTGGTGGGCTCCGGTCCTGCTGGTCTGGTGGCTGCATGGGAGCTCGCCCGTCGTGGCGCTCGCGTGACGGTGTTTGAGCGTGACGACCGTCCGGGCGGCCTGCTCATGTACGGCATTCCCAACATGAAGCTCGAGAAGTCCGTGGTCGAGCGTCGCGTGGCGCTCATGCGCGAGCTGGGTATTGTCTTTGAGCTGGGCGCTGACGTTACGAACCCTGCAGTAGCGGCCAAGCTCAATGGCTTTGACGCCGTTGTGGTGGCTGCCGGCGCTCGTGCACCCCGCGGTCTTTCGGCTACGAATGTGGATGCCCCGGGCGTGGTGTATGCCGTGGACTACCTGACGGCTTCGACCGTCTCGGTGCTCGATGGTGGTGAGCCCGCGGTGAACGCGCGCGGCCTGGACGTTGTGGTCATTGGCGGCGGCGATACCGGCAACGACTGCGTGGGTACCGCGGTGCGCCAGGGTGCGCGCAGCGTGCGTCAGTTTGAGTTCCTGCCGGCGGCGCCCGATAAGCGTGCGGCGAGCAACCCCTGGCCGCAGTGGCCCAACGTTAAGAAGACCGACTACGGTCAGCAGGAGGCTATCGCTGCCATGGGCGGTGAGATGCGTGCCTGGGGCGTGGATACGCTCGAGGTGCTGCTGGACAAGAAGGGCGCGGCAGCGGGCCTGCGCGTGGTCGACCTGGATTGGTCGGCCGGCAAGCCCGAACACATTGCGGGCTCCGAGCACGAGGTGCCGGCGCAGCTGGTGCTCATCGCCTGCGGCTTTACGGGCCCGGAGCACAGCGTGTTCGAAGCTGTCGGCGTGCCTGTTGCCACGGCGGGCCGCCCGCTGCCCGTGATGGCTTCCGAGGGCTCGCACCTTGCGGCCCGCGTGGATGGTGTTGCTGCGGATGCCGCGCCGGTGTATGTGGCCGGTGATGCCCGCAACGGCAGCTCGCTCGTGGTGAGCGCCATGGCCGATGCCCTCGCCTGCGCTGCCGAGGTCGCCGAGGCCTTGAGGCTGTAAGGTAGTCATTCAAGCGCGTCCCCAACGACTAGTCATTGGGGACGCGCTTTTTTGTCTAGTCGTCGGGGACACTCTTAACGTCTGACTGCTCATTTGCTGACGTGCGGGCTCGCGGCGCCTTGCTGTTTTCGTGATGGCTGCGGCTGGCAAGCTCAAAATCTCTGTTTATTTGCCTATGTTTAACTGGGGTTTTGTTTCGGTATAACGTATCGGTCAAGCGTTCCGTCAAGTATTCGGTCAGCATCTGGTTTGCAGCCTTATGCCCATTTCGTCCGCGCTGGCGGCGACCACCGGCCCTCCCCGTAAGCTCAAATTGAGGTTCATCAGTTTGAGGAGGATGCCATGGCTGATCATGTTTTGGACCGGGGACGTCTGGCCGAGGCCGTCGGCAACGATATTGCCGACATGGCTCACTTTTGGATGCTGCGGAAGTTCCAATTCCTGGAGCCGGCACGCGAGCAGTTCGAGATTATCGTCGATCCATGGCTCAGCTATTGCGAGGAGCCCTCGCAAAACGAAATCATGGCCTATAACATGGCATTTACCGATTGGCTGCTCTTCGAGCGTCCCTATTACCATGACAAGACGCTGCTGGAGCTGTATGTGGACGAGCCGCCGACGTCGCTTTCGCCTGCTTCGCTCAGACGGCTCGAACAGGTGCGCGACACGCAGTATTTCTCGCGCTTTGGCATTTTGGACAAGGATCCTGTGACTGGTATGGTCGCGCTGCGCGACACGCGCACCGACCGTCGTTTTGATGTCTACGACCCACATATCGTGCAAAAAGAGCACTGGCGCGATGGTGCGATTGCGGTGCGTCTCGCGTGCGTCGACGATGTCTGGCTGACGGCGGGGCAGCTCTACCTGTATGACATCGCGCGCCTGAGCGATACGGCGGTCGACGGGCCCGGCGCGGTGCATCCCGAGGACCTAGAGGACGGTTTCGACACCTCGTGTATCAGCTTCTTTTTGAGGTTGGTCCGCGACACCATGGGTGCCCAGGGGCGCTACGTAAAGTCCCTCAACATCTACGAACAGGAATGGGAGTAGGGGATGGGCAGCCGCAGCGCCGCCGCCCGTCTATTAGTCTCGGTCTGTAACGTTTAGGGACAAAAAACCGGTCTACCTGTTACAGATCGAGACGAATACTTGGGCGCCGCTGATTTGTCTAAATCTGTAACGTTTAGGGGTCTGGAGGACGCCTAACTGTTACAGATCGAGATGTTTGGAACCTGGCAGGGGGAATGTCTCAATCTGTAACATCTACAGGCCAAAACTCGACCCAACTGTTACAGATCGAGACAAAGGTTGGACGCGGTGCCGAAAGATCTTGATCTGTAACATCTAGAGGCTCAAAGACTGTCTTCCTGTTACAGATCAAGACATTTGTCAGCGGCGGTAACAGCGGCGATGGCCCATTTTTTCGATGTGGTGGTGATGGAAGTGTCTAATACCGTTTTTAAACACAAGCATGCAACACGTAACACCTTGGCGCGGAATAGGATGCTTGCCAGGCTCACGGAGGCGGCTGAACAAGGCGTGCCGCTTGTGACGCACGACAATGCCGAGCTCATGTGGCTGCGGCGCCATGTGGGCACAGACGATATTGCGGAGCCCGAGTCGCACCTTTTCTGTTTTCAGCATGAATGGGATGCGTTGACGCCGCCGGAGCGGGCGCGGTGGACCATCAAGGGGCTTGCCGAGTTTCACCCCGATTGGGCGTTTTGGGGATATGATGCCGCGCTGATATGGGGTCTGGAGGTGCCGAATGATCTGCTCGGGCCGCGTTACTTGGTCAAGACGGGTTGTTCGGTGGCATTGAGTATGGGGTGTAGACTGCTGCGTCCGCAGGCGGCGGGTGCACTTGAACAAGTCGATGGCGTGCGGGTGACGCCGTTTTGGCGCACGGTGGAGGATTGTCTGCTGCATGCGCCGTTCTCCTACGGGTTGGCGATCGCCGATTCTGCATTGCGGGCAAGGGACGTATCGCGCGACGACCTCTGCGAACGGCTCCAGGTCGATTGCGAGGGCAGGCGAGGGTATCGCAGAGCTCAGGTGATTGCGTCGCATGCGGACGGGCTGTCCGAGAACGGCGGCGAGTCTCGCTTTCGGGCGTTCTTTATTGCATACGGCTTTCCGGTTCCGGAGTTGCAGGTGGAGTTTCGCGACCCGCTTGATCTAAGCCAAGTGTTTCGGGTCGATTATTTCTGGAGGCTCGAGGACGGGACATGTGTCATCGGCGAGCTCGACGGAAAGGGGAAGTATGCCTTGCAGAACGGCGAGGGTCGGGAGCCGGTCGACCCGTTCGTGGCAGAGCGTCAGCGGGAATCTCATCTGACAATGCTCGGGCACAAGGTGCTTCGGTTCACGTTTGATGAACTCAAGAACCCGGGGAAGCTGGTTGAAAAGATGAGGCTAGCAGGTATTCCGCAGCGGGCCGATTTGGCTGAGGGATGGAAGCGTCAGTGGTATGGGCGCTAAGGGGTGCAACTGACGCGAATGTGGTTGTTCCTGCCGAGTTTGTCTCGATCTGTAACAACAAGGGGCCGTTTGGCCTCGTAACTGTTACAGATCAAGACAAAAGGTTGGCTACCGCTAAAAGATCTCAATCTGTAACATCTAGAGGCCGAAAACCTGTCTACTTGTTACAGATTTAGACGTTTGACGACGGGGCTGGGAATATCTCGATCTGTAACATCTGATGGCCAAAATTCGACCCAACTGTTACAGATTGAGACAAAGGCTGGAGGCACGACCGAAAATCTCGATCTGTAACATTTGGAAGGTTAAAGACGGTCTATCTGTTACAGATCAAGACGTTTTGCTGGAACGCCCGAAGCATCGCTGCACTGGTCTGTTCATCCTCACGCTCTTCTCTTCCTTCCGTTAGCCGATATGTCCGCAGTAACCCTGTCGCGCTGGGTGATAATGGACAAATGTTCATGTTAATCGTGAGGGAGGAGCTCGATATGGCGTCTGCCGATCGTTCCACGTTGTTTATCAATGCGACCGTCTTGGATGGTTCGGAACATATGGAGCCGCAGCCCGACATGGCTGTGGCCGTTGAGCGCGGTCTCATCACGTGGATGGGGCCGAGTGCTGTGGCGCAGGCGCCTGCAGGTGCCGAGGTCATCGACCTGGCAGGGGCGTATCTCATGCCAGGCCTCATCAATATGCATGTGCATCTGTGCGGTTCGGGCAAGCCGGTTTCGGCGGGCGATGCGGGCGCGCTGATGAAGAAGCTCGATAATCCCGTGGGGCGCGCCATCGTGCGCCACATTCTTAAGGGCAGCGCCCAACAACAGCTGGCAAGCGGCGTGACCACGGTGCGCGGCGCGGGCGACCCGTTGTTTGCCGATCTTGCCGTGCGCGATGCTATCGATGCCGGTAAGTATCAAGGCCCTCGCCTGGTGGCGCCGGGAACGGGCGTCACGGTGCCGGGCGGCCATGGTGCAGGCTTGTTCGCCCAGGTGGCCAACAGTCCCGCCGAGGCAGCCGAACAGGTGCGTGACCTGTATGCGCGCGGTGCCGACGTCATTAAGCTGTTCGTAACGGGCGGTGTGTTCGACGCGACCGAGGTGGGCGAGCCGGGCGTGCTGCGTATGCCGGTGGAGGTTGCCGCGGCGGCGTGCAAGGCGGCGCACGAGGTTGGCCTTCCGGTTATGGCCCATGTCGAGAGCACCGAGGGCGTGAAGGCCGCGCTTGAGGCCGGCGTTGACACGATTGAGCACGGCGCTCCGTTGACGCCCGAGATCTTGGAGCTGTACCGCGGCGCCGCGGGCACACAGCTTGAGGGGCGTGCGCCGAGTGTGACCTGCACCATCAGCCCGGCGCTGCCGTTTGTATTGCTCGACCCGGAAAAGACCCATTCGACCGATACGCAAAAGAAGAACGGCGACATCGTGTGCTCGGGCATTATCGAGAGCGCTCGTGCCGCACTGGAAGCTGGCGTTAAGGTAGGCCTTGGCACGGATTCGAGCTGCCCGTTTGTGACGCAGTACGACATGTGGCGTGAGGTGGCCTATTTTGCCAAGTATGTCGGCGTGAGCAACGCCTTCGCGCTGCATACGGCTACGCAAGTCAATGCCGAGCTGCTGGGGCTGGGCGGCGAGACCGGTACGATCGAGTGCGGCAAGGCCGCCGATATTCTGGTGACGCGCGAGAACCCGCTCGATGACCTGTGCGCCCTGCGTGAGCCGATGCACGTGATGTGTCGTGGCGATCTGGTACGCAAACTCAAGGTGAAGCGTATTCCCGAGGTGGATGCCGAGCTCGACACGATTATGGCCATGCCGGCCGAGGCGCTGGCAGAGGAGCTCGCTCGCGACGGCGTGGCATAGGTGTGACAAAGGGACGGTCCCTATGCCGCGTTCAAAAAAGCCGAGGTCTCAACACGAGGCCTCGGCTTTTATTTTGTCCTATGGTGTAGCGGCTAGGAGCGCGTTTCCATCTTGGCGTGGCACTTGGGGCAGGTGACGCGGATCTTGCCCTTACCCTTGGGGACGGACAGCATCTGACCGCAGTTGGGGCACTTGAGGTACGCCGTGGTCTTGCGGCCCTTCCACATCTTCTTGGCCGTGCGCTTGGCACGCTCAAAGTCTTCCTTGCTGGTGCCGGCCGCGCGCGAGGCGTTGGCAGCTGCGGCGCCGCCGCCCAAGCTGGCGACGAACTTGCCTAGGCCGGGGACGTTTGCGGTCGCCGTGACAAAGGCCTCGTTCTCCTTGCGGCGCGCGTCGATATTTTTGGACAGGCCGCGCAGCACGCCGAGCACGATTACGGCGATGGCGATCCAGCTGAGCCACTGGATACGGGCCATCGATCCGATCATCGCGATGACGATTCCGGCAAAGCCCATCACGATGGTGAGCTCATCGGCGCCGTTGCGACCTTTCATAAAGTCATTCATGCGAATTGCCTTTCGTTCGATATGCTGCACGCCTTTATACCCGATTTAGAGCAAAGGGGACAGGTTAATCTGCACCAATGTGATGCAAATGAACTGCGTCCCGAATCTTGGCCTTCTTTATTAGAAGCGAACACTAGGACGCTTTCAATAGCCGTTTCCGAAACTCCACCGGGGTGAGGCCGCCGAGCGCCACCTGGCGACGCCTCGTGTTCCAATGCACGACATAG
>DXLS01000036.1:0-61624 GCA_019414605.1 Collinsella sp.
ACGGCAGGGCCAGGCGAGCAACTCGTCCGGACTCGGGCGCATCGCCCCCTTGCCGGATTCAAATCCGACAAGGGGGCGACCATTGTGCAATCGCAAGAAGATGATGGGGCGGAATGTCAATCATGGTCTAACAGAGCCTTATTTAATCCCCGTCCCAGAAAAATTATCCCGCGTGGGCTTGTGGCTCACGCGGGATAATGGCCTCTTACTTTTGCTTGTCCTGTTCCAGCAGATCGGACGGTGAGCGATCGGGCTTGCCGCCGCGGAAAATCTCGCGGCCATGCAGACGATGCTCCAGGTCACGTTCGGCCTTTTCCTCGTCAATCTTGGTCTGGCTCACCACCGGGTCCTCGATCAGCGACGAAACCGAGTTCACCTGTTTTTGAATGCGCTCGGCAATGGTGTCGTCCATGCTTACGATGCGCATCTTCCAGTCGATACTCGTGGCGTTGGATGAGCTCTTGGTCCACACAAACGTCAAAATGGCGCTCTGATGACCCCGCGCGGGAAACATGCCAAAGAAGGAATCGTGCTGAATGTTGCTATCCTCGTCGATATAGGCGTGAACGTTATACACCACGCGGTCGATCTTATCGTTGAGCAGCGCGTTGGTCGCAAGCGCAGCGGCCTGAATCTGCCCGTTGGACAGCAGCTCGAGCTCGTTGGCAGACGATGTGTCCAACACCGTCACCTCGACCGTGCCCGTACGCTCATCAGCTTCATCGACGGTAAAGTCGAGCGGGAACTGCGTAAAGCCGTTGCCCCACTCAAGGCCGCCCTTCAGCGCCGTCGAAACGGTATCCACCGAAACGCTCTCGGACAGGTTGGCGGTGTTCAGGCGTCGCATCACGCCGTAGCCAATCTGCATGCCCACAATCAGCACCAAGATGCCAATGACCACGGCCATGGCAGTCTTCGTAATGGTATGGCTCACCTGCGAGCCCGAAGGGTCGTCCTCGGACAGCGGGTCGATATGTTTTGCCTGGCTCGCGCGGTCCTCGCTGCGCAGCTGCGCTAGCGCCGCTTTGTCACCGCGCTTGGCCGCAGCCTCCTTCTCACGCATGCGCTCGGTGCGCTTTTTGGCAAGCGTGGGATCCAAGACACCGGATGCATCGATTTCGGAGAATAACTCCGTCACTTCTTCCGGAGTCAAAGGGTTCTTGTCAGCCATAAACTTCCTGTCATATCAATCAGTCGAGCTCGTGCGCACGCGCACCTTCGAACTGCATTCGATAGTAACGGGCATAAGTGCCGCCACGGGCGAGAAGCTCCTCGTGCGTGCCACGCTCCACAACGCGACCATGCTCAACGGTCGCGATCTCATCGGCATGCTTAATGGTCGAAAGACGGTGGGCGATGATAATCGTGGTGCGGCCGCGTGCCAGCTCTTCGAGCGACTCCTGCACCGCCTCCTCGCTCTCGTTATCCAAAGCACTCGTCGCCTCATCCAAAATAAGGATCTTGGGGTTCTTGAGAAACACTCGCGCGATGGCAACACGCTGCTTCTGTCCGCCCGAAAGACGGCTGCCGCGCTCGCCCACGACCGTGTCATAACCCTGTGGAAGCGACTCGATAAAGGCATCGATGTTGGCGCGACGGGCGGCCTCGGCGATCTCTCCTGCCGTAGCGCCCGGCTTGCCGTAGGCGATGTTCTCGCCAATCGTGCCGTCAAACAGATAGACATCCTGCTGCACCAGGCCGATGGCGCGACGCAGGCTCTGCTGCGTCACATCGCGCACGTCCTGGCCGTCGATGCTAATGGATCCGGCAGCCACGTCATAAAAGCGCGGCAGCAGCGAACAGGTCGTGGACTTGCCACCGCCCGAAGGGCCAACCAAAGCGATGGTCTGCCCGGGCTTGATGGACAGATTCATATGGTCGATAACGGGACGCTCTTCGGCATCGCCCTCGCCCAGCTCAACGTCCTCGTAGTTAAAGCACACGTCGTGATACTCCACGGCGCCGGCAGTCACCTGCAGATCCGTAGCGCCCGGCTTGTCCTGGATATCCGGCGCGGTCGAGAGCACCTCGTCCATGCGCTTAAAGCCGGCGATGGCCTTCTGATACGTTTCGGCCGAATTGACGAGTGTCTCGAGCGGCGTGCAGAACAGCGAAATATAGAGTGCAAAGGTCGCCATATCGACCGCCTGCAGCTGTCCCTGGGCGACCAGCCAGCCGCCCAGCAGCACCACGATCACATAGAGCACACCCGAGAGCAGGCCATACGTCGCGGTATAGACGCCCATGGCGTGATACATGTTCTCCTTGGACGAAAGATAGCGATTGTTGGAGGCGCGGAACTTGAAGCGTTCGGTCTCCTCATTGGCAAAACTCTTGACCACGCGCATGCCCGCCAGCGAATCCTGCAGCTGCGCATTGATGCCGCTGATCTTTTTGCGGTTGTCGCTAAAGACCTCGCGCATGCGCATGTTCTGCCAAAACATGATGACCGCAAACGCCGCCGTCACCACAGCCATGGCAAGCGCCAGCACCGGGGCGATGGCAAAGAGGATCACAAACGAGCCGATAATCTCGATGCCGCAGATGATGATCCACTCGGGCACGTGATGCGCCGCCTCGCAGATATCGAACAGGTCGTTGACCACGCGGCTCATCATGTCGCCCGAGCTGTTGCGGTCAAAGTACGCAAAGCTAAAGCGCTCATACTGGTCAAACAGGTCCTCGCGCATTTTGGACTCCATACGCGCGCCCATCACGTGACCCCAATAGCTCACAAAATAGCGGCAGGCGCAGCGGACGGCATACATCAGCACCAAGCCCACCGCGATCATGCCGAGCGCCTGCATAATGACAGCCTGACCCTGAGTAAACAGCCCACCGGTCAAATTGCGCAGGATAATGGGGAACGCCAGGTCAATGGCGGCAAGCACCAGAGCACAAACAGTATCAGCAACAAAAAGCCCCATCTGGGGCTCGTAATACGAGAGAAACCTTTTAAACATGCAATCCTCGAAGAGAAATAAATAGCGTGAGAAATCCGGTTGAACCGGTCAGGCTGAAAACAAAGCGTCCCAACAAGCATAACGCCGATGTTCTGGCAGCGTCAGCGAAAACGTCCCTAAGCGAGCAAGGTGCCTTGAAAGAGGAGCGACGCGTACTTCGGTACGCGAGCGACGATTGAAAGGCAGATTGCCGCTTAGGGGCGTTTGCAGCGTCGACTCGTTACGCGGTTTGGTAAAACCGCGTAACCTAGAGCTCTGCCCCGCCTAGTCGGTGAGCGATACTGTCGCAGGCAAGAGCGCCCACGACGGTCTTGGCGTCTTCGATCTTGCCGTCGAGCACGGCGTCGATCAGCTCGTGCAGCGGCACCAGGTCCACGTTGACAAACTCGTCATCGTCGGGGTTGGGCGCATCAAACTCGAGCTTGGTAGCCAAGTAGATGTGGATGATCTCATCGCAAAAACCGCAGGACGTGACAATCGACGTCAAAAAGCGAATGCGACCAGCCCTAAAGCCCGTCTCCTCATGCAGTTCGCGCTTGGCGCAATCGAGCGGGTCCTCACCTGAATCGAGCTTGCCGGCGGGAATCTCGACCGTCACGCGGTCGATGGCGGTGCGGTACTGACGCACCAGTACGATCTTGCCACTCTCGGTCAGCGCCACAACGGCCGCAGCACCCGGATGGCGAACGATATCGCGGGCGCTGCGGCGACCGTTGGGCAGCTCAACCTCAAGACGGTGGACGTCGAGGATCTTGCCCTTCCAGGCGCACTCCTCCGAAAGAATCTTCTCGTGCAGCTCGGCATCGTGCGGGTCATCGTCGCCCAGCACCAGCGCCGGCTCGTCAGCGACCTCGCCACCAGGTTCGCCCTCGGCGTGCCCATACACGCGGCTGTCCTCCTCGACGATCTGCGCATCCACGAGCTCTTCGTTCTTTTCGTCCATCCGTCTCATTCCTCTCGGACTTTAGGCATCCCAGGCGTCGCGGCCGCGCAGCGCGCGCAGGCCGATGTCGTGACGCAGGGTCTTACCCTCAAAATTAATCTTCTCGCAGGCCTCGTAGGCAAGGTTGCGAGCGTTCTCGAACGTGTCGCCCAGAGCGGTCACGGCAAGCACGCGACCACCATTGGTCAAGAGCTGGCCGTTCACCACAGCAGTGCCCGCGTGGTACACGGTCACGTTCTCCATGGCCTCGGCATCGGTGATACCGGCGATGACCTTGCCCCTCTCGTAGCTGCCGGGATAGCCCGCGCTCGTCAGGACAACGGCCACGGCCCACTCGTCGCGCCAGTCGAGCTCAATCTGATCGAGCTCACAGTTGGCGCAGGCCAGCATGACCTCAACCAGGTCGTTCTTAAGGCGCGGCAGCACGACCTGCGTCTCGGGGTCGCCAAAGCGGGCATTGAACTCCAGCACCTTGGGGCCGGCGGGCGTGAGCATAAAGCCGCCGTACAGGCAGCCGCGGTAGTCGATGCCCTCGGCAGCAAGCTCGGCAACGGTCTGCTCCATGACCTTCACCATGGTGGCGTGCTCCTCGTCGGTCACGATGGGCACCGGGCTGTAGACACCCATGCCGCCGGTGTTGGGGCCCTTGTCGCCCTCGAGCGCGCGCTTGTGGTCCTGCGAGGTGGCCATGGGGCGCACGGTCTTGCCGTCGGTAAAGGCCAAAAGCGAGCACTCGGGGCCGGTCAGCATCTCCTCGATAACCACGGTGTTGCCGGCATCGCCAAAGGTGCCGCCAAAGCACTCGCGCACGGCCTCCTCGGCCTGCTCAAGTTCGGTCGCCACGATAACGCCCTTGCCCGCGGCAAGGCCGTCGGCCTTGACGACCAGCGGAGCGCCCTGCTCACGCACATAAGCAAGAGCCGAAGCCTCGTCGGTAAACGAGCCGTAGGCTGCCGTCGGAATGCCCGCGCGCTCCATGAGCTGCTTGGAGAACAGCTTAGAGCCCTCCATCTGGGCGCCCTCGGCACCCGGGCCAAAGCAGGGAATACCCACCGCGCGCACGGCGTCGGCCACGCCCGCCACGAGCGGAGCCTCGGGGCCAATTACCACGAGTCCGCATCCGTGGCTCTGCGCAAACGCCGCCACGGCCGCAGGATCGCAGTCGTCGAGAACAACGTTCTCGCCGCAGCTCGCGGTGCCGCCGTTGCCCGGCGCGATGTAGAGCTTGCCGGCGCGCGGTGATGCTGCGAGCTTAGCTGCCAAAGCATGCTCACGGCCGCCGCTGCCCAACAACAGGATGTCGATGGTTTGAGTGTCCGCCTTCAAGGGTGCCTCCTCTATGGATGAACGGCCCGCCAACCATGCGGACCCATTACAAAGCAAATATACCCCTCGGCCGCCCGCCTGGGCTGCAAAGGGGTATATCGCAATAACCGAATAGTGCCGATTATTTCCAGAATCGGTTGATGATCTGCTCGCGACCGGCGCCGACGCCAATGAACGTCACGCGGGTGTGTGCCAGATCCTCGATAAATGCCACGTAGTCCTGAGCCTCCTGCGGCAGCTCCTCAAAGCTGCGGCAACCGGTGATGTCGCACTTCCAGCCCGGGAGCTCCTCGTAGATGGGCTTGGCGTGCTCAAAACGAACCTGATGCTCGGGCACGCTCGTGTAACGCTCGCCGTCGACGTCGTAGGCAACGCACACCTTGATGGTATCGAAGGCCGAAAGCACGTCGAGCTTGGTCATGGCGATATCAGTGAGGCCATTAACACGCGAGGCGTAGTTGGCGATGGGGCCATCGAACCAGCCGCAGCGACGACGGCGACCGGTGGTCACGCCGTACTCATAGCCTTCCTCGGTCAGCGTATGGCCGGCCTCGGACTCATAGGAAAGCTCAGTGGGCATGGGGCCCGAACCGACGCGGGTGATATAGGCCTTCATGACGCCCAGCACGCGGTCGACATTCTTCATACCAACGCCGGAGCCGGTGATGGCGCCGCCGGCGGTGCAGTTGGAAGACGTCACGTACGGATAGGTGCCGTGGTCGATGTCGAGCAGCGTCGCCTGGGCGCCCTCGAACAGCAGGTCCTTGCCCTCGTCGATCATGTTGTTGAGCAGCAGGCTCGTCTCGGTGATGTAGGGGCGCAGGCGCTCGGCCATGGGCAGGTACTCGTCGCAGATCTGGTCCACGGTGTAGGTGGGCAGGTGGTAGATGAGCTCCAGCTCGGGATTCACGCGGGCAAGAGCGGTCTCCAGCTTGTCGCGGAACAGCGCCTCGTCCAGCATGTCCTGCATGCGCAGGCCGATGCGGGCCATCTTGTCCTGGTAGCACGGACCGATGCCGCGCTTGGTAGTACCAATGTTCTTCTTGCCGAGCTTCTGCTCAAAGGCGCCATCCAGATCGATGTGGTACGGCATGATGACATGCGCATTGCCGCTAATCTTGAGGTTCTTGGTGGTGATGCCGTCGGCCTCGAACATGTCGATCTCCTCAAGGACAACCTTGGGGTTGACGACGCAGCCGTTACCGATCACCGACACGTGGTCGGAATACATGATGCCGGAGGGCACCTGGTGCAGGCCGTACTTCTTGCCGTTGACGACGATGGTGTGGCCGGCGTTGTTGCCGCCCGAGTAGCGCACGACGGCGTCGAAGTCGCCGGCGACCAGGTCGCAAATCTTACCCTTGCCCTCATCGCCCCACTGGGCACCGACCAAAACGGTTGACGGCATGTTTACTCCTTACATTCATGGACTGTCTACGCGCCACGCCGGCACGCAGAAGCACAAAACATTCCTAGTATACCCGTGCAACGGGCGCCTGTCCTACTCCTCGGCATGTGCCCCATCAAGCTCATAGAACTTGGTGGATGCCGGCAGGAACATCAGGTCGACGTCGCCGATCGGGCCCGAACGGTTCTTGGCCACGACGATACGCGTAACGCCCTCGTCGGGTCGATCGTCGCGCGAGGCTTCGGCCTCGTCGGCGGAGCGGTCCAAGAACATAACGATATCGGCGTCCTGCTCGATGGAGCCCGATTCACGAAGGTCGGAAAGCTGCGGGCGCTTGCCGGTACGGGATTCGACCTGACGCGAGAGCTGCGACAGCGCGATGAGCGGGATCTTGAGTTCCTTGGCCATGATCTTCAGACCACGCGACATCTCGGAGACCTCGACGGTACGGCTCTCGGAGCGGCGTCCCGGCGGAGGACTCACCAGCTGCAGGTAGTCCAGGATGATGATGGCCTTCTCCTTGTTGTGGAGCATGCGGCGGCTCTTGGCGCGAATCTCGGTCACTGTGGTGCCGGGCGTATCGTCAATCAGAATATCGAGCTTGGACAAGGTCTGCGTGGCCTCGTTGATATTGGCCCACTGCTCGGGGCTAATGCGGCCCATGCGGAAGTCACTGATCGAAATCATGGCGTAGGCGCAAATCAGACGCTGGGCAATTTCCTTGCCCGACATCTCCAGCGAGAAGAAGCCGACGGTATAACCGGCCGCGGCAGCGTTGAGCGCCAGATTCAGGGCGAACGACGTCTTACCCACAGCAGGGCGGGCGCCGATGATGATGAGCTGGCCCTCGCGAAAACCCATGAGCATGCGGTCGAGCGACGGGAAGCCCGTGGGCACGCCCGCAGCCTGGCCGCCTGCCTGGCACACTTCCTCGGCCTCGTTATAGGCCTCGACCATAAACTCGGTCAGCGTCTTGTAGCTCGACTTGATCTCACGCGCCGTGACCTTGAGCAACTTGCTCTCGGCCAGCTCCACGACCTCTTTGGTATCGGTGGGAGCGTTATAGGCCAGCGCGTTGATCTCGTTGGTGGCGCCGATCAGCTCACGCAGCATCGAATCGCGGCGAACGATAGCGGCATGGTGCTGCCAGTTGACGAGCGACAGGGTCTGACCCATCAACTCCAAAATGTAGGCCTCGCCGCCCACGGCATCAAGCTTGTTGATGCTTCGCAGGTAATCGATCAGCGAGATGGAGTCGATGGGAATGCGGCTGTTGTACATATCGACCATCGCGGTATAGATGGTCTTATGAATGGGCCGGTAGAAGTCATCGGGCTGCAGTTCGACCTGGGCCTCTTCGACCACCTCGGGCGATAGCAGCATAGCGGCCAGTACGTTGGCCTCTGCATCTTGGTTTTGGGGGAGACCCAACTTGGAGCCACGGTCCTCGACCGTCAGCCCCGTCTCCCTATCGTCATATGCCATGAGCATCCTCATTCATATCGCTTGCGAGCATCCATAGTATCAGCCACGGCTATAAATCGAGCCGCGCCTTGGCAATCATCACCGAACCAAACGGATGAACGGTCCCATACACGGGGCCGCATCTCAATGACCGCCACGACACTCACCCAGCGCAAAAAAATAAAAGGGCGCCCTGGTCTCCCAGAGCGCCCTTCTTAGAACAAGATTGTTGCGTTGCAGCAAATGCTACTCGGCAGCAGCCTCGGTCTCGACCTCGGCGGTCTCGGTCTCGGCGACCTCAGCGGTCTCCTCAACCTCAGCCTCGGCAGCGAGCTCCTCGGCGGTAACGCCGACGAGAACGACAACCTCGGCCTTGATCTCGCGGTACAGCGAGATAGCGACGGTGTGGGCACCGGCAACCTTGATGGGCTTACCGAGCTCGACGCGCTTGCGGTCGATGTCCATACCGAGCTGATCCTTGATGGCGTCAGCGATCATAGCGGCGGTAACGGAGCCAAAGAGGATGCCCTCGTCGCCAACCTTGACGTCAACGGTGACCTGCTTGCCCTCGAAGGCAGCCTTGGTCTCGTTGGCGGTAGCCAGACGGACGGCCTCGCGCTTGGCGATGTTGTTGCGACGCTCGTCAAGCTGCTTGAGGTTGCCCTTGGTGGCGGCAACAGCGAGCTTCTTGGGGAACAGGAAGTTCTCAGCGTAACCCTGAGCGACCTCTACGACGTCACCCTCGCCGCCCTTGCCCTTGATCTCATCGAGAAGAATAACCTTCATGATGCGTCTCCCTTCTTAGCCGCGGTCGCGGTTGCCACGAGAGGAAACCACGGGGACGGTGTACGGCAGGAGAGCCATCTCGCGGGCGCGCTTGATGGCGTTGGCGATGTCATGCTGATGCTGCGTGCAAGCGCCAGTGACGCGACGGGGCTTGATCTTGCCACGGTCGGTCATGTACTTACGGAGAAGCTGAGTGTCCTTATAGTCGATGAACTCAGTGTTCTCCTTGCAGAACTGGCAGTACTTACGACGCGGCTGACGTGCAGAATAATCATTAGCCATGTCAAAATACCTTTCATTTGGCAACTTCGGCGAGCCGAAGCCGCCTCTCACTCAAAAATAGGTGAACAACCCTTAGAACGGGATGTCCTCATCGTAGACGTCGACCGCGGGCGGCGTAGCCACCGGTGCGGCAGGACGTGCTGCGGGCGCGGGAGCTGCGGGGGCGTAACCGCCCTGATCGTAGCCACCCTGGCCACCACGGGAGCTCATAAACTCGATTTCATCGACGATGACCTCAAGCTTGCTCCTGCGCTGGCCGTCGCGCTCCCAAGAGCTGTAGCGCAGCTTGCCCTCGATCGCGACCTTGTTTCCCTTTGCCAGGAAACGGCTCACGGCCTCGGCGCGGGTGCCGAACATAGTGCAGTCGACAAAGTTGGGATAGTCCTCCCACTCGCCAGTCTGCGCGTTGCGGCGACGATCGTTCACGGCGACGCCAAAGGACAGAACCTGGGTTCCGCCGGCGGTGGCGCGCAGCTCGGGATCGCGGGTGAGATTACCGGTGATGTTCACTCGATTGATGCTCATAACTCACTACTTCCTCTTGGGGCACAAGCCCAGTCCAAAACGACAGTCTTACTCCTGGTCGTCGCGACGGACGATCATGTGGCGGACCACAGCGTCGGTGATGCGCAGGACGCGATCAAGCTCGGCGATCTGGGTAGGATCTGCATGGAAGTTGATGAGGGTGTAGTCACCATCGGTGAGGTCGTTGATCTCGTAGGCGAGCTTGCGCTTGCCCCACTCGTCAACGGAGTCGACCTTGCCAGCGCCCTCAGCGATCGTGGTATCGATACGCTTCATAACAGCGAGACGGGTCTCGGGGTCGAGCGACGGGTCAACAAAGAACAGCAGTTCATAAGCCTTCATATTGTCACCTCCTCTGGGCAAATGTGGCTTCAGGTCGTGAAGGTGCGCCTGAAGCAGGAAAAGACTTGGTAATAATATCTTTCAACCTCCCAGGCTGCAAGAATATGCAGCTACAACCTCATGACCTCCACATATACCCATGCTTACACGGCACTTCTCGCGTATTCCAACCAAATGCTGACCAAGAGCTTGACGAATTCGATAGCAAGATACGCTGCGGCGAGGACAACCTGAGTCAAACCGCAGGTCGCCGATTGCAGGGTTGTGGTCACGAAATGCATACCACCGGTTCGATCGATTGCCTCAAAATTTTTAAATTCGCTGCCGCGTCATTCATGAATACCTATTTTGAACAGATCATCGAGCGGGATCTGGCTGGTCAGGATGCTTTTTTAGTACTCATCTGGCACATGCCGGATACGGGTGCGGAGCGAGCGCTTTAAAAAATGCCAAGTTTTCTGTTTGCACTTTTCGATTCCTCGTGTATACTGACTTTCGCATTTAACGGAGAGTTGTCCGAGTGGCCGAAGGAGCACGATTGGAAATCGTGTAGGCGTCAAAAGCGTCTCCAGGGTTCAAATCCCTGACTCTCCGCCAGTTAATTCCAAAGCAGGCCTTAGAGCCTGCTTTGTTTTTACCCCACGCGGAGGGGTGGCAGAGTGGTTGAATGCGGCGGTCTCGAAAACCGTTTGGCCTGTATAAGGTCACGAGGGTTCGAATCCCTCCTCCTCCGCCATTTAGATTGAGAAAGCTCCCAGGAAAGGGAGCTTTTTTGTTTTGAGTCCCTAACAAGCAAATACGGAGGAGGAGGGATTCGAACCCAACAGGGCGCGGAGCGTAAAGAAAACGCGCCCGTGGCGCGTTTTTAGCGCAGCGCGGTCGGCGCCAGCCGACCGGATAAATTTTGAGCTTCGCTCATAATTTGGACATCCCTCCTATTCAGCCACGCCCTCATCGCGTTCAGTATCAACCCAGTCCCGACCGTTTGCCGAGCAATAGGGTCGCAATCGGCGCCGAACATGTACTATGTACGGGCATTGTCCAAACCCGCAACCCAAAGGACCCCATCTTGCCCGTTGTCGCCGCTATAACCATTACCTCACATGCCTCGGATGCCATGGTCGCTATTCCGTTTTGGCTCGAGATGTTCGCTGTTGTCGCTGCATCGATCTCGGGTGTGCTGGTTGCACGCGAGCACAAGCTCGACCTGGTGGGCGCGGTCGCGCTCGCGGTGGTCTGCGGTCTGGGCGGCGGTCTCTTGCGCGACATGACGCTGCAGGTGGGCAACGTCTACATCCTCAACCAGCCGATGGCGCTGCCACTCTCCATCGCCACGGCGGCCATCATCTATATCTTCCCCGCAATTGTCGACAAACCCGACAGACTCATTCCCCTCCTCGATATCATCTCGGTCGGCATCTATGCGGCAACCGGCGCGGACAAAGCACTGGTCTACGGATTTGCACCCGCCGTATGCGTCATGATGGGCTTCTTCACCGCCGTGGGCGGTGGCATGCTGCGCGACGGCTTTATGGGCGTGGTTCCGGGCATTTTCCAACGCACCAACTTTTATGCCATCGCCGCCATCGCTGGGTCGGCAAGCTATGTAAGCCTCGTCATGGGTGGCATCATGAGCAATGTCGCCGCGCTGGTCGTATGCGTTGTCGTGACCATGGGTCTGCGCTGGCTCTCGCTGCGCTTTGACATCAAAAGCCCCACCGAAGAAGACATCGCGCGCTTTTTGCATCGCAAAAAGTAGACAGCGCGGCACGACCCTTCGAAATGCAACCGAGAGGTTCTTTTAGAGCGCCCGCGCGTTGGGTACCCTGTTAGATACATGTCGAGTATCTAACGAAGGATTCACTATGCCTTACAACCTTGCACCGTCGACCAAGCGCCGTAAAGCGCGGGTCCACATCGCCCTCCTATTCGCACTGATTGCGCTTGCGCTGACCGTACTTCCCACTGCGTCGTTCGCCGACACAGACACCGCGGGCAACGTACTCGCAACCGAAGCTGACTCAGATCCGTCTGGCGCCGAGGGCGACCTGTACTGGGCCGGCCAAAACCTTAACCTGGACGATGCCTCTATCGACCGCGATATTATCGCGGCGGGCGACAGCCTATCGATTCGCGACTGCACCGTAGGCGGAGCCGTTCGCCTGGCGGCGCGCACCATCGATATCTCCAAAACCGCAATCGATGGCAGCGTGACGGTAGCCGGTCAGCATGTCGTCCTCAACACCGGTAGCACCGCCAACTGTTTTTACGCGATGGGTGAGACAGTTGCCCTGCGCGGCTCCGCCAAGTCGGCGGCGCTCGCGGGCAGCACGGTGACCATCGACGGCACCGTCGATGGTGATGTCGAAGTCTGGGCCGACAAGCTCATCCTGGGCAAAAACGCTCACATCACCGGCACGGTGAACGCCCATATCTCCGAGGACCCCGAGCGGGCCGAGGGCGCTCAGGTCGGCTCCCTCAAGATCGACCGTACCGAGAACGAGAGCACCTCTACGATTAACGACGCCATCGGCGGCATCGTCGCCGCGGCGCTTTCTACCTGCTTTGTCGCGATCATCCTCGAGCTTGTCTTTCCGCGCGCGACCGCCAGCGCCGCCGGAATGCTTCGCCAACGACCCACCCCGCTGTGGGTGAGCGGTCTTTTGGGCACGATTGCTATCGTCCCCGCCGTCCTACTGCTGATTATCTCCATCGCTGGTCTATCGCTTGCCGGAGCCCTCATGTGCGGCGTTATCGGCATCGCATTGGTGTCGAACGCCTTTGCGGGGTGCGCGATCGCCCGCATGGTCGGACACAGCCAAAACCGCTACGCCATGGCAGCCGTGGGTGGCATCGCCGCAGGCGCCCTCACAGGGCTTCCCCTCGTAGGCGGCTTCATCAGCGGCGTGGCCTTTGTCTTTATGCTCGGCTACATCATCCAGATCATCTGGCGCAACGCCCGCCTCAAGCCGCAGCAGCCGACTAACACGCCGGGACTCCCCACCGCTTAGCAGCTAACCGCCACAAAGATGCCAAGCACCTTTGTGGCGGCGCAAACGAACCTGCCCCCTGTACCAAAAAGGGCGCCGACCATTGCGGTCGACGCCCTTTCTTGTTAGTCGCTATAAAGCCCCAGCGCTTATTTGTTGACCTGACCGGCGCGGACGGCGGCCTTCTTGCGGTCAGTGGCATTGAGCAGACGCTTGCGCAGGCGGATGTTCTTGGGAGTGATCTCCACCAGCTCATCGTCGGCGATGTATTCCAGCGCCTCCTCCAGCGAGAAGGTGCGGGGCGGCACCAGCTGGACGGAGATATCGGAGGTCGAGGAACGCTGGTTGCCCAGGTTCTTGGTACGGGCGATGTTGACGACCATGTCGCCGGCCTTGCTGCGCTCGCCCACGATCATGCCCTCGTAGCACTCGGTGCCCGGCTCAACGAACAACTGGCCGCGCTCCTGCAGCGTACCCAGGGCGTAGGCAACGGCCTTCTCGGTGGTCATGGAGATCATGGCACCGTTCTGGCGGTTGACGATCTCACCGGCATAGGGGCCGTACTCCAGGAAGGTGTGGTAGAACACGCCCTCGCCGTGGGTGACGTTCATGATGCGGTTCTTAAGGCCCATGATGCCACGGGTCGGGATCTTAAACTCGAGGTGCGTCACGATGCCCGAGGTGTCCATACTCGTCATGATGCCGCCGGAGGTACCGAAGACCTCAACGACCTTGCCCGAGTACTCGTCCGGGCACTCGACGACGGCCTGCTCGACGGGCTCCATCTTGTTGCCGTTCTCATCCTTCTTAAACAGAACGCGAGGACGACCGACCTGGAACTCAAAGCCCTCGCGGCGCATGGACTCCATCAGAACGGACAGGTGCAGAATGCCGCGGCCCGAGACCTCGACGCCGCTCTTGTCCTCGAGCTCCTCGATCTTCATGGTCACGTTGTTCTCGGCCTCGTTGAACAGACGCTCCTTGAGCTGACGGGCGCCTACGATGTCGCCGTCGCGGCCGACGAGCGGTGAGGTCGAAGCCTCAAAGACGATGGACAGGGTCGGCGGGTCGATCTCGATGGGCTCGAGCTCGACGGGGTTCTCGGGATCGGTGTAGACATCACCGATATCGGTGCGGTCGATGCCCACGACGGCGGCGATGTCACCCGCGCCGACTTCCTGGCACTCGGTGCGGCCCAGGTAGTCGAAGGTAAAGAGCTGCTTGACGGTGGCAGTAGCGCTGGAGCCGTCGTTCTTGACGACCAAAATCTGATCGCCCTGGTGAATGGTGCCGGAGTACACGCGACCGATACCGATGCGGCCGACGAAGTTGGAGTGGTCGATAGTCACGCACTGCATGGCCAGCGGGGCGTTCTCGTCAACCTCGGGCGCGGGCATGTCGTCGATGATCATATCGAGCAGCGGATACATGTCCATGTTGCCGTCGTTGGGGTCAAGGCGGGCAAAGCCATTCATGGCGCTGGCGTAGACCACGTGCTCCATGGCAAACTCGAGCTGGTCATCGGTAGCACCCAGATCGGCCATAAGGTCCAGGCAGTCGTTGTACGCCTTCTCGGGGTTGGCGCCCGGACGGTCGATCTTGTTGATGACGATCATGATCTTGAGGCCGGTATCGATAGCGTGACGCAGCACGAAGCGGGTCTGGGGCATGGGGCCCTCAAAAGCGTCGACCAGCAGCAGGGCGCCGTCGGCCATACGCAGCACGCGCTCGACCTCGCCGCCAAAGTCGGCGTGGCCCGGGGTGTCGATGACGTTGATCTTGACGTCCTTGTACTCGATAGAGATGTTCTTGGCGAGAATCGTAATGCCGCGCTCGCGCTCCTGGTCGTTAGAATCCAGGACGCGGTCCTCGACCTGCTGGTTGGCACGGAAGGCGTCCGTGGCACGCAGGAGCTTGTCGACCATCGTCGTCTTGCCGTGGTCGACGTGAGCGATGATGGCGATGTTCCTCAGATTGTCTACGCGCATGTAGTTCCCCTATCTTCTATCTATATACAAACGGCACGCGTATGCGACCCGCCCAGCAACACAACGCTCGGCGGGAATATTGAGCCTTTTACCGAAAACTCGTTTATTTTAGCGATTTTAGATAAGAGGGGTTTCCTCACCTGCAGGTTCAGGGTCGCTCCACATAAAACCATCGCCGGCGCCCACACCCTCGTACAGTACGTATGCCGAAAAACCGCTCTCGAGCGTCGTCTCAAAGAAGCTCACGAGCAGCGCGTCATGGTAGCCGCCGTCAATTTCGACACACCCGGTGTAGCCGATGGCGTAACGGGCAATGCGGCCCAAACCCTCGTCCTTAAGACCCATCTTGTGCTCGGAGATAAAGTTGGTGGCAGCCTCGAGGCATGCCTCCTCGCCGTCCTCGTCGAGTGCCGCCAGATAGCGGTTGGACGAGGCGTCTTCGATCGCAACGACAACGCCGGGATTCTCACCAGCGGCAAGATCGTCTAAAAATGCCCCGATGAGGTCGCACACCATGGCGTCGAGCTCGGCGGAGACGTTTCCGGCGTCCTGCATATCCTGTGCCATTTTTAGACCTTCCCATCGAGTCCGGCGTCGTTACATCTCTTGTGCCTCGGCAGCGATCTTGGCGGCGGCGTCGCGGGCGCGCATCATATCGGCCGCGCGCTTATCGAGTACCTTGATCTGGTTGGTCAGCATCACGGCATCGACCACACCCCAGATGACCAAGCCCGTCGAAATCGAAAACCCAAGCGCACCAACTGTACCACGAAGGCGCGATGAGATTGCCGCGACAAGTGTGGAGACGGCAACCATCTTGATAAAGGAGGCGCGGCGTTCGCGAAGCGTGCGGGCCTGCGTCACATAGGCGATGCGTGCGGCCTCGGATGCCTCCGAGCGCATCTGGGCCTCGCGGGCAATGGCGGCGGCCTCGGCCGAGACGCCACGCTCCATCAGTGCACACTCCGTCTCATGGCTACCCGTCATTTAAAAATCATCGGGCGAGAGCGTATGGACGAACTCGTCGAACTTCTCAAATTCCTGCTCGTCATCGATTTCCTCGGCAACCGGAGATACGGTGCCTAGGCGGTTCATGATGTCGTCCTCCACAAACATGGGAGCATTGCTGCGCACGGCGAGGGCGATGGCATCGCTCGGACGCGCATCGATCCTATGCTCGCTGCCGTCGGCCAAAACGACGGCCGTCGCATAGAACACGGGAGGCTCGGCACGGACAATCTCGATACGCTCGAGTTTTGCATCCAGGGCATCAAGCGTGTCGAGCAACAGGTCATGGGCAATCGGGCGCTCGGCGCGACCGCTGTCGATACCACGGCTAATAGCCGCAGCCTCAAAGGAACCAGTTTGGATGGAGAGGGAGCGCAGCGGCGCGGGGGAGTCCGATTTGCTGCAGCGCTCGCGAAGCACGATAAGCGATGGCACGGGACCGGCGGCCATGACGATGGTCTCTATGTCGACACGAACCATGGAACACCTCCGGTACGTAGCGGTTAACACGCGGCGCCTACGCCGCATTGAATTGCTATACTACCCAATCTTTCGCACAGCACACAAAACCAAAATGAGTTTTATAACACACAAGAAAAAAGCCCCGAGGCCATGCCTCGAGGCTCTTCACAGTTTTGATGGTGGACCTGACAAGATTCGAACTTGTGACCTCCCGGTTATCAGCCGGACGCTCTAACCAACTGAGCTACAGGTCCATCATGGTGGAGGTTAGGGGGATCGAACCCCTGACCTCAGGCTTGCAAAGCCCGCGCTCTCCCAGCTGAGCTAAACCCCCACGGAGACAGTAATAAACACCCCAGCGGCGACTCGGCTCTCGCTGGGGTGTTTATTGCGAAAGAAAGTGGTGGACCTGACAAGATTCGAACTTGTGACCTCCCGGTTATCAGCCGGACGCTCTAACCAACTGAGCTACAGGTCCATCGCGCAAGGGATATATTAGACGAGTCGTTACGCGCGCGTCAACAACTTTTTTGAAAATCTTTGGAGGGTGTTCGCCCCGGCCGCACGGCGGCATGTGAAGTCGCCTGCTCGGACAGTCCCTACTCGCGCAGAGAGCACATTAAGTGCTCTCTGGCTCGTGCGGAACTCGCGATCGACTTCGCATGCCGCCGTGTGGCCGGGGCGAACGCGAGTCCCGAGGTTTTCAAAAAAGCGGTCGGCGCGCAGTGCGCCGACCGCCGATATATGGGGTCTGATATTTTCTACCAGCTAGGGCCTCTTACTCGTCTAGGAGATCCTCTGGCATGTCGTTGCCGTCGCCTAGGTCGACTGGGGTATTTTCGGCATCGACCGTTGCCTCGGCCTCGGCGCCTTCGCCTTCGGGCTTTTCCTTAGCTGCCGTCATGCGGGCGACAGCGCACACACGGTCGTTGTCGTCGACGGTCATCATCTTGACGCCCTGGGTGGCTCGGCCGGTCTGGCTAATCTCATCGGTCTTGACGCGAATGACCGTCGCGCCTTCCGTCACGATGAACAGCTCGTGCTGCGGACCCACCGTCTTCATGGCCGCGAGGTTTCCCTTGCGCTCGGTCATCTGGATGGTGTAGACGCCCTGGCCGCCGCGGTTCTGCTCCGGATAGTCCGCGACCGGCGTGCGCTTGCCGTAGCCGCGTTCGGTGATGACAAACAGGTCACCGTTGCCGTTGGTAACCTCCATACCCAAAACGCTCACGCCGTCTTTCATGCTAATACCGCGAACGCCGCTGGTATCGCGTCCCGTGGCGCGAACCTGGTCCTCGGGGAACATAATCGCCTTGCCCGCAGTGGTGGCCAGGATGATCTTGTCGCCCTCGCGCACACGGCGCACGGCGAGCAGCGCGTCGTCGTCCCTCAGGTTGATGGCAATCAGGCCATCACGGCGGCTGCGGTCGTAAGCGCTCATCACGGTCTTCTTGACCATGCCGCCCTTGGTGGCAAACATCAGGTACTCGTCGGCGGGGAACTCACGGCAGCTGATGACGCTCGCGATCTTCTCGCCTTCCTCAAAGGGCAGCAGGTTGACGATCGCCGTGCCACGCGCCTGGCGCGTACCGACCGGCAGCTCGTGCACCTTCAGGCGGTAGACCTTGCCCTTGCTCGAGAAGAACAGCACGTACTCGTGCGTGGATGCGATAAACATCTCGTCGATGACGTCGTCCTCTTTAAGGTTGACGCCCGACACGCCCTTGCCACCGCGCTTCTGGGCACGGTAGGCAGCCACCGGAATACGCTTCACGTAGCCGGTGTGGGTAATGGTCACAACCATATCCTCGTCGGCGATGAGGTCCTCGACATCCAAGTCCTTCTCGACATGGCTGATCTCGGTGCGGCGTTTGTCGCCGAACTTCTTCGAGATCTCGCGCATCTCCTCCTTGATGACGCCCAGGATCTTCTCCTCATGCGCCAGCAGGTCCTCGTAGTAGGCGATGGCGCGGCGCAGACCGTCCAACTCTTCCTGGATCTTGTCGCGTTCCAGACCGGTCAGGCGACGCAGCCTCATCTCGAGGATGGCCGTGGTTTGCTCGGGCGTAAATCCAAAGCGCTCAATCAGGCGGCTGCTGGCCTCGGAGTCGGTCTGCGAGGAGCGGATAATGCTGATGACCTCGTCGATATGGTCGAGAGCCATCAAGTAGCCCTCGAGGATATGGGCGCGCGCCTGGGCCTTCTTGAGGTCAAAGCGGGTGCGGCGGGTGACGACGTCGACCTGGTGGTCGATGTAGTGTTGCAGCATCTCGCGCAGGCTCAGGCATTTGGGAACGCCGTTGACGAGCGCCAGGTTGTTGGCGCCAAAGGTCGTCTGCAGCGAGGTGTACTTATACAGGTTGTTGAGCACGACCTGCGGAATGACGCCCTTCTTGAGCTCGATGACCAGACGGATGCCCTTCTGATTGGACTCGTCGCGCATGTCCGAGATGCCCTCGATGCGCTTGTCATTTACGAGCTGGGCGATCTTCTCCTGCAGGGTGCCCTTGTTGACCATGTAGGGAATCTCGGTAAAGACCAGGCGGCTGCGGCCGGTCTTGGTGGATTCCACATGGGCCTTGGCACGCACGGTGATGGAGCCGCGGCCGGTCTCGTAGCTCTGCCTAATGCCGGCGCTGCCCATGATGATGGCGCCGGTGGGGAAGTCCGGACCGGGCATGATCTGCATAAGCTCGTCGACGGTGGCATCGGGATTGTCGATCAGGTAGCAGGTGGCCTCGATCGCCTCGGTGAGGTTGTGCGGGGCGATATTGGTGGCCATGCCGACGGCGATGCCCTGGCTACCGTTGACCAGCAGGTTGGGAAAGCGCGCGGGCAGTGCCACGGGCTCGGCGAGCGACTCATCGTAGTTGGGCTGCCAGTCGACGGTATCCTTTTGCAGGTCGCGCAGCAGCTCCATGGCGGGCTTTGCCAGGCGGCTCTCGGTATAACGCATGGCCGCCGCGCCGTCGCCATCGATGTTGCCGAAGTTGCCGTGGCCATCGATGAGCGGCGTGCGCATGGAGAACCACTGCGCCAGACGAACCATGGCCTCGTAGACCGCGAAGTCACCGTGCGGATGGTACTTGCCGATAACTTCGCCGACCGTCCAGGCCGACTTCTTATGCGGGCGGTTGGGGTAGATGCCGCTCTCGTTCATGGCGTACAGGATGCGGCGGTGCACCGGCTTTAGGCCGTCGCGCACGTCCGGCAGGGCGCGCGCCGTAATGACCGACATCGAGTACTCGATGAACGACTGCTTCATCTCGCGGCCGAACTCCGAGATCTGGAGCTGACCGCCGTTGATGTCCTCGCCAGCCGAGGCGCCGCGATCGACCGCGCCGAAGCTCTCCTCGAGCTCGGCGTCGTCGTCTTCTTCCTCATCATCATCGGCGTCGGGGTTATAGGAATCCGGATCGCCGTCCTCGCCTTGCTCAGCGCGGGCGAGCAGGCGCTTCAAATCGTCGGGCATGCCGGCATCGCCGGCCTCGCCCATACCCTCGTTATTGCTGATATCGTCTGCCACGTTACCTCCTCATGGTTTGCGTGGTCCATTAGTTCCCTGCCACGGAGACGGCTTTTCCAGGTGCCGCAGATTCGCTCGAAAGAGGAGGGAAGCGTACTTGGGTACGCGACCGACGATTGAGGGCGAAGGTGCGGTGGCTGGGAAAGCCGAACAGGTTAGGCGTCTAAGAAGCGCGCATCGTGCGCGTGTTTTTCAATGTACTCGCGGCGATAGCCGACCTCGGAACCCATCAGCTCGCGCACGGCGCGGTCTGCCACCACGGCATCCTCGATCGACACGCGCTGCAGGATGCGGGTCTTGGGATCCATCGTCGTCGAGGCAAGCTGCTTGGGGTCCATCTCGCCCAGGCCCTTGTAGCGCTGGACGGTATAGCCCTTGCGCTTCTTGGTGATCTTGCCGTCCTTGGCCTTGCCGTCCTCGTCGTTGTCGTCGGGGTTCAGGCCCAGACTCCGGATGGTGTCGCGCAGGATCTCGTCTTCGGGCTGGCGGCCGTTGGGATACACGTAGTGGATCTTGTTGCGCACCTTAATGCCAAAGATGGGCGGACAGGCAACATAGACGTAGCCGGCATCGATCAGCGGACGCATGTACTTGTAGAAGAACGTCAGCAGCAGGATGCGGATATGCGCACCGTCGACGTCTGCATCGGTCATGATGATGATCTTGTGGTAGCGCGCCTTGGTGATATCGAAGTCGCCGCCGTCGCCGGCACTCGTCGTGACACCGCAGCCGATCGCGGTAATCAGCGACTGGATGGTGTCACTCGAGAATGCACGATGGTCACCAACGCGTTCGACGTTCAGAATCTTGCCGCGCAGGGGCAGAATCGCCTGGATGTCTCGGCGACGGCCGTCCTTGGCCGAACCGCCTGCCGAGTCACCCTCTACGATGAAGAGCTCGGTCAGCTCGGCATCGCGCACCGAGCAGTCAGCGAGCTTGCCGGGCAGGGACGCCGTCTCGAGCAGGCTCTTGCGGCGGGTCGCCTCGCGCGCCTTGCGGGCGGCGTTGCGCGCCTTGCAGGCCTGTTGCGCCTTCTTGACAATCTCGCGGGCGGGCTTGGGATGCTCCTCCAAGTAATCGGCGAGGCCGTCGGTCACGATCTTGAGCGTCAGCGCGCGCATATAGGAGCTGCCGAGCTTTGCCTTGGTCTGGCCCTCAAACTGAGGATCGGGCAGCTTGACCGAGATAACGGCCGAAAGGCCCTCGCGCACATCGTCGCCGGTCAGGTTGGCGTCTTTTTCCTTGAGCAGGTTCTGCTTGCGCGCGTAATCGTTGATTACGCGGGTGAGCGCGGTGCGGAAGCCCTCAAGGTGCATGCCGCCCTCGGGAGTGTAGATGTCGTTGGCGAACGACATGACGTTCTCGCCGTAGCCGCTATTCCACTGCAGGGAAACCTCGACCTCGCCCATCTTGGCCACAGGCGCGTCCGGATCCGATTTGCCCTCGATGTAGATGGGCTCCTTAAAGGCCTCGGGGACGTCCTTGCCCTCGTTGAGGAACTTGACGAAGTCGATGATGCCGCCCTCGTAGCAAAACTCCTCCACGTGGGGAGTCGCCTCGCGCTCGTCGGTCAGCACAATCTTAAGGTTCTTATTGAGGAACGCCGTCTCCTGCAGACGGTTGTGCAGCGTATCGAAATCGTAGATGCAGGTCTCGAAGATCTCGTCGTCGGGCCAGAAGGTGACGGTGGTGCCCGTTGAATCCGAGGTGTCCACGACCTCCATCTTCTTGACGGTCTTGCCGCGCGAGAACTCCATCTCGTAGGTGTTGCCATCGCGGCGAACCTGAACGACCACGCGCTTGGACAGTGCGTTGACGACGGAGATGCCCACGCCGTGCAGGCCGCCCGAGACCTTATAGGCCGAGTTATCGAACTTACCGCCGGCGTGCAAGATCGTCATGACGACCTCGAGCGTCGGGATCTTTTTAACAGGGTGCTCGTCGACGGGGATGCCGCGCCCGTTGTCGACGACCGTGATGGAGTTGTCGGCGTGGACCGTCACCTGGATCTCGGTGCAGAAACCGGCCATGGCCTCGTCGACGGAGTTGTCAACGATCTCCCACACCAGGTGATGCAGACCGCTGGCGCTCGTCGAGCCGATATACATGCCCGGGCGCTTACGAACGGCCTCGAGACCTTCGAGAATCTTAATCTCGCCGCCATCGTAATCGTTTTCGTTTGCCACACGTCCTCCTTCAGTCAAGAAAATGTGTACAGCCTTACTAGTTTATCGTAAAAAAATACCATCGGGAACGAGGGTATTTGGCTCTACAAGGCCACCAGATGCGATTTAAGGCTCTTTTTTGCTTTGCACGCCCTTGGCCCACTCGGCACTGGCTCTCATGGCATTCTCGAGGGCCTCGCGCAGTTTTTGGTCTTCGATGGGCGCCACTTGGCGCTCAATCTCGGTGCGCTCGGCCTCACTTAGGTCGGCATGCGGGGCCGGCGGTCGCTCGGTCGTCGCCGGGCGCAGGCGCTCCTTGGCGGCGGGCGGCGTGTGACCGGGCGCGGTGGTTTTGAACACCAGGCCGTCCACATGCGCACCGGCGCGCTCCATGCGCGCGCGGATGATCTCGCGCAACAGCGTCATTTCCTGCGTCCACGAGGGCGAGTCGAGATACACCAGCAGCTCATTGGACTCGGGCAGGTAACGCAGTCCCGTCACATGCCGCCCCTCGCGCGTGCCCGAGCACACCGCGTTCCATGCGCGATAGACCGTGCGCGACTCCTCGGCGGCCTCCATCTGCGCACGGCGCTTAGGCGTTGCAGCCGCCAGGATGCGCTGGCGCTCTGCGTTCAAAAACCCGCTGAAGGCGACTGTCTCGCTCTCGCGCTCGTAATTAGCACGTCTCACCCATGCTCACCACCTTGGCTCGATCAAGCAGGTCATCGGTAAAGTACCCCAGGTTGGTCGTGGTTATGACCGTCTGGATATCATCGCCGATCAGCCGCAGGAAAGCGCCGCGACGCTCGCCGTCGAGCTCGCTCATCACGTCGTCCAGAAGCAGCAGTGGGGCGGTGCCCAGGACATCGCGAGCCACGGCAACCTCGGCCACCTTCCAGGACAGCACCAGCGTACGCTGCTGTCCTTGGCTGGCAAATGAACGGGCGGAGCGACCCGCCACGGTAAACTCAATCTCGTCGCGATGCGGTCCCACCAACGTCACGCCGCGGCGAATTTCCTCGTCGGCATGCTCGTCAAGGGCAGCCAGCATGCGCTCGTACGCCCAACCCTTCAGCTCTTCGCGATCCTCGACCTGGGGCAAATCCCCCAGCGTGGACGCATAGGTCACGTTGGCGACCTCACCTGACGCCACTTGCCCGTAGGCAGTGTGCACATGGCCCGCCAGCCGGTCGAGCAGGGCCAACCGGTGCACGAGCAGGGCCGAGCCCGCGCGGGCAATCGAATCGTTCCACGCGCCGAGCATCTCACGGCAGCACCAGGTCTCCTTGAGCAAGGCGTTACGCTGGGTCACGCAGCGCCCATAGGTGCTCGCAAGATCGGCATAGCGTGCGCTCAGCTGCATGCCAAAGTCATCGAGGGCGGCGCGGCGCACACTGGCGCCTCGCTTAACCATGTCCAGATGGTCGGGGCAAAACAGCACGCTCGGCAGAATCCCGCGCACACCGGCGGCAGAGCATCTCTTGCCGTTGCGACTAAACGAGCGCTTACCGTCCTCCGCGCTCAATCCCATATCAAGCACGCGGCCGTCGCCCTCGAGCCTCAGCTCGATCTTGCACGAGCCCACGCCGTCATGGACGAGCTCGGCTGCGGTCGGATGCCTAAACGAGGAACCGCTCGTCAGCAGCTGCAGCGCCTCTATGAGATTGGTCTTTCCCGCCGCGTTGGGTCCCGCAAGTATCGTCACGCCCTCGTCCAGGGCAAGGCGATAGCTATCGAAGCTGCGGTAGTGCGCGACGGAAAGATCGCGAGCGAACATGGTCATGGCGCAGCGCTAGATGCGGACCGGCATGACCAGGTACAGGTAGTTGATCTTGTCGTAGGACTTGAAGATGCCCGCCTGCGAGTAGCTCTTGAGCTCCAGCGTGATCTCCTTCTCCTTGGACAGGGCATTGAGGCAGCCGAAGATGTAGTGGTAGTTGAAGGCGATGGTACCCGACTCGCCCTCGGCCTCGACATCGATCGTCTCCTGCGCAAGGTCTTGGTCATTGGAAATGGAGGACAGGCCCATCTGCCCGTTCTCGACATCGATCTCGAACTTGACGGCGGGGTTGGCGCTCGCGATAACGGCTACGCGCTTGAGGGCGGCGTTAAAGGCGGCGACATCGATCTTGACGCTCGTCACGCACGAATCGGGGATGAGCTGCTTGTAGTTGGGGTACACGCCCTCGATGCGACGCGACACGTAGGTGGTGTTGCCGGCCTCGAAGACGACCTGGGTGTCGGTAGCCCCGATCATGATGGTCGCTTGGCTGGCCATGATGCTCAGCGCGTCGTTAAAGGCGTCAGCCGGAACGTTGAGCTCAAAGGAGCCCTCGAGGGTCGAGGTCTCGACCTGCGTATCGCACACGGCCAAGCGGAAGGAATCGGTCGCCACCAGGCGTACGGTGTTGTTCTCGACCTTCATGTGCACGCCGCCCAGGATGGGGCGAGCCTTGTCGGTCGAGGTGACGCGCCACACGCGGCCGACCATTTCGGACAAGACATCGGTCGGCAGCTCCACGGCACTCTCGATGGCATAGGCCGGAAACTCGGGGAAGTCATTGGCATCGAGCGTGTTCACCCTAAAAGAGCTCTTCTCGCAACCAATCAGCACCTGGCGCTCGGACAGCTCAAAGGTGACCGGGGCATCGGGGAGGGTCTTGGTGATATTGGAGAGCATCTTACAGGGGATAACCATCTCGCCCTCTTCTTCGACATGCGCCGCGATGCGATGACGGATCGAGATGGTGTAGTTAGAGGTCTGGAATTCCAAGATGCCGTCTTGGGCCTTAACGAGCACGCCCGACAGGATGGGGAGGGTGGATGCCGAAGCGACACCCTTCATAACGACGCCGATGGCTTGTGTAAGCGAGCTCTGGCTGACGGTGAACTTCATCTTTTAATACCTTTCTATAGATATAAATATCTTAATAATAGTAATAGCACTGACGAAACTGTTGATTACTCCCAAAGACGCAGGTCAGACCCAGAAAGAGAATCGACAGCAACCTGTGTGCAACAGGGGTGGTTTTCCACGTTCAAAACCTGCGCAAAACTTTTCATCACCGCGGGTTGGGTTTTAGACACCTTATGCCCGTGGTTTCGACAAGTTTTCAACAGCTGTGTCCATTTACCTACGAGCGCAGTGTAATTTTATCGCGCAGCGACTTGAGGTCTTCGGTAACAGTCCGGTCTTCCTGGATCATCTTCTGGACCTTTTTGTAACTCGTGCTGACGGTCGAGTGGTTGCGGTTGCCAAATTCGGCGCCCACCGCCGTGGTCGTCATCTCGCACATCTCGATGGCCAGGTAGATAGCGATATGGCGTGCTTTGGCGATATTGGCGTTGCGACGCGGGCCGATGAGCTCCTCGTGCGTCACGCCGTACTGCTCTTCGATGACGGACTGAACCGTCTGGACGTTGATCTTTTTGGCCGATGTGTCAAAGTACTGGCTGGCGATGGCGTCGATATCGTCAAAGGTGAGCTCCCCGCCCTCGCGCTCGCGGTCGCCCGCCTCGCCGGCGCAGCGCTCGCAAAAGCTCTCGAGTTCGCGGATGTTGGTGCCCGAGACCTCGGCCATGTGTTTAAAGTGCTCGTCGGTTAGGTGCCCGCCGTCGCCCCCATAGGCCGCCAGCAGCGAGTCGTCGCCTGCCTCGGGAGCGGCGACGATGGTGTTCTCGTAATAGCGCTGCAAGATCTTGTATTTCATCTCGTAGCTGGGCTCTGCGACCAGGCAGAGCATGCCGGCGTTGAAGCGGCTGGTCAGACGCTCGTCCATGCTCAGGTCCTTGGGGGCGCGGTCTGCCGCGATGACGACCTTCTTGTTGTTGCGGATGAACTCGTCCATGAGCTGGAAAAAGTAGTCCACGCTCGCGCGCTTGCCGATGATGTTTTGGATGTCGTCGATGATGAGCACGTCCACGCCGTGGTACGCCTGCATGATGGGGGCGTTGCTCTTCTTTTGGCGGTCGAACTCGGTCATCAGGTCGTCCAGATATGCCTGGGAGTTGGCATACTTGACCTTGATCTCGGGCGACTTTTCGGCGAGCTCGTTTTTGATGGCAAGCAGCAGGTGCGTCTTGCCCAGGCCCGATTTGCCGTAGATGAACAGTGATGTGCACGTGCCCCGCTCGTCCGCGAGGGCGGCAAACTTGAGTGCCGAGCGATAGGCATGGCTGTTCTCGGGGCCGTAGACAAAGTTCTCAAAGGTAAATTTTGAGTTCGCGGCGAGCGGGGCTCCATCCGTATTCTGTTCGGCCGGCGCGGTCGGTGCTGGCATGGGTGAAGCGGGGGTCGCAGCTTGCGTGGATTTAGTTGGCGCTCCGCCCTTCATCTGGTTCATCATGCGGCGAAAATCATCGGCCGAGAGCGTGTTCTTGATTGCAATGCCCGAATCCGCGCCCGTCGTTGCGTCGTGAGCGATGGGCATGTGCGTGACGGGTGCGTTCGTTGACGTCGCCGCCGCGGTCGGCAACGGTGCCATGGTTTCACGGGAAACATCGCTGTGCTGGTGCTCGATTGTCGGCACGTCGCCTGCGGAGGCCGGCACCGCCGGGGAAGCAGCGGGAGCCGTGGCAGGCGCCGTCGCGGCAGCGGATTCCGTCGCGGCGCCTTGCGGTGCCACGATGTCGAGCGCGATCGGTGCAAAGGCGATTTCTTCCAGATAGGCCTCAATGGTCGGCTGATGCTTTTTGAGCTGCGCGATGGCAAAGCGCGAGGGGGCCTCGATCGTGAGCGTATCTTCGGTCAGGCTTATGGCGCGCGATTGCCCCAGCATGTTGATGAGGCGTGCATCTCGGCCGTCGCGCTGGCAAAAGGCGATGGCATCCCCCAGGATGATGCTTGCTTCCTCGTCCACTGTCTCTCCCGTTCTTTAGCTCTGAGCTCGCACGCGAGCGGCGCCGAGTTCGGTCAGATGGTATTTCTGGCCATGCTTGATGACCAAGCCGGCCTGCGCCAAGTCATTGAGCGTGCGTGACCAAGTGGGGGCCGAGTTTCCAAACGCCCTCGCCAGATCGGTAGCACCGCACGCTTGATTTTGCGCCAGATAGCCCAGCGCGGCGTTGCCGCGATCGCTTACGAACACGTCCGGTTGTGGCTGCGCATACTGATTTGCTGCATTAGGATACATCATTTGAGCTGCTGGTTGTTGAGAACTCTGCATCGGCGGCATTTGCTGTTGAAAACTTTGAGGCCACTGGTGGTAAGGCTGCGGAGGCATCTGCTGGGCCCAGGGGTTGAGGTTTCCCTGCGGCATCTGCTGATACGGCTGCTGGTACGGCTGAGGATACTGCTGTGGATACGGCTGGGCATATCCCTGCTGCGGCATATATTGGGGAGGATACCCTTGTGGGTACGGTTGGTAGCCCATTTGCGCGACGTTTGGCATGGCCGCCGTCTGCTGCACGGCGCCTGTGTCCGGATCTGCCGAGCCTATCCCCTCCGGCATGTTTTGCACTGGGTTGCCCAGCGGTGTCTGGGGGTCTTGCATGGGAAAACTTCCAGGCTGCTGCATCTGCTGCGCCACGGGCTGCTGTGCAAACGTGCTGGATAGGGGATACGCCGGCTGCTCCGTCTCGGGCCGCACGGCAGCACCGCGCCCGCCGGCGCGTTCGATTTCCTGCACGCGTTTAGGGTCCAGGCTTACCGTAACCACGGTGCCGTTGCCCATGTTGTCCTCGATGGACACGGCCCCGCCGGCGTTTTCCAAATACTCCTGCACCATGGGAAACCCTGCTCCGGTTCCACGGATATAGCGCTTCATCTTGCTGTTTGCGCTGGTAACGCCAAAGTCGAACGCGCGCTCCTTGTCGTCGATGCCGGGTCCTTGATCAGCAAAGCGGATGGTGTCTCCGCCGTCCAGAATCGAGATGATGGGCTCGGCAAAGTGTGCGTGGATAAAGTTTTCGACAATCTCGCGGATGACCATGAGCGAGATGTGGCCACCTTGCTCTTTCATACACTGGTAGACGGTGTTGGTCGTCTCTTCCAAATACGTGCGGACATCTTGCGGATCAATGACGATCACACGCGGTGTCGACAGCATGTCGTCATAGACGGCGATGCGCGCGGCGTACATGGCTTTTGGCGCCTGCGTGGTCGTCTGCTCGCCTTCCTTACGCTCTTCGCGCACGCCGGTGATGTGCTCGTTGTCGGGTGCCGGGTCTCCGGAATCGACCATGGTGTAAAAGTCGTCAGACATGCCGCTCGCAATCTTTCAAAAGGTTTCGAACAAATAGTAGCTCACCGTGCAATGTTTCTCATCTTTCGACAACTTTTCAAAACCTGTTGAAAACTTTGGAAAACGGACGAAAAGTTCTCAACATTGCCAACATGACCTGTTGAAAACTCGATGAAATATCGTGAAAAGTTGCCATGCACCGCTAAATCGAGCTTGGCTTATGGGGGAACCGTGTGAACTGCGCAACCTTTTACCTTTGATTTCTTGACATTTGAACATTGATTTCCCTACAATCTTCAAGCTCACGTGTCTATATCTGCGTCCGCGCCCCCGCGGACACTCGAAATGCAGCAGGAGGAACTTAAGATGAAGCGTACGTATCAGCCTAATAAGCGTAAGCGTGCCAAGACCCATGGCTTCCGTGCCCGTATGGCCACCAAGGGTGGTCGTGCCGTGCTCGCCCGTCGTCGCGCCAAGGGCCGCAAGCGTCTCACTGTCTAGCAGCGATACACACATCTCGCATGAAGACTATTAAGTCTCGGCAAGATTTCGAGCATGTGTTCAGTCAGGGGCGTCGTTTCAATCACCCTCTGATTCGAATGACCATATGTGAATCGGTTGGCGAAGGCGACTCCGGAAGGGTCGCCTTCGTTGGTGCTAAACGGCTCGGTTGTGCTGTCGTGCGCAACCGTTCTAAGCGTGTGATGCGCGAGGCCGCCCGCAGCTGTGGATTTCCCGTTGCGGGTTATGACATCATCTTGTTCGCAACTCCCAAGACGAGGGTTTCCTTGCCGCAGGAGATGGACAATGCATTGCGTTCGCTTATGAAACGCGCCGGCGTTGCCGGGGAGGAGCGATGAGCAATCACGTTTTGCGACGTGTTGCCATCGCTCCTATTCGCATATATCAACAGGTTATTTCGCCCTTATTGCCTGACGCCTGCATTTATTACCCAACGTGCTCGCAATACGCCGTCCAGGCGATTGAGAAGTACGGTGTTTTGAGAGGCTGCTGGCTTGCCGTGAGGCGCATCGCTCGCTGCAATCCCCTGCACGTCGGCGGTTATGACCCTGTGCCCTAGCGGGCACTCGCTATCGGAGGAAAACTTACATGTGGGATTGGATCGTTAACATCCTTTTCGAGCTGCTCAAGCTCATCCAGACCTTTGCGGTCGACTGGGGCCTGTCCATTATCATCCTGGTGGTCATCATCCGTCTGCTGCTGACGCCGCTTATGCTCAAGTCGACTAAGTCGACGGCACGCATGCAGGTGCTGCAGCCCAAGATGCTCGAGATCCAGGAGCGCTATGCCGACGATCCCCAGCGTCAGGCCGAGGAAATGCAGAAGTTCTACAGCGAGAACAAGTTCAACCCGATGGCTGGTTGTCTGCCGCTGTTGATTCAGATGCCTGTCCTGTTCGCCCTATTTACGCTGCTGCGTAACCTGCCGGACTACTTTAACGACGGCACGTTCTCGTTCTTTAATATTCTGCCCGACCTGACCACCACGCCGAGTGCCTCCTTTGCCGATGGCTTTATGGTCGCGCTGCCTGCGCTGGTCTGCCTGATCCTGTTCGCTGTCCTGACCCTGATTCCGCAGCTCTATATGTCGCGCAACCAGACCGGCCAGCAGGCTCAGAGCATGCGTATGATGGCCGTTGTCATGACGGTCATGATGCTTTGGATGGGCTGGAGCCTTCCCGTTGGTGTTCTGCTGTACTACGACGTCTCGTCTGCTTGGCAGGTTATCCAGCAGATTTTTGTGACGCAGAAGGTCATCGACAAGGCGAAGGCCGATGAGGAGGAGCGCCTTAAGAACGCGCCGCTGCAGGTTGAGGTCACTCGTCGCGAGAAGAAGCCGCGCCCGCACAAGAAGAAGTAGTGGGATATCAATCTTATTTAGGTACCTAACTTTTGGAGTACGTTATGTCTGAAGAGATCATCGAGGATATGCTTGAGGAGGTTGCCCCGCAGGTCGCGGGCGATTATCCCGAGATTGCACAGCGCTACAAGGCTGGTGAAGAGCTGACCGACGAGGAGCTCGACACCATTGCCGATGTCGCGATTTCCATCCTGCGTTCCATCCTTTCGCACTTCGATGCCGCCAACTCTCCTATCGATGAGTATGAGGGCGACGAGGGTGAGCTGATTCTGGATGTAACGGCTCCCGACCTTGCTGTTCTCATTGGCCGTCATGGTCGCACCCTTGATGCCCTTCAGGTTATGTTCTCATTGCTGGTGAGCCGCAAGCTCGGCTTTAGGTATCCGGTTGTAGTGGACGTCGAGGGATACAAGAGCCGCCGTCAGGACAAGGTTGCCTCCATGGCTCAGTCTGCTGCCGAGCGTGCCATCCGCACTCATAAGAGTGTTTCGCTTCCGCCCATGAATGCCTACGAGCGCCGACTGGTTCACATTGCACTTCGTGGCAATGACGCCGTCTATACTCATTCTGAGGGTTCTGACCCCGATCGCCATGTGGTGATTGTTGCTCGATAATCTACTCGAGCTTATGCTAAGGGGACGTGGTTTCCACGTCCCCTTTTTTTGTCAAAAGTTCTCGATACACTGATTTTTGTCAGAAAGGAGCTTTCGTTGTTAGTACTTACTGATCAGCAGGCTGACGAGATGTTGAGTCGTCTAACTTCCTATTGCAAAGAGTATTCCTTGAGCGTAACTGATACTGAGCTGAGGAAATGTATTCAACATTTGGATTTGGTTCTGGAAACAAATAAGACAACCAATCTCACCCGTATTCTTAACATAGAAGATGCTGCGGTACTTCATATCCTCGACTCACTTGTTTTGCTCCCCTATATCAATAAGGCTCCTGAGGGAGCTTTGCTCGATATGGGAACAGGTGCGGGCTTCCCTGGTATTCCGTTAACCATAACCACGCATCGTAAAGCTACTTATATTGACTCTGTTGGTAAGAAGGTTGATGCTGTCAATTCTTTTGTTGATGTTCTTGGATTGAAACATGCTCATGCGGTTCATGATCGCCTTGAAGAATATGCTCGAAGCCATAAGAAGCAGTTTTCTGTCGTAACCGCCCGCGCACTTGCCCCTCTACCGATTCTTGTTGAGTATGCTGCTCCGTTCCTCAAAGACGGAGGGCTATTTGTTATCACCAAGGGTAATCCTTCGGATGAGGAGCTTGCTTCCGGCATGTCAGCAGCTAAGATTTGCGGCTTCACTTTGCTTCTGAATGACGCAATCGATTTGCCTGAGGGCTTGGGCCACAGGGAGTTCATTGTTCTTAAAAAGAGTCATCCGGCATCCGTTTCATTGCCTCGTGCAAATGGCATGGCAAAGAAGAATCCGCTTGCCTAGATGTTTCACGTGAAACATAATGGATACTAACAACTTGCAGTGTTTCACGTGAAACATGGCGGTTGATATCGAATCGGAATGTTTCACGTGAAACATCCTCCGTTTGACAGCTTTAATACACACCAGGAGGGACCGTGGGATTTCGCGACGTTAAGCGTTCTAAGAGTGCAAAAGACACGCGTATCATTGCAATCATCAATCAAAAAGGCGGCGTCGGTAAGTCAACGACGGCTGTGAACCTTGCAGCAGCACTGGGTGAGCAGGGTCGTAAGACACTGATTGTCGATTTTGATCCGCAGGGAAACAGCACCAGTGGATTTGGAATTGAAAAAGAAGACCTTGATCGCTGCATCTATGATGCATTGTTGAATGATGTGCCGGCAGAATCGCTTGTTCTTGATACAAATTGCAAAAAGGTATTCGTAATTCCAGCTACGATTCAGCTTGCAGGTGCCGAAATTGAGCTCGTAAGCGCAATTGCTCGTGAAACCCGCCTCAAAGATTTGCTTGAGCCGATTCAGGACGAGTTCGATTTTATTTTCATTGACTGTCCTCCTTCGCTCGGCCTGCTTACTATCAATGCCTTGACCGCAGCAGACAGCGTTTTGATTCCGATCCAGTGCGAGTACTACGCACTCGAGGGCGTTACGAAGCTGCTAGAGTCAATGAAGATGGTCAAATCACGTCTGAACAAGGGCTTAGACACCTATGGTGTGCTTATGACCATGTATGACTCGCGTACTTCTCTATCGAATCAGGTTGTTGAGGAGGTTCAATCGTACTTTGGTGATAAGGCATTTAAGACGCTAATCCCCCGTACGGTTAAAATCTCCGAAGCTCCGTCTTTTGGAGAACCGGTAATTACCTATGCACCTCAAAATAAGGGTGCAAAAGCGTATATGAACCTTGCAAAAGAGGTGATCAAGCGTGCCTAGTGTAAAGAAACGTGGCGGATTGGGACGTGGACTCAATGCTTTGGTCTCAGAGGCCGAGTATGAGACCGGTGGTTCTGCTGTATCTGCTTCAAATGCCGCATCTGTAACAAAACTACCTATTGAGGATATCGTTCCCAACCCTAATCAACCGCGAATTCATTTTAATGAAACTGAACTTCGCGAGTTGAGCGAGTCAATCCAAGAGCATGGCGTTTTGCAGCCGCTCTTGGTTCGCAAGCATGGAAACGGCTATGAGATCATCGCTGGTGAGCGTCGGTATCAGGCATCAAAGCTTGCTGGTCTTGAGGAACTGCCTGTCATCATTAAAGATGTTAATGATGAAGAGATGCTGGCTCTTGCTCTTATCGAAAACCTTCAGCGTTCTGATCTGAATCCCGTCGAAGAGGCTAAGGGCTATCGCCAGCTTATCGATGCCAGCGGTATGACCCAGGAGGCATTGTCGAAAGCAGTAAGCAAGTCACGCTCTGCAATTACAAACTCGCTGCGCCTTCTCGATCTCCCCGAAGTAGTTCAGCAGATGATCTTCGAAGGCAAGCTGACTGCTGGTCATGCGCGTGCAATTCTTGCGGTTCCGTATGAAGATGCGCGCATTAATCTTGCTGAGAAGGTTGTTGCAGAGGGATTGTCTGTCCGTGCGACAGAAAATCTTGCCCCACTGTTTTCTGCCGGAGAGACGCCTAAAACACCTCGCCCTGCAACGCCTCAGTCTTTTAAGAAGGCTGCACGCGTTCTGCGTCAGGTGTTTAACACGAACGTTCGCGTCAAGAGCTCGCGCGGCAAGAATAAAATCGAGATCGAGTTTAAGGATGAGGAAGAGCTGTCTCGCATTCTTGGCGAGATGATTCAATTTGACCAGGGAGATCAGGATGAAGAATAAAGTTCTGACTGCTCTTGCTTTGGCTGCAACTGTAGCGGTTGGTGCGTTTGCGGGATTTAAGATCGCAACAGACGATGAATTGCGTGGTCGTCTGCTTCGCGGAGCGCAAGATATCGTCGATACGTCCAAAAAGAAAATGGATGTTATGACTGAGGATGTCGCTATGCGTACAGCTCAGGTAACTAAGAATCCCAAGATTAATCAAGATTGGGTTAACCATCAATGGGAAAATGTAGGCTTTTAGGTACCTAACAATTACTAGCCTTTTTTAAGGGGTCCTTGTCTGAACGCCAGAACAAGGACCCCTTATTTCTTTCGAAAAAGTTGTTGAACAATCGCTCGATGCGAATTAGCGATAGATATGAAACAGCCCCGGTTGCAATTAAGCAACCGGGGCTGTTCGATGTTTCACATGAAACGTTTAGGTTGGTCTCCCCTACGCGTTCTTCTGAACCTTGAAGCGCTGCTTGAGTTGGCCGCAAGCAGCGTCGATATCGTTGCCGCGAGAGTTACGGATCGTGGTCTCAATGCCACGGGACTCAAGACGACGCTGAAGGTCTTCAACCTTATGAATCGGTGACGGTTTGAGAGGACTGCCCTCGATATCGTTGAGCTGGATTAGGTTGACGTGGCACAGCGTGCCCTCGCAGAAGTCGCAGAGCGCCTGCATCTCGGGGTTGGTGTCATTGACGCCCTCGATCATGGCGTATTCGTATGTCGGACGGCGGCCGGTCTTTTCGGTGTAGAGCTGAAGGGCCTCGTGAAGGCGCAAAAGCGTGTACTTCTTAACGCCCGGCATGAGCTTATTGCGCGTGGACTGAATGGCAGAGTGCAGCGAGACGGCGAGCGTGAACTGCTCGGGAATGTCGGCAAACTTGCGAATACCAGGAATGACGCCGCTGGTGGAGACAGTGAGATGACGTGCTCCAATACCGATTCCATCGGGGTCATTAAGAATACGCAGTGCCTTGAGGACCTCGTCGTAGTTGGCGAAAGGCTCACCCTGGCCCATGAACACGACGCTCGTCGCGCGCTCACCAAAGTCGTTGGAAACATGCAGTACCTGGTCAACGATCTCTTGAGCGGTCAGTGAGCGCTTGAGGCCGTTCAGACCGGTAGCGCAAAAAGCGCAGCCCATACCACAGCCGGCTTGGGTAGATACGCAGACAGACAGCTTGTTGCGACGAGGCATGCCGACGGTCTCGACGGAGATACCGTCGTGGTACTCGAGTAGGTATTTACGAGAGCCATCCTTAGACACCTGCTTGGCGAGCTCGGTCGGCGTGTCGAAGGCAAATGCCTCCTTCAGCTGCTCGCGGAAGGCCTTGGGAAGGTTGGTCATGTCATCAAACGAACAAACGTTCTTCTCAAAAACCCATTCGATGAGCTGCTTTGCGCGAAAAGCGGGTTGGCCGAGTTCGGCGACAAGTTCGCGAATATCGTTTTGGCTCAAGTCGCGAATGTCTTGAGATTTAGTCCTGGGATTCATGGAAGCCTTTCGATTTTGGGGAAACGTAGAGGGTATCGCTACAATATGGTATCAGCTGCAGGAATTATAGAGGAGGAGTCTGCCCATGCCGGGTAAAAGCCTAGAGAACATGCACGTAGCGGTCTTGGCGGGCGGCCATTCCGCCGAACGCGAGATTTCGCTCAATTCTGGAAAGAATGTCGTGGTGGCACTGAAGGAGGCCGGCTACACCTCGGTGGAGCTGCTCGACACCGCCGCCGATGACTTTATGGTGACTATGGCGACCGGTGGCTTCGACGTGGCGTTTATCGCCATGCACGGCGCCGGCGGCGAGGATGGCGCCATGCAGGGGGCCATGGAGACGCTGGGTATCCCCTACACGGCGTCAGGCGTGCTCGCCAGCGCATGTGGCGCCGATAAAGAGGTTTCAAAGCTTCTGTATGCCAAGGCGGGCATCCCCATTGCCCCCGGCCTGGCGCTTGAGGCGGGCGACGAGGTCGATATTGATCGTATCGTCGAGATTTGTGGCGAGCGTTGCTTTGTAAAGCCCGCCGTCAACGGCTCCAGCTACGGCATTTCGCTCGTCCACGAGCCCTCAGAGCTGCCGGCGGCAATCGCCAAGGCTTTTGAGTACGGCGATAAAGTGCTGGTCGAAAAGTGCATCGAGGGAACCGAGATCACTGTGGGCGTGTACGGCGAGGACGACGTGCGCGCGCTGCCGATTGTGGAGATTCGCAAGCCTGAGGACTGCGAGTTCTACGACCTGGATGTAAAGTACGTCGACCCCACAGACATCCACCGCATTCCGGCGCAGATTTCGCCCGAAAACTATGCGCGTGCCCAGGAACTTGCCTGTGCGGCCCATAAGGCCCTCGGCTGTCTGGGCGTTTCGCGCAGCGATTTTATCGTGAGCGAGGACGGCCCTGTCATTCTCGAGACCAACACCATTCCCGGCATGACCGATACGTCGCTGTATCCCGATGAGATTCGCCATACCGACGACATGACGTTCCCGCAGGTGTGCGACAGCCTGATCCGTATGGGTCTCCGCCGGGCGGGCGTTGCATGCTAATCGAGGACGCCGTATCTCCTGGAACGCCGCAGCTCGTCATCGATTCTTACGCCACGCTCGCCGAGCGCGCTAAGACGCAATCGTTTGGCCTCATCGAGGAGGACGTAATCGTCCTCGATACCGAGACCACGGGTCTTTCGGTGCAGGACAATGAGTTAATTGAGATTTCCGCGGCCCGCCTTTCGGGCCGCGAGGTCATTGACCGCTTTGATACGTTCGTGCATCCCAAGCAGCTGATTCCTGCAGAGATTACCGAGCTCACGAGCATTACGAACGCCGATGTGGCAGATGCTCCGTCGGCCGTCGAGGCCGTCGCGGCACTCGCCGACTTTGTGGGCGGCTGTCCTGTTATCGCGCATAACGCCACGTTTGACCGGTCGTTTATCGAGTCGGTCAAGGGCGGTGTCAACGTCAGCGACATCTGGATCGATTCGCTGGCACTGTCGCGCATCGCACTTCCGCGCCTGGCCTCGCACAAGCTGTCTTTTATGGCCGACTTGTTTGGGTGCGATTCAGTATCGCACCGTGCGAACGCCGACGTTGATGCCCTGTGCGGTGTGTGGCGCGTGCTGTTGGTCGCACTTACCGACCTGCCTTCGGGCCTTATGGCGCGCTTGGCGGACATGCACGCGGACGTGCCTTGGTCATATCGCCCCATTTTTTCTTTTTTGGCTGGACAGAACCCGGGTTCGATATTTTCGCTCAGCGCCGCTCGTGCCGATGTGCTCAAGGCCGATCGCGCAGACGATCGCGTTGATGCGGACGAGCTGCCGGTCCTTAAGATGCCGAGTCGTGAAGAGATCGAGGCAGATTACGCCCCCGGCGGCCTGGTCAATCGCATGTACCCCACCTATGAGCCGCGCGACGAGCAGATCGCGATGGCGGTTGAGGTTCGCGATGCGCTGGTCACGGGCACCCATCGCGTGATCGAGGCGGGCACGGGCGTCGGTAAGTCGATGGCCTATCTCGTGCCCTTCGCCGAGGCCGCCCGCCGAAACAACATTACCGTCGGCATTGCGACCAAATCGAATAATCTTGCCGACCAGCTTATGTACCATGAGCTACCAAAGCTCGCCGAGCAGCTGGACGGGGGCCTGTCGTTTTGTGCACTCAAGGGCTATGACCACTATCCGTGTCTGCGCAAGCTCGAGCGCATGAGCCGTGGTCAGGTTGAGATCACCACCAAGCGCGATCCTGCTGACACGCTCACGGCGGTTGCGGTGATCATGGCGTATGTGTGCCAATCTGCCGATGGCGACCTCGATTCACTCGGCATTCGCTGGCGCAGCGTCAACCGTCCCGACTTTACGACGGCTTCGCGCGAGTGTGCTCGTCGTCTGTGTCCGTTCTTCCCTGACAAATGCCTGGTCCACGGGGCGCGCCGTCGTGCGGCACATGCCGACGTGGTGGTCACCAACCATTCTCTGTTGTTCCGCAACGTGGCCGCCGAGGGGAGGATTTTGCCCCCGATTCGTCACTGGGTGGTCGACGAGGCCCATTCCATCGAGCGCGAGGCCCGTCGCCAATGGGCGCGCGTGGTTTCGGCAGATGAGTCGCGCGTGCTGTTTGAGCGCTTGGGTGGGTCGAGTGCCGGCGCGCTGAGTCAGGTTTCCCGTGATTTGGCCACTTCCGAGGGCTCCACGCTCTACCTGGGACTCACCGCCAAAGCGACGTCGACGGTTGCCCGCGCGAGCATGGCGATTGCCGATGTGTTCGATGGTGTGCGCGAGCTCGGCCGTCGCGCCCGTGGGAGCTACGATAACGCGAATCTGTGGATTGGCCCCGAGCTGCGCGAGTCGGATGACTGGCACGATTTTTTGCAGTCGGCCCATACCGCAATTGATGCGCTGGACCAGGCGGATAAAAGCGTAGACGCGCTGGTGCAGACCGTCGCCGCCGATAAGCCCGAGGTCGTTGTCGACCTAGGCGACATTTCGCGCCGTCTGCACGAGCTGGCCGAGAATCTCAAGCTCATCATTGAGGGTACGGACGAGCACTATGTGTACTCGCTGCAGGTTAACCGTCGGCTGCGTGCGGGCGGGGAGTCTATGACCGCCGAGCGCATCGATATCGGCGAGGCCTTGGCGAACGAGTGGCTGCCCGAAGTGCACACGGCCATCTTCGCTTCGGCGACCATGACGGTGTCCAAGAGCTTTGAGCATTTCAACCATGCTGTCGGCCTCGATCGCATCGGTGCGTCGACATCCTCATCGCTGCACCTGGATTCGAGCTATGACTTTGACTCGAATATGGCCGTGGTCGTGGCGGGGGACATTCCCGATCCGCGCGATCGCGAGCGCTATCTCTCGGCGCTCGAGTGCGTGCTGGTCGATGCCCATCTCGCCATGGGTGGATCGGTGCTCACGCTTTTCACCAACAGGCGCGATATGGAGGACCTGTATGCCCGTGTCGAGCCCAAATTGGCGCGAGCGGGCCTGGAGCTCAATTGCCAGCAACGCAACTCGTCCCCGCGTCGCCTGCGCGATCGGTTTATCAACGAGCCGACCTCATCGCTCTTTGCGCTTAAGGCCTTTTGGGAGGGCTTTGACGCCAGCGGCGAGACGCTGCGTTGCGTCATTATCCCCAAGCTGCCGTTCTCGAGCCCCACGGATCCCCTTTCGTGTGAGCGCAATCTGCGTGAGGACCGCGCCTGGGCGCGCTACTCGCTGCCCGAGGCGGTGCTCGAGGTCAAACAGGCCGCCGGCCGTCTTATCCGCTCATCGACCGATTGCGGCGTGCTCATCTTGGCAGATCCGCGCTTGGTGACAAAGGGCTACGGCAAGAAGTTCTTGACGTCGCTGCCCACGACTTCCTACCAGCGTATCGAGTCGGCGCAGATCGGTCATTATTTGCAGCTGTGGCGTGCGCGCCACGAGCGACGCCGTTAAAGCGGGCAGGTCAGGCTCTTCGCCATATCGCATAGACGCAATGCCTGGGCGGGGTCATCCAGTATGCGGATGGCTCCGCCCGCTGCGATTACCTGGCAGAACAGCCAGTGCTCTGACCCATAACGCACGGTCACCGTTGCCATGTCTGCCCCGTTTGGCTCAATCGACATGATGCCGGCCCAGTCTAGGCGCTCTGCCATGTCGAGCGGCATGAGGAGTTTTGCGCTCTGCTCCGCTTTGGAAAGGGATTCGTGGAGGGATGCGGACGCGGGCGCGTGGCGCTCCACAGAATCGTCGGTAAGGGCAAGGCCTTCGATTTTGTCCATGCGGTAGGAGCGCTGCGCATCAACTTCGACATCCCAGGCAATCAGATATGTTTGGTCGCCATGCGTCGCGATGCGCAGGGGGTCGATGAGACGCTCACGCGGCCGTGTGTCGTCCATCGAACGGTAGATGATGCGGCATCGAACGCCGTCTTGAATCGCGCAGTTCAGCTGTTGCCAGTGCGATCCTCGGGCAACGGTATCGACGACGCGCTGGTTGTAGCCGAGTTTCTCGGGTAGGAGGGCGTGTCGGATACGCTCTGCTGCCCGAGAGTCGATTCCCATCGATTCGAGTTCGTGGTTGAGCACGGCACCTTCGGCGGCACTTAGGCGCAAGGGCAGCACACGCCCCGCATCGCCTGTCAGGATGATGCACTCGCCGTGGCGTTCGCAGATGATGCGTGCGCCCGACTCACGGTCAGCGAGGGTCGAGACGATATCGATAATTTCGTCGAGCGCCGCACCCGTGATATCAAAACGGCTGCAGATATCCCCTCGTGTCATACCGGTCCCACCGGCAGCGTAGAGGGCCTCCATGATGTCAATCGCACGCGAGAGCCTTTGCTCGCTGGTGAGTTTACGCGCGGGCATGCTCGTGCACCGTCCTTTCGATGAGGTGGTTCCACGCCAGTTTAAGTGCATCGGGGGCAACGGGTCTCATGCCGTCCATGGCGTGCTCCATACAAAACGAGGCAGCGGCATTAAGGTCGCGCACGCCGACGGTCCAGGTCCAACCCTCTTCGGTGTGCGTGAGCTCCCCGCGACCGCGCGTTAGGCCGCTGACCATGTCGGCCTGGGCTTGCGGGGCAAACGAAAAGGTCGCCATAACGGGCTTGCAATCGGCAAAATCAAACTCAAAGAACAGGCGATCGTTCAGGTTAAAGTCGGCGGGGATGGAGTAGGCCTTCGAGGGGCGCCATGCGCGAACGATACGGTCGCAGCGAAACGTCCTGATTTCATCGGTGGCGTTGTCGAGTCCGCAAAAATACGCCACACCCTCGTGCTCAAACATGCCGTATACGCAGACGGTGCGCTCTTTTTGCTCCCCGTGCCCGTTCTGATACAAAAAGCGCAGTGCGCAGCGTTCGGCGAAAGCGCTCCACACCGCATCGACGGCGGGTAAGCGACGGGCGGGAGGCTCTTCTGCGGTCGATGCGCCGGTGAGGTAGGCGATCTTGGAGCGTATGTCTGCAAGCGGCGTGGCAAACGCGGCCGAACCGGTCGCAAGGGTCTGGTCGATAGCGTCGAGCAAGATGTCCGCGTCGTCTGCGGTGATGAGGCCACCGGCCGCAAACGTGTGCTCGCGATCGATGGTCCACGCGCTTTCTTCGGTTTCTTGGGCGCCTGCTGCGCGAACTTCCTTGATCGTGATTCCGCGTTCGAGGAGTTTTTCGCGATCGCGGCGAAACTTGCGCTTGTCCGAGTCGATATTGCCCGACCCATAGCCAAGATCGGAATCCAGGACAATTTGCTCTGTGGTCAATGGCTCGGGAGAGCTGTTGAGGACAAAGAACAGATTGAGGATGCGCTGGGCGGTCTTGTCGAAACCGGGTTCCGGCACCCCATTTTTATTCGTTACGGTTGTATCGCTTGCCGTCATAGAATCCTCGCATGGGAAGGTGTTTGATGCCATGATTTTAGTCCGATATGGAGATTAGGCTATATCCTTGTCCGCTTGGGGCGTTAAGATGCCCAGAATTCGGCCGTTTGCGCCCGCTCGGGGTATACTTTCGACTATATACGGTTCTAATGTGCATACATTGGGCCTATTTGTCGGATTATGGATGTGGAGCGCATATGGCGAACACCCAGAACTATATTAACCACCTGTTGCAGAACACTGGCATCACGCCGGCGTGCAGCGAAGAAGAGCGCTTGGCTGCCGAAGATATCGCTCAAATTTTCCGCAACCACGGCTTTGATCCCGAGGTGCAGGAGTTTAATGCTCCCGCGCCGAGCAGGATGGCGTTTGCCGTTACGGGCATTCTGGCATTTGCCGGTGCCCTGCTTATGGGCATCGGTGGCGGTATCGGCTTAGTCGGCACCCTGTTGGCCATTGTCGGAGCCGTGCTCTATGTGCTCGAGCGAACCGGGCGCCCCGTGATCTCGCGCCTGGGCAAGACGGGCGTGAGCCAAAATGTCATCGCCTATCACAAGGCCTCTGGTCCGCTTGCCTCTCCGCGCAATCGCCCGGTTGTCGTCGTCGCGCACTATGACTCCCCGCGCGCCGAACTGCTCGCTCGCGAGCCCTATGCGCCGTACCGAGCGCTGATCGCCAAATTGCTCCCGATTGCCACGATTGCTCCCGCGGCTATTGCCATCCTGCGCATCTTGCCGCTTCCCGGCGCGTTGAAGGTCCTGCTGTGGATTGTCGCGATCCTTGCCTCCCTCGTGGCGCTCGCCAATGCCGCCAATATCATTTCCAATCGTTTTGTCCTTCCCTACACGTCCGGCTCGGTTTGCAACAAGTCCTCTGTTGCCGCCATGCTGGGTGTCATGGATAACGTCGCCCCCTATCAGGGCGAGAACGAGTTCCCTGACGATATTCCGTTTGACACGTATTTTGGCGAGCAGAAGCGTCGCGCCGAGGAGATGGCGCGCGCGGCAGCCGAGTACGCCGCAGCCCAGCAGCAAAATGATTACGGCAATACCATCGAGTACGAAGAGCCTGCCTATACCGAGGATGAGTATGGCCAGCCGGTCGCTCCCGAGGGTGAGCAGGGCGAGGCTTTTGATGAGCAAATCGATGGATTCGAAGGTGCTTCTGCCGACGAGACCCTGATTGGCGTCATTGCACCCGAGTCCCAGGTCCAAGATATTCCGGCCGAGGAGCCCGTTGCAGACGAGTCCGCTGCCGAGTCGGCAGAGGAGCCTGCCGCGGCCGAGCAGGCCGAGCCCGAGCCCAAGCTTTATCGCAATGCCGCCGGCAACATCCGGTTTGGCTCGGATGCCATCCGTGCCCTGGGAATGCTTCCCGAGTCCTGTACGCTCGATTACGAAGAGGGCGAGGAGCCGACGTTCGAGCCCGCGCCCCAGCCCGATCCGGTCGTGGCTGCGCAGCCCGATGAGGCCAATGCTGTCGAGACGGAAGCCGATGCGGAGACTGCTATCGATCCCGCAGCCGGTCTGGACGTCATGGCGCCTGCCCCGGCGCCCGAGGAGCTCGATAATACCGAGGACGACTACGATGCGTATCCGCAGCGTGTGTCCTACGAGAGCGACACCGATTTTTCTGCCGAGCTTCCGGTGACGACGCCCCATGCCGATATCGCTTCCGCGTTTTCTTCGATCGGTGCCAGCGCCTCCCATTTCTTTAAGGGGGCATTCGAAAAGGGCAAGAAACTCGTTGACGACTTTGAGGAAAAGCGCGCCGCTGCCCGCGAGGCAGCCGAGCGCGAGGCTGCAGCCCAGCAACAGGCGGCCGAGGCCGAGCGCGAGCGCGCGGCACAGGAATTTGAGCAAAACGACGCCGAGCAGCCGGTATCTGTTGATGTTGCCGACGCCACGACGTCTTTCGAGGCGCCGCAGCCTTCGCCTGCGGATGTTGCCGGGGAGACGGCGACTTTCGAAACCCAACAGCCGGTCGACAGCACTGTGTCGTTTGATGCCACGATGACGTTTGAGAAGCAGGGCACCGCTATCGCCGAGCCCCTTTCCGCTCCTGTCGAGGACGAGCCCGCTGCGCCCGATACGGTCGAGGATCAATCTGTGGCGGAACAGGTCGCTGCGGACAGCTCCGAGCAAGAGCCTGAGCCCGTGGCCCCCGAAGCTCCGCAGGCGGATGAGTCGAGGCCCTACTCTACGCAGATCTTCACCATGCCCGCGCCGAGTGATCCCGGCGCCACGGTTGCCAATGCTGCTCCGTCGCAGGCCGAGACGGTCGATGCTCTGATGGCTCAAATCTCGTCTCAGGCGTCGCCGCGCCCGAACATGAACGTTCCCGACCCGGCATCCGCGCCGGCTCCCATGCCCTCTGCGTCTCCGCTGGCCTCGGTCCCCGATCCCTCGATGCCTTCGATGCAGCAGGCCAATGTCGCCTCGCGCACCTCGCTGTTCGACCTTCCCGACCCTTCGGCTCAGGTTAACGATCCCTTCGCGACGGCACAGGGGCCCGAGCCCACATCGGCTCCGGTTGTTCCCCCCATGCCGGTCAGCTCGGATGTTCAGCCGCTTGAGACTATCTCGGCTCCTGCCGCTCCGGCCGCCAAGCCGCAAAAGCGCGGCTTGGGCGGTCTGTTCGGTCGCAAAAAGAAAAACGAGCAGGACAGCATGAGCGATTGGCTTGGTGTCGAGGATGATTACGACGCCAAGAAGTCTGGTCGCGGTATCGGCTCGTGGGATAACTTCGAGGATGACGACGACGGCTGGAAGGGCGGTGCCACGTCTTCCGATGGAGCTTCCGCCGAGGATATGCTCGCTGCCGTTGCCTCCATGGGCGATGACGAGCTGCTTGGCCACGACATCTGGTTTGTGGCTACAGGCGCTTCCGATTGCGACGGCGCCGGCATGAAGGCGTTCCTGGCCGCGCATCGCGACAAGCTCCGTGGCGTGTTCTTTATCAACCTTGAGTCCATTGGTGCCGGTAGGCTTTCGGTCGTGACGGTCGAGGGCGAGCAGCAGCTGCTCAAGGGTGACCGACGCATCATGAACTTGGTCAACAAGGTGTGCAAGTCGTTCCATGTCGATTGCGGTGCATTTGAGATGCCCTATGCCAAGACCGATGCCTATGCTGCTCTCGAGGCAAGCCGACGCGCCCTTACCATTGCCGGCGTCGACGGCCCACGTTTGGCATGCGCTCACACTGAGGACGATCTGCCGTACAACGTCAATCCGACAAATATCGCTACGGTGTCCGAGGTCGTGACCGAGGTCATTCGTCGTTCGTAGGTTGACCTATAAGGAGTCTGCGTGTTTTCGTACATCAAGCGCCACTGGCCCGTCTATCTCATCTTGGCCCTGATCGCCATTGTCCTTGGTTTCGGGGCCGCGTATATCGTGGGCGTTAAAGGCTCAACGCCTGAGTCCACGATTAGCGAAGAAGTGGAGCACGAGCAGAGTTTGGGAGCCGATGGCATCTCCGAGTCCGATCAAGCGCTCATCGACGGTGGGTCTGCATCTGGGGAATAGCCATTTCGCCACGAACGAATAAGAGGCGAGCCGGGAGACGGGCTCGCCTCTTTTTTATTGCGTCAGCGACGTTTTGACGCCAGCTTTAGATGGGCAAACCAGATTGCCGCGGCGCCGGAGGTCACGAAGGCGGTGAGGCAGGCGGCAATGGGAAGGGAGCCCGTTGCCGGTAAATCTTGCGGCATGGCGCATCGCTGGATGACGCGATCCTCGTCATGTGATTCAAGGTTGCTACCGCCGCCATTGCGACAGAGGTCAACGCGAGCGCTGTTGGCGAGTGCGGTCTGAGGCGTGTAAGACGACGCGGCCTGCATATGGATGACGGCACCGTGAATATCCGAGTCAAGGACGGCGCTCACATCATCAAGGTCGTCATGCTCGTCTTTGAGGTCCTCGCGGGTCCAAGATTCTGCAGCGCCTCTTGTCGTGAAGTCGGCCGATACGACCCCGTACTCAAGACGAATGCCCGTGACGGCGGTATCGTCCAAAAGAGCGAGCTCTTTTGCCTCGAGGGTGACCGACTCCGTTGTTGGGATATCGGCTTTCCAAAGATGCCAATCGCCGTAATCGACCATGCGCAAATCGTCACCTAGGAGCTTTTTGACCTCGTCCGTTTCGAGCCAGGGGTTGTCATGCCCGTCGCTGAGCGTTGCATTGGTCTGTTCGCCCGTATCGATACTTCCCACTGGAGACGTTCGATACCACACGTTGCAAAGACCGTCGATGTCCCCGGTCGCGACAGGGGTTTCGATGGCGATGAGTTTGGCAGTGCCTTCCTTGGCGCATTCGAGATCGTCAGTGATGGTGAATTCATCAACCCAGGTATTCGACTCATTTTTAGCATCGAGCGTATAAGAGAAGGAGCCGTCCGCATCGGATTGTGCCACGGCTCGGTTTTTGCCATCGCCGTTGGCGACGAGACCCTTACCGATAGGGCGGGCGATCTCTTGCCGCTTGTCGACTTTGCCCTCGATCTCGATGGGTGCGTCCTTCATGGCTACCGTCTGCACTTCTCCTGTGGCCTTAATTTCAAACGTCATGTCTTCGGCAAGGTCGTAAGTGCGCGGGGGCATCACTTCGCGCAGGGTGTAGGTGCCGGGCAAAAGATGCTCGATGCGATGCGGTTTGTCAGAGGAGGTCCAAGCGTCTATTTCGGTTCCGTCGGCACCGTGGAGGGAGAGCCGGGCGCCATCTACTTCTTGTTTGCCGGTCAAATCGACTTTGGAGATGTCGATTTTGGTGTAGTCGTTAGAAACGTCGAGGTGCGCATCGATCACGGGTGTTTCCTGACCGGCATACGACAGCTCGACGGTGTGGACGCTTTGGTCGAGCAGGTAACCTTCGGGTGCCTGCACCTCGATTACCTCATAGGTGGCGGTTCCGCACCCCAGCGAAAGATGATTTGCGCACGCAAATCCCCGTTCGTCGGTCGTGATGGTGGCGACAGTCTCGCCGTCCAGGGCAGCAATGCTGCCGTCGGGGCGCACGATATCGCCCACGGCACGGATATCAAAAACAGCACCGGCAAGGGCGCGCCCACCTACGGCATCGTTCTTGACGATCTCGATGCTTCCTGTTGCCGCGTCGTCGTAAAACGAGGCGACCGCGACGGGCGTTAAGTTCATGTCGGCGGGAATCGTTATCTCCAGATCTTCATCAACAAGATACGGTTCCTTGGCGGAAGTCTCTCGTATGTAATACGTGCCCGGGTTAAGCGATTCGGGCAGGGTGACGGTACCGGTTTCATCGGTCGCAAAGGTATTCATAACGGTATGGGCGGGATGCCAGGATGTTTGCGAGATGGGCTCACGGTCGCCATTGAGCAACTGAAAGGTGAACCCGGCACGTGGTACAGCGTTGCCGGTCTGAGCATCGCGCTTCACGATTTGAAGATGTGTCGACAGGGCGTGGTTGTCTACGATGTACTGAAGCTCTGCGCCGTCCGTGATCTGCTCTGCCGTGATAGTCCATTCCCCTGCCTGCTTAAAGCCGTCGGGCACAGTGTCGACAACCTCACGAATGGTGTAGCCGGCACGGTCATACGGTATGGTTCCGCTGACGCCATCGGGGCGCTTTCCTGCGCCAAACCATGCTCCAGCCTGGTCTTTGGTCGATGCGAAACCGTAGATATTGGTGGTCAGCGTTCCAACAACTTGCTGCGAAGTGTTGCTTACCACTTCAAAGACCACGCTTTCCGCCGGCTGCTCTACACCAGATTCGTCACTATTACCGCAGTCCTTGAACTTTGAAATTTCGAGGTCAAAAGCGATGGGGATGTTGGGGATGCGGCGCTCGAGCTCAACGACGCCCGCGTCTCCGAGCTGATCGGCACCGATGGTGTAGCTCCAGGTTTCATCGGAGGGCAGATAGCCCTCGGGAGCTCTTGACTCATAGATGGTAAAGGTGCCCAGGGGGATGTCGGTAAGTGTTGCCCGGCCGTCCTCATCCGTCGTGAGGGTGTGCGACCAGCCCGGGGTAGACTGTGAGACGCAGGTGAACTCAGCGCCGGCAAGTGACGCGCCGACTTGAGGACCTGCCCCTGTCGCGGCATCGACCTTTGCGATGCGCAGGGTAATGGTACCGGGCTGCTCATCGATGACGACATTCCCGCCGTCATTGCCGGTGGAAAAGGCGATGCGGTCACTCCTGGGGATATAACCCGCTGGAGCTTTGGTTTCGACCAGATAATATGCCGTATTGGGCAAAAGTGTCGCCTGTGCGCGACCGCTGCTGTCCATCTGGATGCTGCCGACACGCTTGTCGCCGGCGCTCTCATAGATGTCGAACCTCGCTCCGTCGAGCCTGTAGGTATCGTTTTCGCTCGTGATGGCGGCGTTGGCTGACTGTTTTTGGAAGGATGCGGAGACGGCCGGGAGCACGTAGAGCATGTCTTGACGCTTGCTGCCGCCCGACACAGTTCCCAAATAGCGCCGTGCGCGATGCGGTGCGGCTTTAATGCTTCCCGATTTGGCGCTGTCGTGGAGCCAGCGCGCTGCGGCAACGACCTCATTGTCGCCGGAAAAGTTTCCGCTCTTTGTGACGCCCTGGGCGGTTGTATATGAGAATGATCCGTCGGTATGGGTGGTGCCGTTGAGCATCCAGACGGCAAGTTGGGTTGCGGCGCGCGCTCGATCGGGGGACAGGTTATGCCCGCCAAAGGATGTGGCGGTGGGATAGCCATGGCAGATGATGGCCGCGAATTCGTCTTCGAGCCATACCCAGCCCTGATTGTAGGTGAGCCAGGGTCCGCCCGGTGTGCTGGGGCCAAATCGGTCCTGGTTCATACAATAGGCAGTCGAAGAATCCTGTGCCTCGTATTTGCCAACTCCAAAAGGACCGCATTCATTGCTGATAGTGCGGAATCCGAGCGATTCGTAACCGTCGACGGCGAGCGCGGCATCCGGTGTCATGCAGCCTAAAAGTAAAAAGAGGACTAGGAGCAGCGATCCTGCTGTGATTGCGCTGTGGACAGAGTGCGTGGGTGCGTTGGACATGGCTGCTCCTTATCCCTCGTGCGCCGCACGGGGAGGCCGCGGCGCGTAGGATGAGGCTATCCCCAAGGTTCATGCGGGTAAGTACCGGAACCTGACCAAATGCTTGCCCGATATCTGACAAATGGCGCCTATGAAAGATAATGGAATAAATCTGCAGGTAGACAACGGTAAATAGAAGAACGTACAGGTCCCTATCTTCACAATTGGCCTGTTTTTAGGACGATTCTCCACAGCTAAAACAAGCATCGTCACCCTTGTATCGAACAAGACAACCGCGTTATACTATCCTCCACATATGCGGGCATCGCCAAGTGGTAAGGCATCAGCTTCCCAAGCTGACACTCGCGGGTTCGAGTCCCGTTGCCCGCTCCAGTTAAAAGCACAAGCACGGCACCATTACGGTGCCGTGCTTTTTCAATAAAGTGCCGGGACTCGAACCCGCCAGGGTGTGAGCGTAAAGCAAACGCGAAGCGTTTGTAGCGAGCAGGCGAAGGCGCCGGCAGGCGCCTAAAGCCGGTGCGTATTTGCGAAGCAAATACGCGGACGTCCCGTTGCCCGCTCCACCGGGCACGGGAGACATGGGGACGGCCAATTCAACAAAGTTTCCCCCGCGGCTTCGTGAGGCCGAGGGGCTCGCCTGAAGCCGGTGCGTATTTGCTTCGCAAATACGCGGACGTCCTCATGACCGCTCCATCTGCAACATGTTAGGTTGATGCCCGTTGCTCATACGGGCGCCTGCGCACGGTACAATAGTCGAGTTACGACCAACGTGCCAATAACCAAAAAGGAGCCGCTATGATCGATCGCTATACCCGCCCGGAGATGGGACACATCTTCTCCCTCGAGAACAAGTACGCCATTTGGCAGGAGATCGAGGTCCTGGCCTGCGAGGCCCAGGCGGAGCTCGGCAAGATCGGTATTTCCAAAGACGAGGCCCAATGGATCCGCGACCATGCCAACTTTGAGAAGGCAAAGGTCGACGAGATCGAGGAAGTCACGCGCCACGATGTCATCGCCTTCCTGACCAACATGAAGGAGTACATCGACGCCGATGTTCCGGAGGGCGAGCCCAAGCCTAGCCGCTGGGTTCACTATGGTATGACCAGCTCCGACCTGGGTGATACGGCTCTGTGCTATCAGCTTACTCAGGCCTGTGACCTGATTATCGAGGACGTCAAGAAGCTCGGCGTGATCTGCAAGCGCCGCGCTTTCGAAGAGCGCAATACGCTCTGCGCCGGCCGTACTCACGGCATCCATGCCGAGCCGATGACCTTCGGTATGAAGTTTGGCTCTTGGGCCTGGGAGCTCAAGCGCGATCTCGATCGTCTTGAGGACGCTCGCAAGAACGTTGCCTTCGGTGCCATCTCCGGTGCCGTCGGCACCTACAGCTCCATCGAGCCGTTCGTCGAGGAGTACGTCTGCGAGCACTTGGGCCTGGTTCACGATCCGCTGTCCACGCAGGTCATCAGCCGCGATCACCACGCCTACCTCGCCGGCGTGCTTGCCACTACAGCGGCCACCTGCGAGCGCATCGCGACCGAGGTCCGCAACCTGCAGAAGACCGATACGCTCGAGGCCGAAGAGCCCTTCCGCAAGGGACAAAAGGGCAGCTCCGCTATGCCGCACAAGCGCAACCCCATCACCATGGAGAAGGTTTGCGGCCTGTCGCGCGTCGTGAAGGCCAACGCGCAGGTTGCCTTCGACAACGTCGCCCTGTGGCACGAGCGTGACATTTCACACTCCTCCGCCGAGCGTGTCGCCCAGGCTGATAGCTTCATTGCGCTCGACCACATGTTCCAGTGTCTCATCCGCGTTATCGACGGCCTGCAGCTGTATCCCGCCCGCATGATGGCCAACCTCAACAAGACCCGCGGCCTCATCTTCTCCTCCAAGGTGCTGCTCGCCCTCGTCGACACGGGCATCACCCGCGAGGACGCCTACGCTATCGTGCAGGAAAACGCCATGGCCACCTGGCACGAAGTGCAGGATTGTGTTTCCGGTCCCACCTTTAAGGAGCGTCTCGAGGCCGATCCGCGCTGCACCGTCAGCCAGGAGAAGCTCGACGAGATCTTTGATCCGTGGGACTTCCTCACCCGCATCGACACGGTCTTCGATCGCCTGGAGCAGGTGAGCTTCGAGTAGGGTTAACCTAATTCGGCTGTTTGCGGATGCATTCCAACCTTTGGCGCCTTGCCCATCTTGGGTGAGGCGCTTTTTTATCGCCGCATCAGCCCCGGGTATACAATGAAATCCGACTGCTGTTTCGATGAAGGGAGGCTTGTGCCCGGACGTATCAAGCGAGCCGCCATCGTCTCGTTTGCGCTCATGCTCCTTGTTGCCGCCTGTGTGGCCGCCCTGACGTATACCGTTCGAAGCAGTTCTTCCTCCTCGAATGAAGCCGACAAAGATCTCCCGGTACTCAAAATCGGCGTTACGGATAACGACCCCTATGTGTATGTCGATACCACGGGCGATTACGCCGGTATCGATATCGACATCGCCCGCGAGGCGTGTGAGCGTGCGGGGCTCAAGCCACAGTTTGTCGATATTGACTGGAACGATCGCGACCGGCTGCTCGAAAACGGTGATATCGATTGCCTGTGGTGTGATTATTCTCCCTGTTATCGCGAGGATAAGTATTACTGGACCGAGCCGTATCTAACCGTGACGGTCTCGGTTGCCGCCAAGAAAACGAGTGGCATCAAGTCCTTGGCGCATCTCGATGGAAGCAAGACCATCGCGGTAATTGCGGGCTCGGTGAGTGAACGCCGATTGCTCGCAGGGGATCTGGAAATCTCGCCGAACGTGCAAATCAAATCGTATGGTTCTGCCGAACTCTGCAAAGCCGCCCTCGCCAAAGGGTATGTCGACTGTTGGATGGCGGACGTTCAGCCGCTTGACCGACTTGTCGCCCGGTATCCCGGCCTTTACCGCGTGTTCGCTGACAACGTTATGACGGTTGATCTGGGCGTCGCGTTTGATGACGGCTATGAAGGACCGATCGTAAAGGATCTCAATACCGCATTGTTTGCCATGGACCGAGATGGCACGATTGACCGTATTGTGGGCAATTACAAGACAGGAGCGACGACGGGCGGGCAAGGAGCAAATCCATGACAAATGATGAGCACCGCTTGCGTCGAAAGACTCTGACCGTCATAGCTGTCGGCGTTATTGTCAGCGCTGTCTTGTTAGGCCTGTTGTATACGGTTGGAACCCATCGCTGCCTCGAAAAAACGCTTGGGTTTGGCCAAGAAACCATGGCGTTTTTGGAAAACGCTTGCGAAAAATATGACCGCTACGAACAGGGGAGAAAAACCGAAGAGACGCACGATTTGCTCGCCGCGATCGAATCGTTTGCGACGTTCCTGTCCTCTGATCGCGTTGAGGTTAACGACGATCTTATCGAGCAATTTGTCCATGCCGAGAACCTTTCGGGGCTGATGGTCATGGACTCCGATGGCCATATGGCTGCCCACTACGACATCGATGGTCGCGATCCGCTCATGTTGTGGCGAGAGGAGCTGGCCTGTGCGCCGGTCGCATCGATGTATCAAGGTTCCAAAGTGACCTACTCAACCGTCGTCGAGCGCCGTGGTGTCGTTTTTGCCGTCTGCGCTATCCCGTATGGCGACGGCGTTGCCTTGGCATACCGCTCATTTGTTTCCGATCCAGCGGACGACTATTCATATGCCATAGCCGACGTGCTTTCGAACAGCACCTTCCACCAGGGCCCCACGGTGCTTGTTATGGAGGATGCGGAGATTGTCTCATCCAACAGCGCCGATGCTGACGTGTCGCTCGCCCGATTCCTCACCAGCGCAGGGGTTGAGTGGAAAGACGATGGCCTAACGCGCATCGAATATCGAGGAGACAAATGGTACGCGGTGCGTGCGGCATATAAGGACTACCGCCTGTTTGCGCTATATCCCAAATCTGAGGTCATGTCTGACAGGATTTCATTTGTCGCCGTCGGCGTCTTGGTGTGCCTTGCGTTTTGGGTCGTGGTGCTGTTGGCTCGGAATATCGTTGACCACCGCAATTTGGTCGAAAAAGATAAACAGCTCGGCATTATCAATGCCATAAGCGCCATCTACGATTCGACCTTCCTTTTGCATCTCGACACCCTCGAGATCGAGGGAATCAATATGTCGCCGGCGATAGCGAAGATATTTGCCGAGCACAACGAGGCATATGACTTTATGGACACAGTCTGCCGGGATATCGTGAGCCCCGAAAGCCGCGAAGCGGTTGTGGGACTCGTAGATATAAGTACGCTTCGTGAACGTATGGAGGGCGTACCGTACTTGGCTGCCGAGGTGCGAGATTGTCGAGGCGCTTGGTACTCGCTACAGGTTGTCCCCCAGCATCGCGATGAGCAAGGCCGGCTGGAGTCGGTTGTCGTGGCGACGCACAACATATCGATGGTCAAGCATGCTGAGGAGCTGTCATACCAAGATAAACTGACGGGGCTTCGCAACCGCAACTATCTGGAATCGCGTGGAGATAGCCTGGTAAACGAGGACTTGCCAGTGAGCGTGATTATGGTGGACTGTAATTATCTCAAGCGGACCAACGACATCTATGGACACGAGATGGGGGATGAACTGCTGCGACGGACGGCGTCCGTGCTGCGGCGGGTGGCTGGTGCGGATTACCTGCCGATGCGCGTTGGCGGCGACGAGTTTTTGCTGGTTTGCCCCCATACTGACAACGAGTCTGCGCTCGGGCTGGAACAGGACCTTCGTCTCGGTCTTGCCGCGGTAAGCGATGAGACCCTGACGGTCAGCGCATCGATTGGCGTGGCGACCGTCGAGACGGCTGGAAATACGCTGGCCGATGTATATCGCGTCGCCGACCACAATATGTATCGTGAGAAGCGCATGGTCCACGTACGGGGTGCGGACTGCTAATCTTGCCCCCACCAGTCCAAGCATCGTAGGATGTTGAATCGGTGCTTGCGATAATAAGTCGGTCCAGGCGGGGATAATAGACGTCTGAAATTTCTTTCTGAGAGGGGATCTCAATGATTAGTTTTGACTACAAGCCTCAGGGTGTATGCTCTCGCAATATCCACCTCAATCTTTCCGATGACGGCAGCAAAGTGCTGGGCGTCGAGTTTACCGGCGGCTGCGACGGCAATCTCAAGGCTATCTCCAAGCTGGTTGAGGGTGCTCCTGCCGATCGCGTAATCGAGGTTCTCGCCGGTAATACCTGCGGTATGAAAAAGACCTCCTGCGCCGACCAGCTTACCCGCGCTATCGAGGCCGCTCGCGCCGAGATCGCCTAATGGGTATCGCCGACCACATCAAGAACGGAATATCGCGCCGCGGCTTTGTGCTCGGTGGAGCTGCCGCGGGCGCTGCCACGGTACTTGCCGGATGCTCGAAAAAAACGGGCACCAGCGACGATGCCGCCGGCGAGCCGCAGGTTATCAAAGATGACTCAAAAATCGTCTCGATTACGGATGAGTACGAGGCTGTCGAAATCGACCTCGAGCCTGCAGCTTCATGGACATTGCCTTTGGGTACGCTGCTGTATTACTGCGACGGTGATTACGCCGCGGCGATGATGGCGCCCGCATCGGCGCGGCATGCCAATACGCTCGGCATGCTCAACCTGGGCGACGGCTCACTCACGACGCTCGTCGAGGATCCCGTGGAAGGTGCGGGGTATTCGTTTTACGATGTCCGCGCCGGCGATGGCGTATTTGCTTGGGTCGAGATGAACTTTGCGAATGCATCATGGAAACTCTATGCGCAAAATACGGCAGGTGCGTCGCTTGTCGGCGATGTGGTCGAGCTCGACCGAGGCGGCAAGGACTACGACCCGCCGCTGTTTACGGCGTTCGAATCGTCCGTCATTTGGTACAAGATGCCTGCTGCAGGCGGCAATAAGACGAGTCACGACTCGTATTGCTACCGCCGCTCGCTCGACGAGGCAAAGGCCGAGGCCATTTGGAAGTCAACGGGCCGCTTTGCATCCGCCCCGCGTGTGAGTGACGGCATCTTGACCATTTCCCCGCGTGTGCGCAACGACGAGGGCGTCTACTACGGCATGACGGCGATCGACCTGACGGACGGCAACAATACCAAGAGGGCTCAGCTGGTCCTTCCCTCATCGGTGTCTCCCTTCGAGGCCGTATATATGGGCGACACGTTTGTGTTCTCCATCGAGGCCACCTATAGCGGCGTGGGGAGCCTAGGCAACATGGGCACCTATATCGGTAACGAGAATGGGACGTTCCTATTCCTGTCGCGCGAGCCGCTTGCGTGTGCTGCCGGCAGAAAAGGCAAATATCTGGTTAAGGTTCAGGCATCGCATTTTCTGATCGATACCTCCGCCAAAACCTATGGTTCGCTGCTGTCGCCCGACCGCGCTCTCGAATATGGCGATTATCCAGCTACGGCGGGTAAATCGAATACGTTTTTAACCTATGCCACGGTGCGTAATAGCCAAGGAATTCCCGAGACGGTTACCGCCCGCCTGTTCTCTCTTTAGCGCCGAGGGGTTAAAAGGGCGCCAACGGGGGAATAAACGCGTTGTAATTGTGAGTGCCGCCCGCCGAGCCGCCGCACTGTAGCGGTGCTCGGCGGGCATAGGTGCGTTAAAATGGGCTTGTTCTTAGCTAATTGAGACAGGGGGGCCGTGTTATGGCTTCAGATGCAAAAAAGATTCTGCTGGTCGAGGACGAGAAGGCAATTCGTGACGCTGTCGCTGCCTATCTCGAGCGCGAGGGCTACTGGGTTGTTGGCGTCGGGGACGGCCAGTCTGCGATCGAGGAGTTCGAGAAGCACCAGTTCGACCTGGTTGTGCTCGACCTTATGCTCCCCAAGATTCCCGGCGAGCGCGTTTGCCGCACCATTCGCGACACCTCGGATGTCCCCATCATTATGCTGACGGCCAAGGGCGAGATCGAGGATCGCATCATCGGCCTTGAGCTTGGTGCCGACGACTACCTGATTAAGCCGTTCTCGCCGCGTGAGCTCGTCGCCCGCGTCCGCGCCCTGTTCCGTCGTGCTCACCAGGCAGACGAGCCCGCCGTTGAGGTGCTCGACTTTGGCGATCTGGTCATCGATATCTCGGGCCACAAGATCTTGGTCGAGGACAAGGAAGTAGACCTGACTGCTTCCGAGTTTAAGCTGCTCACCACGCTTGCTCGCCATCCCGGTCGCGTCTATAACCGTATGGAGCTGGTCGAGAAGGTGCTCGGCTATGACTTTGAGGGCTACGAGCGCACCATCGACAGTCACGTCAAGAACCTTCGCGCCAAGCTGGGCGACGACCCCAAGAAGCCTAAGTGGCTCTACACCGTTCACGGCGTCGGTTATCGCTTCGAGGCTCCGGCCAAGACCGATAAGTCGGACGAGAAATAGGGAAATCACATATGACACCTGCGCGCTTTGAAATTGGGCAAAAGCATAAGCAGGAGAACGAGGCGGGTTCCAAGGCAAGTTGGAACACGCCTCGTTCCGATTCACGGCCAGCGATGAGCTATCCCTCGCGCATGGCCTTGGCTTTTGCCCTGACGTCGCTCATGACGGTATTGGTGCTGGTGGGCGTTGTCTCCGTTGTGTGGGGTACCGTCTTTTCGGATTACACGCGCTCCAATATCGTCGAGATTGCCAATTCTGCCGCCGAAAAGCTTGCGACGTCGTACGAGGAAAACGGCAACTGGACTGCGGGCGAGCTACGCACGGTCGCGACATCGAGCTTGGTGTCCGACGACCTGAGTATGCAGGTTGTCAACAAAAAGGGCGTTGTCGTCTATGACGACTCATGGCCTTCGGCAAGTGCGACCGCCGATGTGCGCGAGAGCGAATCGGCGTCGAGCAGCTCGAGCGGTAAAAAGGCCTCGCATAGCCCGGTCTCGTCGGCGCCCACCGACTCCGATAGCGTTGCCAACGTCGAAATCATAACGTCTTCTGGCGAGCATGTCGGACAGGTGAAGCTATGGGCTATCGGCTCCGATGCCCTGCTCACCAAGGCGGATTCTGCGTTTAGGGAAAAGACTTTTAACGCCATGGCCCTTGCCGCGGTTGTTGCGGTCTGCATCTCAGTTGTTATCGGATCGTTCGTGTCGCGCATGCTTACCAGACCGATTCATCGTATAACCAGCACAGCCAAGCAAATTCGCGACGGCGATTTGTCCGCTCGTACCGGTTTGCGCGGCGACGATGAAATCGATCAGTTGGGTGAGACCTTTGACGAGATGGCCACCTCGCTCGAGAAAGATATGAAGCACGAAAAGCGCCTGACCTCGGATGTCGCACACGAGCTTCGCACGCCGCTCATGGCCATGCTTGCAACGGTCGAGGCCATGCAGGACGGCGTGTATCCCACCGACGATGAGCATCTGGAGACGGTCGCTTCCGAGACGCGCCGCCTGGCTCGTTTGGTGCAGCAGATGCTCGACCTATCGCGTATGGAAAACAGCACGGCGCCGCTCAATCTCGAACCGGTGGACATGGTTCCCTTTGTGCGGTCTATCGTCAACGCTCAGGAGCGCCTATTTGTTGACCGCGATCTGCGCTTGCGCTTTGCTGACGAGACCCAAGGTCACGACGATGTCGTCGAGGCCGATCCCGACATGATCACGCAGTGCGTCATCAACCTCATGAGCAACGCCATGCGCTACACCCCCGAGGGCGGTTGGGTCGTGGTGTCGGTGCTCAGTGACCGCAAGCATGTCAGTATTGCCGTTTCGGATACCGGTATCGGTATTGCCAAGGACGACCTGTCGCGCATCTTCGGGCGATTCTGGCGCGCAGATGCCAGCCGCGCCCGCGAAGCCGGCGGCCTGGGCGTTGGCCTCGCCGTGACCAAGCAAATCGTCGAGCGTCACCATGGCTACATATCCGTGGAGTCGGAGCTTGGAAAGGGTACGACTTTTACGATTCATCTGCCTCGCGAGCACACGGCGGACGCGGCATCTACTACAATGGAGCACTAGCTTTTCGCTATTCGGTGAAGGAGGGGCCGCGTTCCTGCCGCTCCGAGTTTGCGAAAACATGCGGGAAAGAACCCGCATTTCTGTCGTATTTAGGTAAGGAGTGACTCACGTGACAACGATGGAGCGTCGTCCGGATTCCCGTGGCAAGGTTCGTGATATCTACGATGCCGGCGAAAACCTTTTGATGGTCGCCACCGATCGCATTTCTGCGTTCGACTTTATTCTCCCCGACGAGATTCCGTTTAAGGGAGAGGTGCTCAACCGCATCTCGGCATTCTGGTTCGATAAGTTTGCCGATATCGTCCCCAACCACCTCGTCTCCATCGATCCGGCGGATTTCCCCGAGGAGTTTGCCGAGTATCGTGACTATCTCGCAGGCCGCGCCATGCTGGTTAAGAAGGCCCAGACGATTCCCATCGAATGCATCGTCCGCGGCTATCTGACCGGTTCGGGCAAGAAGACCTACGACGAGAACGGCACCGTCTGCGGCATCCAGCTGCCCGAGGGTCTGACCGAGGCCTCCAAGCTTCCCGAGCCGCTGTTCACGCCGTCCACGAAGGCCGAGATCGGTGATCACGACGAGAATATCTCGTTTGAGCGTTGCTGCGAGATCGTTGGCGAGGACATCGCCACGCAGATTCGCGATCTGTCTCTCAAGATCTACAAGGCTGCTGCCGAGTATGCAGCGACCCGTGGCATCATCATTGCCGACACCAAGTTTGAGTTTGGTGTTATCGATGGCAAGGTCACGCTGATCGACGAGTGCCTCACGCCCGACTCCAGCCGTTTCTGGCCCGCCGCCAGCTACGAGGAGGGCAAGATCCAGCCTAGCTACGACAAGCAATTCGTCCGCAATTGGCTCAAGGCCAACTGGGATATGACGGGGGAGACCCCGCACCTGCCCGCCGAGGTCATCGATGGCACGTCCGAGCGCTATCGCGAGGCCTTCCAGATCATCACGGGCTCCCAGTTCACAAGCATGAAGGAGAACGCATAAGTGAGTACCCGTAGCGCCACGAACAAGCGCACGCAATCCCACGAAGTTACCGGGGTTGCGCGCAAGTCCGCCGCATCTGCTAAACCCGCCCGCCAAGCAGCGAGCTCCGTTCGCGTCGTGCCGGCTTCGTCTAAAGCTCGCCGCAAAGAGCTCGAGAAGGGTGAAAACCTGGAAGGCCTTTCCAAGGAGGAGAAGCGCGCCCGCAAGGCCAAGCAGCGTGCTCGCGAGGATCGTATCTATACGGTGTCGAATATTCTTCTCAAGCAGGATGAGGACTACACCAAGCGCCGTCGTATCTGGTGGGCCGTGCTCGCCATCGGCATGGTACTCGTCGTGGCAATTTGGGCTTCGCTCTACTTCGCTCCCGGCGGCACGGTGTCCAGTCCTGTTCAGATGGTCGGCATCGTTTTGTCCTATGTCATCATCCTGGGTGACTTTATCTACGACTTCGTTCGTATTCGTCCCTTGCGCAACATGTACCGCGCGCAGGCCGAGGGCATGTCCGAGAATAAGCTCAACGCTCTTATCGAGCGCTCGGCTGCCGAGGAGGACAAGAAGGACTCCAAGAAGAAGTAGCGTTTGTATCCATACATATCGCTAAGATATAAGGCGCGTCGTTTTTGCGGCGCGCCTTTTTACTGTTCTATAGATAGATGGAGTGGCACATGATTCGAGCTGCCCTAACGGTCGAGGAAGCTCTTGAGGGCATGAAGACCCTTGAGCCCAAGATTAAAAATTATGCGCGTCTCGTTATCCGCAAGGGTGTAAACGTTAAGCCCGGCCAGGAGGTCGTCGTTCAGTCTCCCGTCGAGTGCGCATCATTTGCGCGCGTGGTGGTTGCGGAGGCTTATGACGCCGGTGCCGGTCACGTGACGGTCATCTGGGCCGACGACGCCGTGACGAGGCTTGCGTACGAGCATGTCGAGAAAAGCTATTTTGGGCAGACGCCCGAGTGGAAGCGCATACAGCTGGATTCTCTGGCCCAGGACGGTGCCTGCTTTATCTTTATCGAGGGTGCTGACCCCGCCGCTCTCAAGGGCATCGATCCTGCCAAGCCCGCTGCCGCTTCCAAGGCGAGGAACACGCAGTGCAAGATTTTCCGCCGCGGACTGGATTACAACATCAACCCGTGGTGCATTGCCGGAGCGCCGGTCGTGGCTTGGGCGCGCGAGGTGTTCCCGGGAGACGCCGATGAGGTTGCAATCTATAAACTATGGATTGCGATCCTGCATACCGCCCGTGCTGACGGCCAAGATCCGGAGAGTGACTGGGAGCTTCACGATGCGGCGTTTGAAAAGAACCTGCGCTTTCTGAACGAAAATCGTTTCGACTGCCTGCGCTATACCGCTTCGAATGGAACCGACCTGGTAATTGGTATGACGAAGGGGCATGAGTGGGCCGGCGGTAAGGGCGAGACCCCCGACGGTCACCCCTTCTTCCCCAACATCCCCACCGAGGAGGTCTTCACCTCGCCCGATCGTATGCGTGCTGACGGAATCGTCTATTCCGCAATGCCGCTTATCCATCACGGTAACAAGGTCGACGATTTTTGGATCAAGTTCGAGAACGGTCGTGTGGTGGATTACGACGCCCGTGTGGGAAAGGCGACACTCGCAAGTATCATCGATACTGACGAGGGCGCTGCTCATCTGGGAGAGGTTGCGCTCATTTCCAAGAACACGCCGATTCGCGAAAGCGGCATCCTGTTCTATGACACGCTCTATGACGAGAATGCCAGCTGCCATCTTGCACTGGGAGTCGGCTTCCCCGAGTGCATTGAGGGTGGATATGATATGTCCAAAGAGGAGCTCATTGAGCATGGCGTCAACGTTTCGAGCACGCACGTCGACTTTATGATCGGTACGGACGACATCGATATTGTGGGCATTACGCCCGATGGACGCGAAGTTGTGATTTTCCAGAACGGCCAATGGAGTTGGGAATAGTCCCAGACCGTGGTACAATGCCACCCGCGGGCCGTTAGCTCAGCTGGCAGAGCAGGGGACTTTTAATCCCAAGGTCCAGGGTTCGAACCCCTGACGGCCCACCATAGAATAGAAAGCGATCGACTCCGGTTGGTCGCTTTTTTGTTGCCAAGGCATGGGTTCGAACCCGTCGGGGCGCGGAGCTGAGTAAACGCGTGAGCGTTTGCCAGCGCAGCGCGCAAGGCGCGAAGCGCCGCAGCGGCCGCCTGCGGAGCAGGCTGAACCCCTGACGGCCCACCCAAAGAAAGGAAAAAGAAATGAAAACAGATAGATACGGAATTAGCGGCAGCACATTAAAGATAATAGCGGCCATCTCGATGGTTCTCGATCATGTAAGCAGGATCGTCCTGACCAATGGAATCATGACTCACGCATCGTACAATCAGATATCAGACGAACAGTGGGCGATTCTAAGCGAGGCTTCGGATGTGCTTCATGTTCTTGGCAGAATTGCATTTCCCTTATTTTGCTTTTTGATAGTTGAGGGATTTTTGCATACTCATGACATAAAGAAGTACCTGCGAAATATGCTTGTCTTCGCAATCATTGCGGAGCCCATATACGATTTCGTTCAAACCGGGCAGCTATTTGACCTTCGGCAACAGAATGTTATGTATGAGCTCCTGCTTTCCTTGGTCTTTTTGATTATTCTGGAAAAGATACAAAGTCTTTCAAAATGGAAGAGGCACATCGCAGAAATTGCTCTGATTGTTTTGACGGCACTGGCAGCTGAATACACTAAACTAGATGGCGGTGTGTATGGCATTCTGCTTGTGGCTGCGTTCTATTTATTCCACGACAACAAGGCCAAGATGTTCTTTGCTGCAGTATGCGCAGTGTTCCTTTCGTCGTGCCATATAGTTGGCGGCGGATTTGAGTTTGCTACAGCTAATGTATTAAATCCTGATGTTGCCGCCGCGGTCGTTTCGTTGCTGCTTATCAATCTTTATAATGGCAAGCGAGGGCTGAAGCTGAAATATTTCTTCTACATTTTCTATCCGGCACATCTTGCTCTGCTTTATGGTGTCTCACTTATTGTTTTGAACTGTCTTTAAAAACTCTCAAACAAGTCTCTGAAAGCAGAAACAAATTGACCCTAAGACTGCTTGTGAATTTCCGGAAGACCTGAGAGATGTGAGGATAGACAACGAGGGCTGCAGAAAGATGCTTCTCAGTTATCTGGCGGATCGACGTATCTGTATGAGGATCACTTCCACACACTCATTAATAACAGTGATAAACACGGCAGATCCTCAAAACATGAGGCTGCGGAGGTCGAACGATGCTTCGAAAGCATGAATGGCAGCGAGAAAATGAGTTCGGAAACACCCTCTAGATGCTCCAGCATAGAATTGAAAGCGATCAACTTCGGTTGGTCGCTTTTTTGTTGCCGGTGTACGGGTTCGAACCCGAACTTCTCTATATATAAGAACGCTTGGCGAACAAAACCTGCCTTTTACCGACGGGAAACAAATAGCTGATGCTTTTGGAGTAAAGTGGCGCACCAGAGATGACCGATGCCTTAACACCTATAAACCAGCTGGTCATCGCCAATATCAGAAGCTGCTGCTTCGAATACGGCCTCAGTGAAGCAACTGAGGGTTCTATTCATTTGTGAACAAAATATGGAGTGCATGATTCCCGCCCCCGGGGCCCCTCCGGTCTGGCAATATATCTCCTTGCCGCGCGGCCCGGTCGAACCGGGAACCGGCGCAGGCGTGCACCTTGAGAACCGGATACTGCGAGGATGGACACAATCAGTGTCGCATCCGGGCAGACATCGAACCATTTGAAA
>DXLS01000037.1:0-45773 GCA_019414605.1 Collinsella sp.
TGTCGTTCAGTGTCCAGAGGAATTCATCGTCCACCGGTCGGCCCAAAGTATCCACCACGTAGTTGAACACATCAACGGAGTTCTTCGTCTCCAGCACATCGTCGATGTCGTGAGAGCCTTCCACGAGACCCTGCTCGACGAGTTTCACGAGCTCTTCTTCTGAGAACGTGGAGCCTTCCAATTTGTTCGAGTGAAAGAGAAACTCCGGCATGATGACTTCGTAGGCCGAGTTGGGAGCGGCTTTCATGAGCTGCATTTGATCGACGTTAATCTTCATCAGGACGTCCCTTCTGCAACTCGCCTGGGGGAACAAAAACGCCCTCCGGAGAGGGCGTTCGTTTCAAATGGTGCGGGCGAGAGGACTTGAACCTCCATGGGGTTGCCCCCATACGGACCTGAACCGTACGCGTCTGCCAATTCCGCCACGCCCGCGTGCAGGAATTAGAATAACGGAGCGCCACCGCGAACGCAAGAACTATTTTTGAAAAAGTTGGTAGGCATTTTCCCAAGCGGCCTGCGCAATCGCCTCAGCATCCTCACCGGTACGATCGACACGGTCGTTGACCAGCGTGTTTGCCGTGATAGAAATCATTGCCGGCTCGCACTCAAGACCACGAATGGGCTCCGGCGCCATATAGGGACAATCCGTCTCGAACAAAATGCGATCGAGCGGGGTCGCCGCAAATGCCTCGCGCACGTCGTCGTTGCGCTTAAAGGTGGCCGCGCCGCCATAGGCGATATAGCAGCCCAAACCCACAAAGCGCTCCATCGTAGCTCGATCCTCGCCAAAGCAGTGCAGCACGCAACCGGCCTGAGGCACGCCTACCTCGCGCAGCACGTTGTACGCATCAACGTGCGAAGTGCGCTCCCCATCCGAGTCCTCGTGCCGCAGGTGCAGCTCCACCGGCACATTGCGGCGCACGGCAACTTCGAGCTGACGTACCATGCAATCAATCTGCACACTGTGGGGCGCCGGCGCGATGTCGTCGTCGTAATCCATGTGATAGTCCAGACCGATCTCGCCGATGCCGACGCACAAAGGGTCATCGAGCGCAGCAACAACCTGTGCGTGAATGTCGTCGGTATAATCCGGCGCGCCATAGGGGTGAACGCCAGCGAGATACTTGATCTGCGGAATATCCCGCATCGGCAGAATTTCGCGCACGAGCCAGTCGCTATAGTCCGTCACGCTGCGCTTGTCGGCGATGGGGTCGAGCATCGTCACCAACAGATCGACGCCCGCGGCTTTGGCGCGCACGAGCGTTTCGGGCACTTCTTTGCCCCAAAACGAAAGCAGATGCGCATGCGTGTCGGCAAGCGGTGCCAAGGGCACGGGGCAGGCAACCGTCTTCTTTTTCTTGGTAAACGTCACGCGTTCGGCATTAAGCGTCATGGATTAGCTCCTGGGCCAGGCGGACAAAGTCAGCAACATCGAGCGTCTCGGCGCGCGTGGTGGGTGAGATACCGCAAGCCTCAAAGGCGGCATCGAGCACGTCCTTGGCAAAGCCGTTGGCGCTCATGGAATTGCGGATGGTCTTGCGACGCTGAGCAAATGCGGCGTCAATCACGCGGGCCACAAACTCGCGATCGAGTCCTTCGGGCACCACGCCGTCAACACGGTCGATACGCACGACGGCCGAGTCCACGTGCGGTGCCGGCATAAAGCAACGCGGCGGCACCTCAAAGCGACCCGTAACCTGCGCATACAGGCCCAGCTTTGCCGTATAGCCGCCATAGGTCTTGTTGCCCGGCGTTGCGGCAATGCGATCGGCAACCTCCTTTTGAACCATGACGACGGCGCGCTTGAGCGCGGGCATCGTCTGGAAGAACTGAAGGATGATCGTCGCCGCCACGTTATAGGGCAGATTCGCGACAAACACCGTGGGTTCACCACCGGCGGCCTGCTTAATCTGCTCCAGCGTCACCTTGAGCGCGTCGCCCATGATAAAGCGGAAGTTGGCATAGTCGGCGGCGTGGGCATCGAGCACCGGCTCGAGCTCGGGATCGGCCTCGATCGACGTGACGCACGCCGCCTCCTGCAGCAGCGCAAGCGTGAGCGTACCAACGCCCGGACCAACCTCGAGCACGCGCTCATCGCCCGCAAGCTCGGAAAGCTCGCAAATGCGCTCAATTACATGGTTGTCGATCAGGAAGTTCTGGCCCAGGCGATGCTTGGTCGCAAGGCCAAACTCCTCCAGCAGCTCCCTTGTTGCCGTGGGGTTTGCCAAAGGCGAAGTTGTCATAGTTGCCTCCTTAGCATGGTGGCGGCGTCTTGAAACAAAAGGGCATGGACCGTTGCGGCCATGCCCTTACATCTAAACAGTAAATTGCCGATATGGCGCGCGGCGTCTTAGCCCAGACGCGGGAACAGCGGCTCGCCCTTCTCGACGGGCTGACCACCTGCAAGCAGGCCCCAAGCGCAAATGCCCTTGAGGTCGTCGGTCGCGGCCTCGTCCTCGCAGGACAGGCGGCGCAGGGCCTCGGCAGAGGTCTGGGGCATGAGCGGCATCAGCAGGTGAGCGGCAATGCGGATGGCCTCGAGCAGGTTGTAGATCACAAACGCCAGCTCGTCAGCCTTGGCCTCGTCCTTGGCAAGCGCCCAGGGCTCGGAGTCCTCGATGTAGTGGTTGGCGGCGTGGATGAGCTCCATGACCTCGTCCTTAGCTCCACCGTAATCGAGCACGTCCATCTTGGCCATGTAGCGCTCGACCAGACCATCGGCGATCTTTGCCAGCGGGTTGTCGAACGCATCGAACGATGCGGGCTTGGCGGGCGCGCAACCGTCAAAGTACTTGCCGCTCATGTTGAGCGAACGCGAAATGAGGTTGCCCCAGCTGTTGGCCAGGTCGGCGTTGTAGACCTGCTCCATGCGATCGAAGCTGATGGCACCGTCGGTGCCGGGGACGACGTCGGTCATGAAGTAATAGCGATAGCCCTCGACGCCCAGCATGTCGATAACGTCCTGCGGAGCGATGGCGTTGCCGCGGCTCTTGGACATCTTTTCGGCCTTGCCGGTCTCGGCATTGCGCACGGTCAGGAAGCCGTGGGCAAAGACGTGCTCGGGCAGGGCCTCACCGATGGCCATGAGCATGGCGGGCCAAATGACGCAGTGGAAGCGGATGATGTCCTTACCCACGATGTGGAACTGCGCGGGCCAACGATAGGCCAGCTCGGCACGCGCCTCGTCGGTGTCGACGCCGTAGCCGACGGCCGTCATATAGTTGAGCAGCGCATCGAACCACACGTAGGTCACGTGGCCCTCGTCAAACGGGACCTGAATGCCCCAGTCAAAGCTCGTGCGGCTCACGGAAAGGTCGTTAAGGCCGCCCTCGACAAAGCTGCGCACCTCGTTCATGCGGAACGCAGGCTCGACAAAGTCGGGGTGCTCGTCGTAAAGCTTGAGCAGCTTGTCCTGGAAGGCGGAAAGCTTAAAGAAGTAGGACTCCTCCTGCACGCGCTCAAGCGGACGGTGGCAGTCGGGGCACAGGTGCTGGCCGACGCTGCCGTACTCCTCGTCGCCCTTCTGGACCTGCGTATCGGTGAAGTAGGTCTCGTCAGGCACGCAATACCAGCCGTCGTAGCTGCCCTTATACAGGTAACCGGACTCCTTCATGCGCTCCCACAGGTACTGCACGGCATGATGCTGGCGCGGCTCGGTGGTGCGGATGAAGTCGTCGTTGGAAATCTCGAGCTTGCTCCAAAGCTCCTTGAAGTGCGGAGCCTGGCTGTCGGTCCACTCCTGCGGCGTCATGCCATGCTTGGCTGCGGCCTCGGCGACCTTCTCGCCGTGCTCGTCCATACCGGTCAGGAACTTGACGTTATAGCCGGCGGAGCGGCGATAGCGAGCCTGAACGTCGGCGATGATGGTGGAATAAGCCGTGCCCAGGTGCGGATCGGCGTTGACGTAGTAGATGGGCGTCGTGATAAAGAACGAAGGCTTGCTTTGATCCATGGGGTTTGTCCTCCAGAAAAACGTTGCATACAGGGGATGATTCTAGCGCAAGGGCTGGATATCCTCCATCTATTGCATATCGAGCACCATGGCATAGACATCGCGCTTGCGGCGCGAATACTTCTGAGACAGGCGCTTGGCCACCGCAGAGGCGGGCTCCCCCTCCTCGAGCGCGGCGCGGATATCCTCGCGCAGGGCCTCGTCGGGATCCGCTGCCGCGGCGCCAACCGGTACGATGCCAGCCTCCTCGTCCTCGCTCGGCGGCGCGATGACCAGCGCAATCTCGCCCTTTACCTCGCCGCGAGCACGCAGCTCCTCGGCGAGCTGGGCAGCGGGCCCGCGCAAGACCTCCTCGTGCAGCTTGGTGAGTTCGCGGCAGACGGCAACCTCACGCTGGGGAAAGACCTCCGCCACGGCCTCGAGCGTCGCCACGATGCGATGTGGAGACTCGTAGAAGATGAGCGCGCCGGGTACTACGGCAAGGCGCTGCAAACGGCGCACGCGGTCGCCGTGCTTTCGGCCCAAAAAGCCCTCGAAGAAAAAATGCTCGCAGGGAATGCCGGACGAAACGAGCGCCGTGACGCAAGCAGAGGGCCCGGGGATAACTTCGACGGGCACATCGGCCTCACGCGCTGCCTCGACCAGCGCCTGGCCGGGGTCGGACACACTCGGCATGCCGGCGTCCGAGGCAAAGGCGAGGGTCTCCCCCGCCAGCAGGCGGTCGACCAGGCCGGCGGCGCGACTGGCGATCACATTCTCGTCGCAACGGACAAGCGGCTTGGAAATGCCCAGATGCATCAGCAGCTTTGACGTCACACGCGTGTCTTCGCAGCAAATGGCATCAGCGGCGGCAAAGGCCTCGCCAACGCGCGGGGACAGGTCGCCCAGGTTGCCGATGGGCGTGCCGACCACATAGAGTTTGCCCGTATGGGCGCTGTTTTGCGTCATATCAACCTATTCAATCATGCCGCGCTCGAGCGTACCGAGTGCCGCGCGGGCGTCCCATGCTGCAATGCGCTTCTCGGTCTTCCACGTTTGGAAGAACCAACCGGCAGCCGGCGCAAACGAAGCCAGCTGGTTGGCGATAAACACGCGCTCGTAGGCATTGCGGCCCTCGGGCGTAACCGACGAGTTGGCAAAGATCGCCGCGCCCGACCATTCGCCCACCAGCACGGGGAACCCTGTCGAGATCGCTTCTTTAAGCTCGCGCTTGTTACGCGAAATCGCCGTCGTCAGCCCGCGGGGGCTCGTGATGTCGAGCGCGTACTCGTCGCGGTAATGGTACAGGTGAAGGTCCATGTAGACGTTCTTGTACTTGGCACCGCGCATAAAATGCTTCCACTCGCTGGGATGCCCCGAAGACGAGAAGACGACGATCTTATCCTCGGGCATATACGAACGGACGAGCTCGTAGGCATCGCGATAGAAATTGCGCAAGTAGTGGGCCGGAATTCCATCCGTCATGGTAAAGAGGCTCTTGCGGACGCTCATCTGCGGCGTGTCCAGCAGCTCAATGCCCAGCAGGCTCTCGGCCTCGCCGTAGCGATCGGCCAAGCGCTCGAGCACGTCGAGTGCGACATGACGGCCGTTGGTGGACGAATGCCACTCGGCAACAGCCTCCGGCGTGGTGGGCGAATCGTTGGAATCGCCCTGGCCACCGGGCACCGTCGCCAGATCGAGCAGCACGCGGATATCGTACTTGGCAGCCCACTCAATCGCACGGTCAATGTAGTCGACAACCGAGATGTAGGACGCATCGGACTCCTGCGAACCAAAGGCATACCAGGGCACCGGCAAACGTACGGCATTGAGGCCAATCTGCGCCATGCGGCGAAAATCGTCCTCACTCACAAACGTCTCGTAATGACGGCGCATGCGCTCGTTATAGGCGGCGGTGCCCATGGCCTCCTGCAGCTCGGCCGCGTTGGATGCACCGGTCGCCGCGTATAGCGACGGGGTCACCCAAGGCTCGGGAATAAACCAGCCAGAGAGATTAACGCCGAGTATCCTCTCCATCACTGCCCCCTTCGGATCGTGCAGGCCAAGCCTGCATCGTATTGCATAGGAAAAGTATTGTTTTGAGTATACCCGCGCGTGCGGACAGACGACCGAACGGTCTGTAAAGTGGCGCAAAAGCGGGAGGAATGTCTGGGCGGGCGGGCACGAGCTGGTGCGCCGAGATGTGCACGCACGTCGGAAGTAAGCACCGGAAAGCGCATGCCGTTTTCTCGTTCAATAACGGGATACATTTCCGCGGGTCTACATAAAAGAAAAGGACCCCTTTGCAGAGGTCCTAGTCAATTCAAGGTGGCGGGGAAGGGAATCGCGTCCGCGCGCTGCGCGGACAGACCGCTGCGGCGCTCGCGCGCCTTGCGAGCTACGCTGGCAAACGCTATCGCGTTTCCTCAGCTCCGCGCCCTCACGGGGTTCGATTCCGTGCATGGACCACATAAAAGAAAAGGACCCCTTTGCAGAGGTCCTCGTCAATTCAAGGTGGCGGGGAAGGGAATCGAACCCCTGACACGAGGATTTTCAGTCCTCTGCTCTACCAACTGAGCTACCCAGCCATTTGAGGTGTGCCTTGTTTCAAGGCTTGATTAGTATAACCAAGGACACGCTCCGGTCAACCGAGAATTTGAAAAAAGTTTTTGAGCACGGCGTCGGCCACAAGTCCGACCCTATAGAACAGCACGTTGGAGACATCAACCCGCCGCAAGAAGTTTTTCGCTCAGGGCTGCACGGGCAAACTCACTTGGCGTCATTCCTTCAGCCGCCGCCCGTCGACGAATCGCCTCCTTCATCCCTAGGGGAATCTTGACCGATAGCGTTGCCGTCCCTTCGCTTGAGAGTGGAGGCCGCCCGTGCACGATCCCCCCAACGGTATGCTCGCCGTCCGGAAACTCGCCATGCTCGTACGACTCGCACCACGTGTCAATCATTTCATCCGTTATAACCTGACCATTGGCAGCCGTATACGCCTTGCTCATCATCGGCCCTTCCGTCAAGTGTTTTTTGGCGTTCGGATGGATCTCAACATCCATGCATCTTCTCCTCCATCTTACCCAATTTCGTATGACGAAAGTCCGCTGTCGCCAATCCTTACGCCGGCACTTGTTGGAGGGCGGGAGGTGTAGCAAGGATTGAAGGGCGTTCCAGCACCGCCCAGGCACCGGGACAGGAACACATGCGCCAAGGACGGACGTTTTCGTAGCATACGAGGACGTTGCCGCTACGGTCGATAAAGGCAATGTCGATGGGATGGACCATAAAGCAGGTGTGGACCGAAGAGCAGCGTGGGAACGCCATGACGAGCGGCAACCCGTTGGCAGCAATCGGAGACCGTCCCAGCATGCCGCGCAGGCGCACGGCAAACGACTCCGCCACCACAAACTCGGCAGGCGTCCAACCCAGCCTGTTGAGCGCCCGCGCGTAGGCAATGTAGGATGAGACCGCGGTCACATGACCACCCCCGGACGCCAAGGGTCGACCGTCACTGCGCGCTCGTGCGACAACTGTGCCGGTGCCCCCAGCGAAACGCCGGCGATGCTGAGCGAGCTCGGCCACGGCTCGTAGCGCATGGTGCAGGTATAGGTCCTAAACGTACCGGAAAGCGAAAGCAGACCGCCATCCGATGTCGTCGTACCCTGCTCGCTCGAGACCTCAATCTGCAAGTCATAGCCTTCCATGGCATGTTGGATCTGAGCCTGAACGGTCGCGGAGGCATCGATGGAGCTGTCATCGCCCTCCCCGCTCGGCGCCACGGCATGCGCTAGCACGATATCGGGCACCACGCGATCGAAGCGCGCGACCGCGTCGGCAAAGACCATGACGTTGTACACGATAAGCGCCAGAACCAGCAGGACGGGCGTAACCACGGCCATCTCGACCGTCGCCTGGGCGCGCTCCTCGCACAGGCGCGTGCGGATGCCCATTACGACCCACCGCCCAGGGCACCCGCCAGTGTGGCGACATCGACGGTAAGTGGGATGGAACCGCCGCCGGGCAGCGGAATCTCCGCAAGCGTGAACACCGTGCCGCTGATGGTGCGCTCGACTTGATATTCCAGCGCCTCGCAAAGCGCCTTGGGATCGGTCACGCCCAACGGAATACTTCGTAGCTTGTCCTGCGCATTAGAAAGACCTGTGATGTCAGACCCCGGGCTCTTGATGACGTTGGCGGTGTCGGTCAGCACCGGCTTTCGTAGGCGCAAGTCGCACGGCTCCAAGCCCAGCGCCGCCACGGACGCCGAAACGGTATCACCAAGCCACGACGCAATGGAACTCAACGCACCGCTGCCCCCTCCCAGGTCATCGATCATCTCGTCCATGAGCTCGTCGGCCGAGCCTTGGATGTCTCCGTATCCCACAAGCAGCCGCCCCCAAACATCCATGACGCCATCGAGTACGCCGACAACGCCACCCGAACGCTCCTCCAGCGTCGAGAAAAACCGCGAGAGAACGTTGTTCTGCGCCGTCGCGTCATCGGGCGCCAGCACCGCAGCAGAGATCGCGCCGCGATCGCCAAGCCTGACTGTCGTGTTAAACGAAGAGTTGAGCTCATCGGGGCTCGAGATGGCACCCGAAACCGCAAGGGCAACCACGCCATTGCGGCCGGGCGGGGCGATACGCGGACGCTCGCCCGAAAGCGCTTTAATGGCCTCGTCAAACGCATTGCCCGCACGGTCAGCCTCGTCCTCGGTCTGGCGCATGAGCTCGAGCTCTTTGTTGCGGCATTCGACGTATTTCTTCAGGGCGTCTTTGAATCGATCAAAGTGGTACTCGAAGCCGTTTTCGATAGAAGTCGAAGGAGCCGCAACGGCGCCGAGCGACGAAACACCAAAATGGCATCTGTTGCATTTGTCCTGCCCGTCATAAGCAGCGACCGAGGCTAGCCCGCCTGGCGTCCCTTTCTTATAGTTGGGGCAGCTCGTTCCATAATGCAGATACGTTTTGCCATCGTTGGTACTAGTTGGCCACGCCGCATCGGTATAGAGTTCCGTCGCTCGCACCTCGTCAGTGTTGCGCGGCAACAACGGAATATAGGAAGTGGTCCGGTCTCCGTCTTCGGTTATATATGCGCGATTGACCTCTGCGCTCGCATAGGTATAGAACGCCTTGCGCGCCGCCGACTCCGCCTTCGTCTCGACGCTTGAGCCTTGAGGCGCCTCGTTTGCAAGGCGCAAGCGGTAATAGGCCTTCGCGCGATCGAGCGCCACTTGCGGCTCCCATGTGACGCTCGAGGCATAGTGCGGATTCTCAATATCCGAAAGCTTCGCCAAACTCCTCGCGCGTTCCCACATGCATGAGCAACTGCCGACCGAAGCCGGATCCGACCCGCCACAATCCGCAAGCCAGGCGCGCTCTTTTGCTTTCGCCGTCTCCTCCGAGGCCTTCTGCAGCTCATCTGCTGCGCGTTCCAGATCTTTCGATGTGTCTTTAATGACATCGGTCGAGATCTCGGACCCCTCGAGCGCAACGAAATCCGACTCGGACGTCCTGGGCACGGCAAGCGCCGTACCGGTATAGGTCGCACCCTCGGTATCCTGCGCCGACACGGCCTGCGTAGCTCGCGCGGCAACCAGATACGGTAGAGCCGTCTCGATTTTCTGCAGGCCCTTGGAGGCGCTTTTGGCAAACTTATTGCGCGTTTTAATGATCTCGATCCCCGTGTCGACCATATCGCCCGCGGCAAGCTCGGCACCCGGAATAAGGATGGCGACCAAGCCGGTGCCGATCGTGGCAAACCCCGCTAGGCCCAAGCTCAATATGCTCGCATCCACCACTGTCGCAGCCGTATGGTAGGACGCCACCACATTGGCGCCTGCCAGCGCGCCGCTATCGGCAGCCACCTGGGTGTCCCCGGCACGCGACATGCTCCATATCGCCGCCGTCGACGAAAACAGCAACGTGAGCACCACCAAGATGACCACCGCAGAGGAGAGCGTGGTATAGGCACCGTCTTCGATAAACAGGTCGATCCCGGCTCGACCCATAAAGCCGCCTCGCTTGCAGCGAGCACGCGGTCGGCAACGGCCCGCAAGCCCCCTCGTCACCTTCAACAGGCAGCGCTTAATCCCATGCAGCAATCCATGAATCATAATTTCCCTCCAGCCACTCGGGACGCGATCGATACGAGACGTCGACCTTAAGCTCGACATAGCCGTTATGGCCTGTGCTACCCATAGCCTGCGCAAACGCACCGATCACGGGCAGCGGTTTAACCTCGCCGGTAACGGAAACGGACGAGACGCCGCCCGCATCGGCCCGACCAAGCTCGATATCCCACGACAGGGGCCCGCCGGCATGGAAAATCGAAACGTCGGGAACCGCGGCAAGACGGCGGCGGGCAAACTCCTTAATATCCTCGTCATCCCCCACCGTCGTCGTGGTCATGAGCCGCGCGGTCTCGGCGGCGGCAGACTCCATGACCGCGCGTGTATAGAGCAGGCACACCGGCTGCAGCGCCAACAGGACGAGCGTCAGAAACGTCGGCAGTAGGAATGCCGCCTCGACCGTAGACTGAGCCCGGTCCTCGCGCGCAACATCAATACAGCACGATGTCCTTAGCACCCGCAGCAGCGTCGACAACCGATGTCGAGGTGACGCCGTGAGATGCCGTCCGCTCGACCAGCGCCGCCAAGCGCCCATCGGCACCGGCACGCCAAAGCCCTGCGATCGCCAGCACGATGGAAAGCAGTGCCACCGTGACGATGGCGTATTCGACCGTTGCCTGGGCAGATTCCTCACGCAGGACATCATGCATTTCACGACCCCTCCTTTGAGTTCATTGTCTGCGGGGTCAGGCGGACCACGCGCAGACGACACGAAGTATCACCAGCATCCGCGGCAACCGTCACCATATCGACCCAGCCGCGTCCGTCACGCACGATGGCGCCCCACACGTTGCCCTTGATGTCAAGATAGCCGCTCAGAGCAAGTTGTGCCGTGGGCACCTCGCGATAGGCACGCAGCATATCCGCCGCCGCTTCGGTCATCGGTCGGCACTCGGACCATGCGAGACGAACAGCGACGGCATTGTTTGCAGATGAACCCGTTGCAGCGTCCGCTCGCTCGTCGAGTGCTTGCAAGAACGTTTGCGCCGTGACGGCGGCATTCGCATCGGCCGCGTCTCGCGCATCGTCTATTTGAGACGCCGCAGCCGAACCCGATCCCGCATCCGCGGCAGCCCCTAAACGTTGTTGCCGTGCTGCGTTAAGCCCCCAAACCGCCACTGCCACCGCCACGACCGCACAGGCGAGCACCAGCAACGCGCCGACGGGACGGGCGCCCTCTACAGGCTGTTGATGCCCTCGCTGATAGCGCTCCATAGATCTTGGACCTTGCCCTTAAATGCGACGATGGCAATGATGGCGATCACCACGAGCACACCGACCAGGATGGCGTACTCGGTGGTGCCCTGCGCGCTCTCCTCCCGCAGCAGTTCCTCGGCACGCTGGCGAGCGCGAATTGACTGGCAAAACGCCCAGCTCCAGACCTTGCCAGCAACGTCAGTCATCGTATTCATGTATTCCTCCCTACATCATCCCGCCTGCTCCCAGCAGCGGGCCCAATATGGACAGAAGCAACGCCGGCAAGATGAGCGTGCCGGTGGGAATCAGCAGCTTGACCGGCGCGCGCTCTATCTCGCGTTCGACTGCAGCGCGATGGGCCGCGCGAATCTCGCGACTTTGAGCCGCCAGCGTCTCGGCAAGCGGGGCACCGAGGGCAAGTGCCTGCCCCGCTGTAATGGCAAAGGTCTCGAGCGCCCGCACATCCAGGTCGCGCGCGGCCGCTAGAAGCTCATCCTCGCGCGTCCCCACGCCCACCTGCCACGCCATGCAGGCTTGCTCAAGGCGGAGCGCCAACGTCGATTGGCGATTGGCGCAAAAAACCTCAAGCGCCGCATCGAACGAAAGGCCAGCCGAAAGCCCCAGACGCACCACGTCGATCATCTCGGACACCTCGCCAAGCGACACCTGCGCTGGGTCGCCCGCACCGAGCGTGCCTTTCAACCGTGCTGTCAGAGCATCGATCACCGATCGAGCAGCCGTAACAACCAGTAGCGCCTCGCGCTTGCAGGCCTGGGCGATCTTGCATGCGTCTGCACGATTGAGCCCCGTCGCGACAAACACGCTGAGCGCGCACAGGCACGCTACGAGCCCGACCAGGGCGCTCATAGCTCCACCCGCATAATGCGCCGGATAACCACCAGGGCGACGGCGTTGAGGGCAAGGCCCAGCACCACGGCACCGGCACCCGCCGGCGTTGCAAGGCCGCGGCGAAAATCAGCCGAAAGCAGCGCCAGCACCGCGCACATGCCCGCCGGCATCGCCGAGACCATGTGTGCCGACATACGAGCCTGCGATGTCTTGACGTCCAAGCGGCGCTTGAGCTCAATGCGCTCTCCCACCATGCTCGACGCCTCGGATAACAGGTCGGCAAGCGGAGCACCGGTTCGCTGCGACACCTTGAGCGCCAAGGTGACAAGCGAAAGGCCGGGGGCATCGATACGGTCGAGTAGGTCATCCAGCGCATCAGTCGCCGAGACGCCGCAGTCGATCGCCGCCGCCACGCGCAAAAACTCGGTATGCACCGGCTCTTGCGCGTGAGCCCCCACAAACCTCATGCCCTGGGCGAGCGAATGGCCCGAGGCGAGCGACATGGAGAGCGCCGTAAAGGCCTCGGGCATGGCTTCTTCCACATCGTGTTGCTCGCGGCGACGGTCGAAGGTGTCGCGAGCGGCGCCTACGCCAAACGGCGCGAGCAGCCCCAGGACAAAGCCGATAGGCGACAGCGATACGACAGTCAGGGCAATGCCGCAGACACCACTCGATAGCAGCAAGCATGCCAGGCGCGCCTCGTCATCCTCGATGACAAGGCCAAGGCGATGCGCTGGAACCAGCGCCGCCCAGGGGCGGGCAATCTTTTTTAGCAGGTCGTTTTCTACCAACTCGCGCGGCAACTTCTCGGCAACCGATTCGAGCGCATGGCTGACCAGCTCCGCCGGCGGCACGCGTGGCGCACGAGGCTCCGCCCCACACGCCACCGCGGCAGAAAGCCCCGTCAAGCCCCCTACGACGAGGGGCACAACGATCTCCATTCGTCCACCTCCTCTTGCGTGAGCGTTCCCGAGCGCAGGCCCTCTGCGATAAACTGAGGCTCGCGATCGAGCGTCCAGGTGCGCGTGGCGGCATCGAACGTCACGTAGCGCTCAAGCTCCACGCCGCCCGACGCGCCGCGTCGCACTCCCGAATAGGAGGACACGAAACGCCTGCCGTCCGCATGGCGCTCGGACATCACGATGCCGTCGAGCGCCATGGCAATCTGCTCCTCGATAAGCTCGCTCGGCAGATCGATGCCATAGCGCGCAAGCAGCGTCAAACGCACCACGGTCTCCTGCTCGGTGCCCGCATGAAGCGTGGTGAGCGACCCATCGTGCCCGGTGTTCATGGCCTGCAGCATGTCGCAACATTCCGCACCGCGTACCTCGCCCACCACAATACGGTCGGGACGCATGCGCAGGGCGTTGGTCACCAGGTCGCGGATTGTCACCGCGCCCTCGCCCTCAATTGAAGCCTCGCGCGCCTCCAGGCGAACCACATGCGGGTGATGCGCAAACTTGAGCTCGGCGGAGTCCTCGATCGTCACGATGCGCTCGCCGGTGGATATCTCGCACGATAGCGCATTGAGCAGCGTGGTCTTGCCCGACCCCGTGCCACCTGCAACCGCCAAATCCTGGCGCAGCGATACCGCGCACGAAAGCAGCTGTGCATACCAAAGCGGTAGCGACCCCAGGCTCACAAGCTCGTCCAGCGAACAGATGCGGTCCGAGAACTTGCGGATAGTGAGAATCGGCCCATCGATCGCCACAGGCGGAATCACCGCGTTGACGCGATAGCCCGTCTTGAGGCGTGCGTTGACGATGGGGCTGCGCTCGTCGATACGCCTGCCCAGCGGCGAGATGATGCGGTCGATGAGCACGCGGATTTGCTCGTCATCCTCAAACGCATGCTCGATGGGATATAAGACGCCGCCGCGCTCAAAGAAAGCCGATCGGCAGCCGTTGACCATGATTTCGGTGACGGTGTCGTCCTCGATGAGCGGCTGCAGCGGGCCCAGGCCCACCACGTCGTCCAGGATCTCATCGATGATGGTCTCGCGCTCGGGCGTCGCCAGGTCGGTCGCCTCCTCCACGTTGAGCGCCGCCTCCACCGCAGGACGCAATTCCGAGCGGGCGCGCGCCGGATCGATGTATGCGCTAATACGCGCCACCTCGTCATAGCCCATGCGGTCCATCACGGCGCGCTTGGTGCGGCGCTTGACGGCACGGTGGCGCCCTGCGTCAACAGGCACTGTCGCCGCGGCCGCGCCGGCCGCCTTAATCCTTGTTTGCAAGCTCATCGCGAATCACCCTCGCGCGACCAGGGAAGACGGATGCGCGGGCGCTCGGTGCGCGTCGCGCGGTCGGTGACTATGTCGTTCCAGGGACCGACGGCGCAGCCCAGCTCCACGAGCATCTTGCGCGTGGCTTCGCGCACGCTGGTGGCAAAAGCGCTGGTCTGGCCCACTGCCTCGTCAGCACGGCCGAATGCCATGAGCGCCGCCAAGTCCTGCCCGCCGTCGGCGATGCGGATCTTGGAGCTCAACGCGCAGGCAATCTCAAAGCGCATGGCGACATCCTCGTCGGCACCGCGCGCGCCAAACCGGTTGAACACGGCGCTCATGCGCGTGCGCGGCACGCCCACACGGCTCGTCAGTTCGATGACGCGTGCCGTGGACGTCGCAGACGACACCGATGGATCGCCCACGACCAGGCAGCGGTCGCTTGCCGCCACCGCGGCCGCCACGGCGTCACCCCAAAAGACCGAGGTGTCGACAAGAACCACGTCGGATTCGCGGCGCAAGACGTCGAGCAGCAGCTCCACCGGGCGCGCCATGAGCTCGGCCTGTTCGGGCGCGGCGACCGGGCCCCAAAGCGTGACGCCCGGGGCAAGACGCATCGAGGCGGCCACGATGTCCGATTCGGCAAGTGCACCCGCAGCCGATGGCTCGATAAGCGTCGCCATGTCATGCGGGGTATCGACACCCAACAGGTCGTAGAGGTTTCCAAACATCAGGTCCAAGTCGAGCACGGCGGCACGCAGGCCCAGCAGCGACGCCGCATGCGCCATGGTGGCGACGATTGTCGACTTGCCGCAACCGCCCGAACCCGAGACGGCGCAGACAACCGGGGCTCGATGCGACGGAGCGGCGGCATCCGCCGGCGGCGTGGGGGCAGGCGGCGCCGACACGGGCGGCAACGTTCCCGTCTCCCCGGCAGCGCTCATATGCTGCGTCCAAGCCGGTATGGCAGGTTGCTCGGTCTGCGGAACCGAGTCTGGAGACTTCACGGTCGCATCGACACGCACGCTGTCGCTCCCGGCAAGCCCCTCCACCTCGTCGAGTTCATCGACCAGGCTTACGCCATGCACGTATCCCATATCTACAGCTAAAAGATCCTCGCCATACGGCACCGGCTCTCCGACTTCATCGTATGCAAGGGGGTCCCGGGGACACCGACCATGCTCGGCTTCCGCTTTTCCACAATCATCAACACGCGGGCCTCTTGTAGCGCGAGGCGCCCCGGGTTCCCTATCAACAAAAGCATCGGGCTCAATCGTCAGACACCGGTCGTAATCAACCGTTCCCTCGCCCGCGCGCCCGTTGCCGCATATGCTGCGCGCAGCGATAACCTCGGTCGCCCCCGCGCGAAACAGCCTCTCGATATCCGAAGGATCGAGCGTCTCTATCAGTACGACCACGCGACTCACGCGGCCCTCGGCCGTCAGACGCGCAACGGTCTTTCGCACGTCTTCGGCATCGAACAGGGCTGCCGCGATAATCGCCGCCCCGCGGCGCGACGGAAACGCCCGCGCCATGGACACCAGCCCATCCAGGTCGCCCACGCGAAGCACCTGCGCGCCCGCATCGCGGCCCTCGACTTCCCGCTGCAGCAATCCGTAATCACCGCACGCGCAGCATGCAAGCCAGATCGCCTTCATCACTCGTCGCCTCCGCTCTTTTTGCCGCGCACCGTGGCGGGGATCGTCAAACTGACCGTCCCCTTACCCGAGGCCCCCAGCAATTCCTTAACGTCTTCGGGGTCGGCCGCCAGAGTCACCCATTCGATCTTGCCTTCGCGCGTGGCGCCGGCCACTTCGCTGGTATCGATCACGCGCGCGCCGCACAGCCGATCGGTCACGCCGTCCTTTTGCACGTACACGTCCACGTAGCTGCCCACGCCCGTGGCGCCCCCGACCGAATGCTCGGCATCGACCGCCACCGAAACGGCGACCTTGCCTTTGGGCACCTCGAGCGTGTGGCTTTCGGCCTTGGTGTAGACATCGCAAATCACGGCATTTTTAGGGATGCGCGAGGTCGTCACGTCACCGCGCACCTGGCGCAGCTCGGTCGCCGCATCGCGCGGCAGCAGGCTCACCAGCCATTCCTGGGTTATGACATTGGTCTCGTCGAGGGTCTCGCCCGCATCGATATCACGCGCCGCGACGCACACCTCGACGCGATCGCCGCCGTACTTGGCCAGTGTCTCGGCCTGGGCCTGCTCTGCCTGCGAGCGAATCGATGACGCGTAAACCATACAGAGCAGCGCGGCGAGCACGCCCGCGATCAGACTGATGGCGATGCGCTTGCTCTTGTTCACGGCCGCTCCTCTCAAGGTAGCACCGGGCGGATGCCCGTACCACCATTGTCCGAGCGAGCAAGCGGCAAAACAACGCGATCGCAATCTTGGTTTTGAGTGTCAAACCAATTGCCGACCAAAAGCTGACCGACCCGTCAAGCTCGTGGCAAGGTTTTTGTCAGCACGTCGGATAAATGCACGTTTAGGGGCGCATCGGCAATAAAAAAGCCGCCTCCCGCACCATTGGGAGACGGCTGTCATAGATAGATTCAATTACAGATGAACATCGGGATCGAGCATCTGAGCACTCACGCGCATGGATGACGCCAAGTTTTGGAACGTCTCCAAACGCAGGCTGTCGATCCGCCCGGCACCCTCGGCCTCGCGAACGGCACAGCCCGGTTCGTGAGTATGTGTGCAGTCGGCAAACCGGCACGCACGCGACGCCTCGACAATCTCGGGAAACGCGCGTGCCAAGCCCCGCTCATGCCCCACGAGCGGCAGACTGCGCAGGCCCGGCGCGTCAGCAATAACGCCGGCTTCGCCCGGCAGCGCCACCATCACGCGCGCGACCGTGGTGTGGCGACCCTGGTCATCGCGCTCACGTACGCCGCCGGTCGCCAACGTATCGTGACCCAGCAGCGCGTTAAGCAGCGTCGACTTGCCAGCACCCGATTCACCCAAGATCATGGCGCAGCTCCCGGCGGGCACGCAGGCGCGCACCTCGTCCAGGCCACGACCCTCGGCAGAGGACGTCACGATCACGCGCACGTCCGGACCCACCAAGCGGTGCACACGGTCCAGATCGCGCTCGAGCTCATCGGCGTCGCAGCGGTCGGCCTTGGTGAGTACCACCACCGGCTCGGCATCGCAGTCGAGTGCCAACACCAGCGAGCGCGCCACGCGGTCGAGCAGTACCTCGCCGGCGCCGAGCGCCTGCACGATCAGCACGCTATCCACGTTGGAGCAAAGCACCTGACGCTCGCCGCGAGCGCGTCCGCGCCAGCGCTCAAAACTCGTGCGGCGTGGCAGCACGCACTCGATCACGCCCATGTCGTGCCCGGGCGCACGACGCACCGCCACGCGGTCGCCCACGGCGGGCAGCAGAACCTCGTCCTCGCCACGCGACTTGGCAAACCCCACGGCATGCTCGGCACGAAAGGTGTCATCGGCAGTCGCCACCAGTGGAAACCCACGATCCAGGCGCACCACGGCACCAAGCTGCATCTGCTCGGGCTCCTCGGCCCGAGCACAAAAATCATCGAAGGCAGCCCGCTGAGCATCATCGACCGGCAGATCGTCGAACGCCGGAACATCCTGCAGCGCATCGAGTCCCGGCACGCTTGCCAGCAGCTCCTCGGCAGACGCGGGAGCTTCGGTCGCAAGCTTCCGACGACGATCGCGCTTAGCCCGCGCCCCCGTCGTCTTTTTCTTCGCCTTAGCCTTCGCCTTGCCCACAAGCGCCTCCCAGCACCACAAATCACAACTGAGCAGGTATTTTACCCACAAAAAAGAGCTGGTCGAGCAAACGCTCGACCAGCTCACATACTTTCCCTTAGCCAATGGTCCCGAGAGGTTATCCGAAGGCCCGCCCGCCGGGAGGGGTTTCTTCTGAGCGATCCCGCAGCGCGAAGCGCGAGGACCAGCGAAGAAGAAACCCCGCAGGCGGTCGGACCGGTGGGAAGGTTGACCTTTCGACCTACTCCTTCTCCACTGCGCGCATGATCGCCTTGTAGATCTCCATCAACGGAATGATCAGGAAGGCAAGGCCCAGGGCGGCGATAACGCCCTTGAGCTCAAGCGTCACGGGGCCAAAGAACATCTCGGCAAGCGTCGGCTGAACGGTCACGATAACCGTCAGTACCAGCGCCAGCGCGGCAGATGCCCACAGCCACTTGTTCTGCTTCTTCATGCTAAACAGCGACGCACGACGGCTGCGCATATTGAAGCAGTGGAAGATCTCGACCATGTTGAGCGTGATGAACGCCATCATCACGCCTTCCTCGTCGGCATTGCCGGCGATCATATCGGCGATGTGGATGTAGCCCATGTCAAAGTACACGCCCACAAAGAAGCTCGCCAGCACCAGCACGGTGATGATCAAGCCCTGGACCACACAGTCCAGGCCCATATTACCGGCAAAGACGCCGTCCTTGGCGTTGCGCGGCTTGCGCTTCATGATGTCGCCCTCGGCATCCTCCATGCCCAGCGCGAGCGCGGGGAAGCAGTCGGTGACCAGGTTCACCCACAGCAGCTGCACCGGCTGGAAGATGGTAAAGCCGATGAGCGTGGCGATAAACACCGAGAAGACCTCGGCAAGGTTGGCCGAAAGCAGGAACTGGATGACCTTGCGGATGTTGTCGTAGATGCGACGGCCCTCTTCGCAGGCACCGATGATGGTGGCGAAGTTGTCGTCGGCAAGCACCATGTCGGCGACGTTCTTGGTGACATCGGTACCGGTGATGCCCATGCCAACGCCGATGTCGGCGCGCTTGATGGACGGGGCGTCGTTGACGCCGTCGCCCGTCATGGCCACGATCTGGTCGCGCGACTTCCAGGCCTCGACGATGCGGGTCTTGTGCTCGGGCTGGACGCGGGCGTACACGCCGTAATCCTCGATGTGCGCGTCGAGCTCCTCGTCGCTCATGCGATCGAGGTCGGCGCCGGTAATGGCATGGCTGCGATCGGTGACGATGCCCAACTGCTTGGCAATGGCCACGGCGGTGTCGATATGGTCGCCCGTGATCATGACGGTGCGAATACCGGCGTCGTGCGCCTCGCGGATAGCGTCGGCCACCTCGGGACGGACCGGGTCGATCATGCCGGACAGGCCGCAGAAGACCAGGTCGTGCTCGAGCGCAGCGGGGCTGCAGTCGGCGGGAACCTCGGTGTAGGTGCGGCTCGCCAGCGCCAGCACGCGCAGGGCCTCGTCGGCCATGGCCTTGTTGGCCGCCACGAGCTCGGCGCGGCGCTCCTCGGTCAGGGGGACGACCTTATCGCCCTCGTAGATATGGGTGCACAGGCCGATCACCACGTCGGGCGCGCCCTTGGTGTACTGCTCGTACTCGCCGTCCAGGGTCTCGACGACCACGGACATCATCTTACGGCCCGAGTCGAACGGGGCCTCGCCCACGCGCGGGTGCTCGGCAGTCAGGCCAGTAAGACCAGCCTTGCCGGCATCGTTGACGAGCGCGCACTCGGTCGGCTCGCCCACGGCCTCGCCCAGCTCCTCGTCCCACTGGGCATCGGAGCACAGCGCCATGCCGGCCAAGAACTTTTCCTTGGGCGCAGCGAGCTCGTGCTTGACGACGGTCATCTTGTTCTGGGTAAGCGTGCCGGTCTTGTCGGAGCAGATGGTCTGCGTGCAGCCGAGGGTCTCGACGGCAGAAAGCTTGCGGATAATCGCCTGGCGCTTGGCCATCTTGGTCACGCCAAGCGACAGCACGATGGTCACGACGGCGACCAGGCCCTCGGGGATGGCGGCGACGGCAAGCGAGACGGCGACCATAAAGGTGTCGAGCAGGGCAGTCGGGTCGGTGAGGACGTTGCCCACGCCGTGACGGATGATGTCGACGCCAAAGATGACGACGCAGATGACGATAACCATAATGGTAAGGATGCGGCTGAGCTCGGCGAGCTTCACTTGCAGCGGCGTGAGCTCTTCCTTGGCCTCGGCCAGGGCGCCGGCAATCTTGCCCATCTCGGTATCCATGCCGGTGCCGACTACGACGGCGCGGCCACGGCCGTACACAACGGTGGAGCCCATGTAGCACATGTTCTTGCGGTCGCCGAGCGGCACGTCGTCGGTGCCGGCGGCGAGCTCGATCACGTTGGCATGCTTCTCGACAGGCACGGACTCGCCGGTAAGGGCGGCCTCCTCGATCTTCATCGTGGCGCTCTCGAGCACGCGGCAGTCGGCCGGGACGGAGTCGCCCGCCTCGAGCATGATCACGTCACCGGGCACGAGCTCGGCGCTCGGCAGGTGCACGAGCTTGCCGTCGCGCAGCACCTTGGACTGCGCCGCGCTCATCTCCTGCAGGGCCTCGAGGGCCTCCTCGCTCTTGGCTTCCTGGACCACGCCCAGCACCGAGTTGACGATAACGACGAACATGATAATGACGACATCGGCAAAGTCGGGCTCGCCCTTGACCATGCCCGTGAGCGCACTGATGACGGCGGCAACGATCAGCATGATGACCATGGGATCGGCCATCTGCTCAAAGAAACGCTTCCACAGCGGCGTCTTCTCGGCTTCCTCGAGCTTGTTAGGGCCTGTCTTAGCGAGGCGCGACGACGCCTCGTCGTCGCTCAGGCCGAGGTTCTCATCGACACCCTGGTCGCTGAGCACCTCCGCCGCGGCGGACAGGTATTCCTTTTGCATATAGAGTCCCCTCCTGGGATTCGGGCCACTCAGCAGATTGATGCCCGATCATAATTCCCAGGAGAAGGGCAAGGGCTCATCAAGGCTGCCGTGCTGAGCGGCAGTTGATAGTGGAGCTATGGTACCCCAAAGCAACGCGTCTAGCCAAAACAATCCATTTGGAAATATGGTCCATAAGCAACGGTGCAGGCCGTGTGATGCTCAACATTGATAAAACGTTTTTTCTTCGGCGCATCATCAAACTGAAATATCGCCCAGATAGCAGCGGTTAGAACGGTTGGTAAAGTTTTTGCATATACCGTTTTTCCGCAAAAAATGAACTTCTAATTCGGCATACGGTCGATTTTTTGGGGTATTCGGTCGCCATTTCGTTATAATCAACTCAGTTTTATTTCTTATGGTTTATCTATCAGCGCAAGACGATGTCAGATGGAGGTCTGAATGTACAAGCGCACTAAGATTGTATGCACCATGGGTCCCGCCTGCGATAGCGACGAGACCATCCGCGAGATGATCAAGGCGGGCATGAACGTCGCCCGTTTTAACTTCTCGCACGGCTCCTACGACGAGCACCACGGTCGCATCGAGCGCGTCCGTCGTATTTCCAAGGAGCTCGGTATGCCCGTCGGCATCCTGCTCGACACCAAGGGCCCCGAGGTCCGCACCGGCCTTCTGGTCGATGGCAAGAAGGTTGCCGTCAAGACCGGCGACAAGATCGTCGTCACCGCTCAGCCCACGACCGAGGATTTCCACGGCACCGCTGAGCACATCTCCCTCGACTACCTGGCTCTGCCCTCCGAGGTCGAGAAGGGCTCCCTCATCCTGATCGATGACGGCCTGGTTGCCCTCGAGGTCGAGTCCGTCGACGGCCAGGACATGACCTGCGTCGTCAAGAACGACGGCCTGATCGGCGAGCGCAAGGGCGTCAACATGCCCAACGTCAACATCTCGCTGCCCGCTATCACCGAGCGCGATCGTCAGGACATCCTCTTTGGCCTGACCGAGAACATCGACTACATCGCCGCTTCCTTCATCCGTGACGGCGAGTCCGTCCGCGGCATCCGCGAGCTTTGCCGCGAGAACGGTGGCGAGCACGTGACGATCTTCCCGAAGATCGAGTGCGCCCTGGGCGTCGAGAACTTCGACGAGATCCTCGAGGCTTCCGACGGCATCATGGTTGCCCGTGGCGACCTGGGCATCGAGATCAAGCCCGAGCTCGTTCCCCACATCCAGAAGGAGATCATCGCCAAGTGCAACGCGGCCTACAAGCCCGTTATCACCGCTACGCAGATGCTCGACTCCATGCAGCAGAACCCGCGCCCGACGCGCGCCGAGGTTGCCGACGTTGCTAACGCCATCTACGACGGCACCGACGCCGTTATGCTCTCTGGCGAGTCCGCTGCCGGTAAGTACCCGGTCGAGGCCGTTAAGATGCAGGCCAGCATTGCTCTCGAGACCGAAAAGTACCTCCCGGCTCACGCTCCGCTCGAGGTTCCGGCCGATGCCCACGGCACCCGTGTTGTCAACAACGTTGTGGGTATGTCCGCTGTGAACATGGCTACCACCGTTGGCGCCAAGTGCATCACCGTGCCGACGACCACCGGCCGCACCGCTCGCCTGATCTCGCACTTCCGTCCCAACATGCCGATCTGCGCGTTCTCCCGCCACGAGTGGGCCGTCCAGCAGATGATCATGTACTGGGGCGTTATCCCGCATCAGGCCGAGATTACCCAGGGCACCGTCAACGGCACGATCGTCAAGGCGATCGAGACCGCTAAGGAGCTCGGCTACGTCGAGGCCGGCGATCTGACCGTCGCCACCGCCGGCGATCCCCGCATGAGCGTCCAGCTCGAGGACAAGGTCTCCTCGACCAACGTCGCTTACGTCGCTCAGGTGCGCTAAATCACACTTGCAAGCACACTTGCATTGGAAAGGGCCCGGAAGGCTTCGCCTTCCGGGCCCTTTTTTGTACCAATGCCAGCACACAGCAAAACACGCACTCATTTCTTTACCAAAAGCGCAAAATCCACCCTTCGAGGCCAAAAAATAAAGCCTCAGGCGCTAAAAGTGTTCGCCCGATGGCGAAACCACACCTTACCCGACGCTGCTAAATCGTTTTAGCAAGAGCCAGATCGACCGCTTTTTCGGAAGTATGCGGCAAATTCTGAGACCTCCGAGCACACCTCATTTTTTCGCAACAAAATGCCTGATAAACTGGCCTTAAAAGCCAGGTCTGCTCACAGGGTTCAGATTTTGCCGCATACTTCCGAATTGACGCTGGCATCGCACGGTCCAAAAGCACATTTCGACCAGGAGGATATCATGGACCTGACGCTATGCGGTCAATCCGCTTTTTACTATCACCGTATCCCGCCGCAGGTATTAGGCCTTTACCCCGCCATTAGCCTTGGCAATATGGATCGCAGATGTTGCGGCCTCGGAAGTCATGCAGTTGTAAAAGACCTGCTTCACGCACCGCTTCACAGGCTTGTATTCACTCGGGCACAATCCGGGTCGCGAAGCCTGTTTAAATCGCACCTCCTGACCCAAGAGCCGCCTCCCGGGTCGTTTAGGCAGACTGAGCATGGGTTTGATGTCACGTCACCGGAGTTCACACTGCTCAACCTTGCTACGCAGGTCTCACGCCACCAGTTACTCATGGCTTGCTACGAGATGTGCGGCTCCTTTGCAGTGTTTAAGCCCTGCGAGCGAACGCTAAAACAACTCGATGAAGCTATTTCGCTTAAGCTCATTCCGCCCGACTGTGGTTGGAAGCGTGTTGTCGACACCAAGGGCAATGACACCAACTTGTGGAAGCGCGCGCCGCTCCTCAGCGCGGGGGAGATCGCCGCGTTCGCCAAGCAGGCCGCAGGTCTGCGCGGCGTTAAGCAGCTCCGCTGGGCCGCCGAACATATGACGGGACAGACCGCCTCGCCCTTCGAAGTCCAGACGTCCATACTCATCTCGCTCCCCCGCGACGAGGGCGGCTTGGGCATCGACATCACCAATAACGCGCGCATCCCACTCAGCGAAGCTGCACGTTCGCTGTATAACAAAACCTGCTGTTACGCCGATATCCTCATCGAAAGCGCCACCGACAGCATGGGCGTCATTCTGGAATGTCAAGGCCGCTCCGCCCACGACAGCGAAGCCGCGAGCCTCTCCGATGCCGAGCGCGCCACCGCACTCACGAGCATGGGCTACGACGTCATCCAAATCACCTATGACCAGATTAAGGACAAGAAAAGCTTCGACCACATAACCGAGCTCATCCATAAAAAGGCTGGGCTTCCCTACACCCCAAAGACCAAACAGGAGCGTACTGCCGAAGATACCCTGCGGCAAGAGCTATTTGTCGATTGGGATGAGCTGTTCGCTGTCAAGCCGGCCAGCTAGCAGCTAGCGATCAGGGGCAGAGCAGGCACACTGGGTGATGCGACGCGGGCGGCAAATCCCGCCTTGGTCAGCTCGATGACCTCGGTAAACGTTGCGTCGAAGAACTCCTCGGTTAGCAAGCGATACGGCGGATGATCGGGCTCGCCGGGGTTTTCGCGTACAATCTCGTGCATGACGCCGATGGTCTTGAGCACATACTCCTTATGGATGGGATACTGACCAAAACGCGTCGCCGCAGTATAGAGGCGATCGGTCGCGCGCGGAATCGAAACAATGCTGAGCGTCTTGCCAAACCAGTCAAAGTCGCCTTGCTTTTTAATGCGGAATTCCTCGCACGGCTTGCCGCCGTGCGCCTCCAGGTACTGGTTCACGCGGGTATTCCACACAGTATCGGCCACAAGGTGAGACCAAACGCCCAGCGTCAGATCGAGCAGCGACTGCGCCACGTCATCGGGCGCGAGCGAAAACTCACAGGCGCCGGGACCGGCAACCGGCTCGGCGTCCTTGTAACGTTGGGGATAATGCACCCGATTGAGTCGCTCGCGTTCCTCGACAATCGAGGTGGCCTCAGCAGGTTCGCCCGCGGGTGCGCCTTTAAGCAGCGGCGCCACATAGGTATCCCAGAACTCATGCTCACGAGGCTTAGGGATAGGCTCGGGCTTTGCAAAGTGCGTAATGCGATACGGAATGGGATCAGCGATGCCAGGGACCATATAGCCCACGAAGATATCCGGAACCACGCAGCCAAACAAAAAGGCATTGCGGTCGCGCACGCTATTGGCAAGCGCACCGCTGCGCTCCAGCAAACGCTCCGTCTGAGCGATATGAATGTTCCAGCTTGGCATAGCCACCCCCATAAAAACCTGGATAACTATACCATCACGGCAAAGCCGCGCGGGCGGCTACGCACGCTCTACGCAGCAACTATTCCGCAGCGCCGCTCTCGGTTCCATACGACGACACCGGCGCCTCGACCACATGGTGATATCGATCGATATAGATGGCGCGGGCACCCAGGCGCCGCACCAAATCCTGATGATGTGTACTCATCAAGACCGTCTTGCCGGCAGCAACATAGGCCAGTAGAAAGTTGACCACGATGTCGCACGAGTCCTCGTCAAGTCCGTTGGTAGGCTCGTCGAGCACCAGGATATCCGGGTTCATCGACACCACCGCAGCCAGCGCAACGCGCTTCTTTTGCCCGCCCGAGAGCTGATAGGGAGAGACGTCGGCAAGATCGGCAACCTGGAACAGCTCCATGGCATCGCGCACGCGGCGCTCGAGCTCGTCTGCCGGCAGTCCCATTTGAGCCGGGCCAAACGCGACCTCCTCGCCCACCGTAGCGCAAAAGAGCTGCGCATCGGCGTTTTGGAACACAAAGCCCACGCATTGATGGAACCGCTGGGCCGTCGCGGAATCCTTGAGATATGCCGCATCGACCGCATGCCCGTCGAACAGGTACGCACCCGCGTCCGCGAGCTCAAGGCCGTTAATAAGGCGCATGATCGTCGTCTTGCCGCAGCCGTTGGGACCTAGCAGGGCAACGAGCTCTCCACGGTCCACCTGCAGCGAAACGCCGTCGACCACCGTATGGCCCGCATAGGAAAACACCACGTCACGAAACTCGATGAGCGGCGTTGTTTCGACGCCAGCAGCACCGCTCGCGCCCATCGCGCCATTTGTATCGTTTGTCAAAACGTCGCCCTTCCCTACTCACATCGACGGTTCGACCGCCCGCGCTACAGCACCGCGCACAATACGGCGAGCAGAGCCACAACGGCCGCGTAAACGGCATCGCGCCAGCCAAAGCCGCTACGCGCGGGGGCCGGGTACGCACCGGCAAAGCCGCGGCAGAGCATGGCCTCGTCCATCGCGCGGCTGCATTCCATCGCCTTGATAAACGTCATGCCCATGATACCCGCCAGCGAATCGGTGCGCGAAAAACCCGCAGGCGCGGAACCGACGCTGCGCAGCATGACTGATTCGCACAGATCGTGCGCCGTGCGTCCCAGCACCTCGATATGCTTGAGTGCCATATCAAACGTAAAGATAACCTCATCGGGCAGGTGCAGCATTTTGAGCGCCGCCGACATGCGGCTCCAGGTGAGCGTCCACGAAACACCCAGCACCAGCGACACATTAATAAACGTCTTGAGCGCGATCTTGAGCATGGCGCCCGTGGCAGACGCGCCCAGCAGCAGGGCAGGCAGTGCCAGAACCACCGCGAGCCCCGCAGCGCCAAGCGCCGGCACAAAGGTTGCCCGCAGCCCGCGTACGGGGCGTACGGCAACGAGCACCAACACGATAGCCGCCATCAACATGAGGTACAGCGGGCTTTGCGTCAGACACACGCACAGGACGCAAACGAACATCCCCACCAGACGCACCGGAGCCGAAACGCAAGAAAGGGCGCGGTCGACCATCGACCCGCCCTCGTGCGCACCTCCACCCAGGCGAACCCGCTCAAGCAGGCTCGCCAGGTGCAGGACATTCTTTTGCATCACACGATGCCGAGCCCCCGCGGGCTCGTATCGCTCCTCGGCCGCAAGCCAGCTAGGCAGCTCGACCATTTGCATGCGCTCAGCTTTCCTTAACCGTCAGCGAAATCAGGCGGAATGCGATGGTGAGCACCGCCACGCCAATCACACCGGAAAGGATATACATGGCAGCCTGGCCGGCAAAGCCAAGGCCCTGTTCCTCGGAATAGGCCTGCAGGTAATCACCCGTGGGCAGCGCGTCGGCAAAGGTCGGAGTATCGAGGCCGACCGAAGCCTGCAGGCTGTCGTCGCCAGCCTCCTGAACGGCAGTTGCGGCGCCCTCGGCGTCCCACTCACCCCAGGCGTCACCGGTGGCAAGCAATCCCAGCGGCGTGGCCACCACGAGCACGGCGACCAAAATGAGCGTGGGAACCAGCGAGGTCTTCTTGACAGCAGCGCCCTCGGCAGCAAGCTGGCCATCGATGGCCCCGGGCCCGACGATAATGCTCGGCGCCGTCTTCTTGATAAAGCCGTAGATGGCGGCCGTCGCCACGCCCTCGATCACGCCGGCAACCAGCATATGCGGGATCAACATGGCAGGAATAGCCACGGACAGCGGGAAGGGGCAGTACAGCGGAGCGCCCGAAGCATTCGTGAAGAGCATCGGCTGAATACCGAACTCGATTGCCGCGCACAGGGCCGCCAGGCACAGGCCGACCCAGCCGCTTACGATGGCAGAAACCGAGGTGCCCCAGCTCTTGTCGTGCAGACGGCTGTTGAGCGCACGAAACACGATAGCAGCGACAAACGGCAGCACAAAGGCCATGTTAAAGCAGTTGGCGCCAAACGACAGAACGCCGCCGTCGCCAAATAGCAGCGCCTGCAGCGCTAGCGCGACCGAGACGGCAATGGCAGCGGCCTCGGGGCCAAGCAGCAGCGCGATGAGCGCGCCGCCAACGGCGTGACCCGTGGTACCGCCGGGCAGCGGCACGTTGAACATCATGAGCAAGAAGGAGAATGCGGCGCAGATGCCCAGGAACGCCATATGCTCGCGATCGAGCGTGGCGCGCACCTTTTTGATGCAGTGAACCCATACGGGCACCATCGCCACCGCCATGACGGCATCGGTCTGCGGGGACAGGTAGTTGTCTGGAATGTGCATATACGCCTCCCGGTTATCGGCGCGCGGAATTGCAACGCCGCTAAAATCACCTTGTCAGTGTTACGTAATGTCAGATTCGTAACACGCCGCGGGCTATCATAGCAAAACGGCGCACTGCCGACAAAGCAGCACGCCGTTATGTAATGCGCGTGTCATATATGCAGGCTCAGCAGCGCCTTATATCGAGCATAGCAGTCACGTAGGACTCGGCGGCAGCCACCGCTGGCCTATACCCAGCGCAAATCCTAGCCGCGGACCTCGCCGTTTACGCCCTTGCACACCTTGGTGACGATCTTCTGGTGTGCCTTCTCGACTTCTTCGCTGGTGAGCGTGTGGTCGTCGGAGCGATACGTAAGCGCAAAGGCCATGGACTTCTTGCCCGCTCCGATGCGGATGGGATCGCGGTAGACGTCGAACAGGCGCACGCCCTCGAGCAGCTTGCCACCGGCGCTGGTAATGCGGCGCTCAAGATCCTCGCAGGTCACGGAGTTATCGACCACGATAGCAAGGTCGTGCTCAACGGCCGGGTACTGCGAGAACTCACGGTAGTTCTCCTGGTTGCGGGCGCCCTTGATCAGCTTGTCCAAGTCGAGCTCAAAGGCAACGACGACCTCATCGATGCCCATCGCCTCGCGCGCCTCGGGGTGAATCTCGCCGACCCAGCCCAGCACGGTTCCGCCGGACAGAACCTCGGCCGCACGACCCGGCTGCAAGAAAGCGTAGCCCTCGCCCTCGACGGGACGGAAGCGAACCTTCTCGATGCGCAGCTGGGCGAGCAGCTCCTCGACGATACCCTTGCCAAAGAAGAAACGCAGTTTACGGTACTTCATGTTCCAAGACTGCTCGCTCCACTGGCCCGAGAGCACACCCGCGACGGACTTGGTCTCCTTGGGCAGGCTGGCGTTCTCGCGACCGTGGAACAGGCTGCCGACCTCGTACAGGTGCACGTTGGGCGTACCGTGCGCCTCGTTGTAGGCCACGGACTGCAGCAGGCCCGGCAGCAGCGAACGACGCATCTCGGTCTGCTCGGCCACCAGCGGGTTCATGAGCACCACGGGGCAGCCGCGGCCTTCGGTGGACATGCCAATCTTCTCCAGGTCGCCCGGGGCGGCAAAGCCAAAGGTCGTGGTCTCGTTGAGGCCGCAGGCGCGCAGGATCTCGCCGACCTTGCGGGTGAGCTTCTGCTCGCGGGTCAGGCCGCCGATGTGGTTCTTGGCAGCCGGGATGGTCGCCGTCACACGGCCCATGCCCCATAGGCGCAGGACCTCCTCGATCAGGTCAATCTCGCGCGGCAGGTCGGGACGGAAGCTCGGCGGGGTAACCATAAAGTCCTCGCCGTCGCGCTCGACGGTGCAGCCCAGACGGGTAAGCGAACGCTCGATAAAGTCGGGCTCGATGTCGGCACCGCAGATGGCATGCACGCGGGCCAGGCGCAGCTTGATGCTGTCGATGGTCTTGGGCGCGGGGAAAACATCGACATAGCCGGGAGCAACCTCGCCGCCGGCGATCTCCTCGATGAGCGCGCAGGTAACGTTGGCGACATCCACGCAGCCAGTCTCGTCAACCTGGCGCTCAAAGCGAATGGAGGCGTCGGAGATCAGCGACAGATCGCGGCTGGTGTGCGAGGTGCGACCGGCGTTGAAGCAAGCGCTCTCGACCATCACGTCGACGGTGTCGTCCTCGATCTCGGAATCCATGCCGCCCATAACGCCGGCCAACGCCACGGGGCGCTCGCCGTCGGTGATAAGGCCCATGCCGGCGTCGAGCACGCGCTCTTCGCCATCGAGCGTCGTGAATTTCTCATCCTGCTGGGCGGCGCGAACCACCACGCGACGGTGGCCATCGCGCTCGGCAAAGGTTTCCAGGTCAAAGGCGTGCAGCGGCTGACCGGTGAGCATCATCACGTAGTTGGTGATGTCGACGATGTTGTTGTGCGGACGCACGCCCAGGGCGTTAAGGCGCTTGACCATCCAGTCGGGCGACGGGCCGACCTTCACGTTGCGCACGATGCGGGCGACATAGCGGTCGCACAGGCCCTCGTCGGCAATCTCGACGGAAAGCTCGTCGTCGGTCGCGCGGCCAGTCTCCGCCTTGATGGCGGGCAGCTCAACGTGGAAATCGCGATCGAAAATGGCGCCGGTCTCGCGGGCCATGCCGATCATGGACAGGCAGTCGGGGCGGTTGGGCGTGATCTCGCAGTCGAGCACAGTATCACTCGAGCCCACATACTCGGCAAACGGCATGCCGCAGGGCGTATCCTCGGGCAGGATCATAATGCCAGAGTGGTCGCCGCCCAGGCCGAGCTCGCGTGCGGAGCAGTTCATGCCCATGGACACGACGCCGCGAAGCTTGCTCTTCTTGATCTTGACGTCGCCGGGCAGAACTGCGCCGATCATGGCCGTGACGATGTGGTCGCCGGCCTCGAAGTTCTGCGCGCCGCAGACGATCTGCAGCGGAGCGGGATTGCCGTCAGCGTCGAGGTTCTTGTCACCCACGTCGACCGAGCACACATACATATGGTCGCTATCGGGGTGCGGGGTCTTGGTGAGCACCTTGGAGGTCACCACGTGGTCGAAGGATTCTCCCACAGTGTCAATCGCCTCGACCTCGGTACCGGTACGGATATATTCGTCCGAAAGGGTCTTGGGATCCTCCGGAATATCGATCATGGTCTTGAGCCAGTCGTAAGAAACGCGCATCTAACTGGTCTCCTTTCATAAATGCGGCTTTGAGCCGGAAAACTGCAACGGAGACGGGTTTTCCAAGTGCCGCAGATTGCCTTGAAAGAGGAGGGCCGCGTACTTAGGTACGCAACCGACGATTGAAAGGCAAGGTGAGGTGCTTGGGAAAGCCGCCGGGACTAGAACTGATTTAAGAAGCGCATATCGCCCGTCATCAGCGTTCGCAGATCCGGCAGGTCGTAGCGCAGGGCCGCGACGCGCTCGGCGCCAATACCAAAGGCGAAGCCGGTGTACTTCTCGGGATCAATGCCGCAGTTGATGAGCACGTTGGGGTCGACCATGCCGCAGCCCAGGATCTCGATCCAGCCGCTGTGCTTGCAGAAGTTGCAGCCCTTGCCGCCGCACACGTGGCAGCTCACGTCCACCTCGCAGCTGGGCTCGGTGAAGGGGAAGAAGTGCGGGCGGTAGCGCGTCTTGCGGTCCTCGCCAAACATGCACTTAACAAAGTAGTCGAGCGTGCCCTTAAGGTCGCCAAAGGTGATGCCCTCGTCGACGACCAGGCCCTCGATCTGGTTGAACTGCGGCAGGTGGCAGGCGTCGGCCGTGTCGGGGCGGTAGACGGTGCCCGGGCAGATCATGTAGATGGGCGGCTTTTGCGACTCCATGGTGTGGATCTGCACGCCCGAGGTCTGGGTGCGCAGCAGCACGTCGGACTCGCCGTGGGCGTGGGCCTCGGGGTGCGCGACGCTACCGGGGTTGTTGTCAACCACGTAGAACGTGTCGCGGGCCGAACGGCTCGGGTGATCCATGGGGGCGTTGAGCGCGGTGAAGTTGTAGTAGGAGGTGTCGACCATGGGGCCGGACTCGACGGTATAGCCAATACCGCAGAAGATGTCCTCGGCCTCCTCGATGATCTGCTTGATCAGGTGCTGGTGGCCGATCTGCGGACGGATGCCCGGCAGCGTGATGTCGACGGCGTCGTGCTCCAGTGCGCGCTTGAGGGCGGCGGCCTTCATCTCGGTGTTGCGCTCGTCGAGCATGCCCTCAATCAGCTGGCGCATCTCGTTGGCTCGCTTGCCCATCACGGGACGATCCTCGGGGGCGAGCTTGCCCATCATGCGCATCAGGCCGGTGATGCGGCCCTTGCGGCCGAGCAGCTCAACGCGCGCAGCCTCGAGCTTGGCTGCGTCGTCGGCGCCTGCGACGAGCTCCTTGGCCTCTTCCTCGAGTTTGACCAGATCATCAATCAGACTCATGTCTTCCCTTTCGTCTCTCGCGCTCTCCGTTTGCCGAGGCGGCTGCCACCGTCTGGCGTTGTGAAAACGCGGCCCGGTTCGGTAATAAAAAAACCGCCCTCGGGCATGTGCATTGCCCAAGGACGGTTGAATTCCGCGGTACCACCTTGTTTGACCCGGCGGATGTCTGGCCCGCCGCGCCCACTCTGTGCCCCTTGTCGCGAGGCTCACGGCTTCCCTACTGGGGCTTCGCCGCCGCTGGCCGCGTGCCCGTTGAGGTCGCTGCTCGGGAGTGAACGCTTGGCCCTTGTCACCGCAGGAAGGCTCGCAGCCCATGACCTTCCCTCTCTTGCCGGCGACGCGGCGGGCAAAACCCTCTCCGTCAACGCATTGGGCTATAGGATAACACATTCTGCGTGTGCATCGCCGCGTTCCGTTTTGTTCGCACTGGGTACAAGGCAGGTAGCTGTGCAAACTGGCCGCACGCCCACCCGTGGCGCTCGACCTGCGAGATCAAGGATATAGGTATGGGAAAGAAACTCGATAAGAAGGCCAAGGCGGGCAAGAGCATCAAGAAGCTCCGCAAGCTCGAAGGCAAGCTGTGGACTCGCGAGTACCTGCTCAAGATTGCCGAGTTCGATGGAGCGACGATTGCTCCTGCCAACGGCGCAGCAGCGCGTGCCGACGCCATGGGCACGCTTGCCGGCGAGCATCACAAGCTGCTGACCAGCGAGAAGTCCGTTGAGCTCGTACGCTCGTTAGCGCGCGAGACCGTCGCCGGCGGCAAAATCGACGACCCTCAGCTGCTCGACGAGATCCGTGTGCTCGGCCGCGATCAACGTGAGGCCAGTGCCATCCCCACCGAAGAAGCCGAGGCCTGGACCAGACTCACCTGCGAGGCGGACGCCGTGTGGCACAAGGCCAAGGCAGCCAACGACTGGGCGAGCTTTGAGACCTATGTGGATAGAATCGTCGCCCAACTTAAGCATCAGGCCGAGCTCATGGACCCCAAGCGCGATCCATACGACGTTTGGCTCGACCAGTACGAGCGCGGCCTTTCCGCCAAGAGCTTCGATGCGTTTTGCGATGAGGTCAAGGCCACGGTCGTGCCGCTCGTGCACGCCATCGGCGAGCGCGGCCAGCAGCCGGCTGCCGACTTTTTGCACGCCCACGTGCCCGAGGCTGCCCAGCGCGCCATGAGCTTCGACCTTATGAAGCTTGTCGGCCTGGACCTGGACGACACCACGCTTGCCTTTACCGAGCATCCGTTTAGCGAGGGCTTTGCCGTGGGTGATGCGCGCATCGCGACGCACATCTACGAGGACGACTGCATCTCCAACGTCTACAGCATCATCCACGAGGCGGGGCACACCATGTACGAGCTGGGCGTCAATCCCGCCTATGCGCGCACGTGCTTGGAGGGCGGCACCTCCATGGGCATCCACGAGAGCCAGAGCCGCTTCTTTGAGAACACCGTTGGTCGCAGCCGCGCCTTTATGGGCCCGCTGCTCGAGGTGCTGCGTCGTCACGCGCCCGAGGTCTACGGCGACGTCGACGAAGACACGCTCTACCGCGCCGTGAACATCGCGCAGCCGTCGTTGATCCGCACCGAGGCCGACGAGCTCACCTATCCGCTGCATATTATGGTGCGCTACCAGATTGAGCGTATGCTGTTTGCCGGCGAAGCCACGGCCAAGGACATCCCCGTGCTTTGGAATCGCTTTATGGACGAGTACCTGGGCATTCCGGTTCCCGACGACACGCGCGGCTGCCTGCAGGATACGCACTGGAGCGGCGGCTCGTTTGGCTACTTCCCCACCTATGCGCTGGGCAGTGCCTACGACGCCATGTTTGTGCCGGCCATGTGCCGCGACGGTGTCGACCTCAATGGTGCCTGCGCGAGCGGCGATCTGACACCGGTCCGTGCCTGGCTGGGCGAGCACATTTGGCAGTGGGGCCGCGCCAAGGACGCGCCGGAACTCATCAAGGGTGCCTGCGGCATGGATTTTGACGCCCGCTACTACTGCAGCTACCTGCAGGACAAGTTCACCACGCTGTACGAGCTGTAAGGATTGACCAGCGCGCCATCGCCAACGCCAACCATGTTGACGCCAATGTCTTGGCAACGTCAGCGAAAACGACCCTAAGCGAGCAAGGTGACGTGAAATGAAAGGGCGCTGACCTTCTGGTCGCGCCCTTGAAATTGAACGTCAGATTGCCGCTTAGGGGCGTTTGCAGCGTCGAGCAGTTACGCGGTTTGGTAAAACCGCGTAACTATAGAGCCTCGAGTGCGTTGGCGATGCGCTTCATGGCAGCATCGGCGGATGCTTGGTCGGGCGCCTCGGCCAGCACGCGGATAACCGACTCGGTTCCGCTCTTGCGTACGAGCACGCGGCCCTCGCCTGCCAGCGCAGCCTCGGCCTCGGCGATGGCGTTCTGCACGCCCATGTTCTCGAGCGCGGCGTCCTTGTCCGCCACGCGCACGGCCGCCTGCGCCTGCGGTAGCAGCTTGCACGGAGCCGTGAGCTGCGAGAGCGTCTCGCGCTCGGCGCGGATCACTTCCATCACGCGCAGCGAGGTCATAATGCCGTCGCCCGTGCGCTCGATATCGCCAAAGATCGTATGGCCCGTCTGCTCGCCGCCTAGGCTGTAACCGCCCTCGCGCATCTTGGCATACACGTGACGGTCGCCCACACCGCTGGTCACGGCACTTAGGCCGGCAAGCTCCAACGACTTGATCAGGCCAAAGTTGCTGGCAATCGTCGGAACCACGGTACCGCCCGAAAGGCGACCGTGCTTGTTCAGGTACACGCCGCACACGTACAGGATCTGGTCGCCATCGACCACGCGGCCGCGCTCGTCCACGGCCAGGCAGCGGTCGGCATCGCCGTCATAGGCAAAGCCCACGTCCAGGCCCTGCTCCACCACGTGGCGCTGCAGACGCTCCATATGCGTGGAGCCGCAGTCGACGTTGATGTTAAAACCATCAGGCGCGGCATTGATCACGCGCACGTCGGCGCCCAGCGCGTCGAACACCGGCTTGGCCACCGAGGACGCCGAGCCGTTGGCGCAGTCGATGCCGATCTTGACGCCCTGCAGCGAAAAGTTCGCGCTGGCGATGAGCGAGGCAATGTAGCGGTTGCGGCCCTGCATGTAGTCCACCGTGGCGCCGATGTGGTTGCCCGTGGCCAGCGGCACCTCGCTCTTGCCATCGACGTAGTCCTCGATGAGCTCCAGTACGTCCTCGTCCATCTTAAAACCGTCGCTATTGACGAGCTTAATGCCGTTATCGCAAAACGGGTTGTGGCTCGCGCTGATCATGATGCCGCAATCGAAGCAGCCTTCCACGGTCTGATGCGCTACGCCCGGCGTGGGGATCACGTGCAGCATATAGGCGTCCGCACCGCTCGCGACCAGGCCACTCACCAGCGCCGCCTCGAACATATAACTCGAGCGACGCGTGTCCTTACCCACGATGACACGCGCCTTGCGCTCGCGGTTGGCGCCGTAATACCAGCCCACAAAACGGCCAATCTTATAAGCGTGCTCTACCGTCAGCCCAACGTTAGCCTCGCCGCGAAAGCCGTCGGTGCCAAAGTACTTCATGCGCTCTCCTTACAAAATAGGGGCGAACAGATTGCCTGTCCGCCCCAAAATGGTACTCGATTATCTGCGCTACCAGAAAAACCCTACGCCGACGCGCTGTCGCGAGCCGCCTGGCATGTAGGAGTCTGACGCAGCGTAAGCGGCTTGTCCCCCGCCTCGGCTGACGTGGTCAGCGTATATGTGATCGTCGTCGTCTCGCCAGCATGCAGGTCAACGGTGCCCGAATAGAAGGGGATTCCATGCCACGTAGCGGCGCCAAGACCAAACTGGGTGCCCTCGACGGTCAGATCAGTAATGTTGCCGCCCGTCGGGGCAAACAACGAGACATTCAGACGCTCGTCGTCGCGCGCGGCATCGGGCGCGCTCGCCGCGACGTAGTCGGGCAGCTTGCCGGCCTCCTCCTGCGTCATGATGTTCGTCAGGGTAACGGTGATGCGATACGAGCATGTGCCGTCACCGTTCTTGATGCCCTGGCCAATCTGCGTATCGGCATTCAGGTACCAGTCGAGCTTGGAGAAGCTCAGGTTGTTAAAGTAGACACCAGCAACGGGATCTTCACTCGGGTCATCCGGATCGGGCAGCGAGGCGTCGATGTTCATCTCCTTGATAGCGTTCTGCTCGTCATCGTTTTTCATCCACGCGATCAGGCGGCCCTCTTCGGCACCGCGCTCAACGGCGCTGACAAGCTTCGTAACATCGACATCGCCGATACCGCCAAGGATCTTGTCGAAGGCAGCGCTGGCGACGGATGCAAAGATGCCGTCCGACTCCTCGACCGGATAGTTCCAGTACACATCGTGCATGAGGACCTTTGCGGCGTTGGTGCCGTCGACAACCGTTCCGTCGGGCAGCGACACGTTACCGACCAGGCCCAGCAGATACTGCAGGAACACCGGGTCGATACCCACGACGCCGTCAACGTCCTGGCCATATTGAGATTTCCACAGGGCTGCGACACGCTGCGAGTTGCGGGGCCAATCAGGCGAATAGGTATTGCCCGAGTTGTACAGGTTACTGTGGTTGCCGAACAGCGCCTCATCCTCTTCGTCGACGCTCTCGACTGCCTCATCCTCGCTGAGTCCAATGCGGGGAACAAACTCGCCAATCGACATCTGGCCGTCGGTGACCGAAATCAGGCCCTGCGAACCGCCAAAGCCGCCGCAGGCACGAATCTCGACGTTGTTCATGGCGTACACAAGGTAGTTGCGCGTCTGGCCGTTGGCGCCGAGCATCTGCGGAAGGACGGGGGCGACCTTCTCCGCCGCGTCAACCGCGCCGTTGAGGGTGGCAAAGCCGTCCTTGGCCTTATCGACCAGCTCGGTCACCTGGGAAATATGAGTATCGCCAATGCCCTGGATCTTCTCGTTGGCACTCTTGAACACCTTCGAGCTGCTGGAAAGCGAATCGGCGACCGCCTGCAGCGCGGACACGTTAATCATGCCGTCCTGAAACAGCTTGCCGGGCGTGGCCTGCGAAAGGTTATCGGCCATGGGAACCAGCGCATTGCTCGAGACATCGGACAGGGCGTCGATCATGGTGCGGGCCGCATTGATGTCGCTGCCATACACCGGGATAAACGAAGCCGCCGTCCACAGCGGGCTCGAGGTCTCCGCCTTCATGCTGTCGCAAAGCTCATCAATCTTCTTCGCGTCGTCAGGCAGCGTCGAAAAATCGCCCGACGTGACCTTGTCCTTAAGGCCACCGACAATCTCGACGGCCTCCTTCGCTTCACTCTTTACGGTCTTTGCCGAGTTAAGCAGCATAAAGCCGCTTGCGCCAAGCGCAACGAGAAGCACCGCGACTACAGCGGCAATAATGGCGCCGGTGTGACGCTTTTTGCGCTCGCCCTTGCGATGGCGATGACGGACCAGACCGTCAGAGGTCGAACTCGACGAAGCGTCGCTACCGTAGTTCAAGCCAAAATCGTAATAATCTTCCTTGGAACCCGAGCCCGCAAACTCGGCACCGCTATCATCCAGGCGGGTGAACGTGCCAGTCTCGGAGGCGCCGGTGTAAATCGTGCCAAGGTTACCCGTAAGCCCCGCGCCACCGGCAGAGGGAGTATTGTTGGCGGCCTTGCCGGCATTAACGTTGCCGGCGGCATTCGCGGCGTTGGCAGCACCTGCATTGTTCTCAGGTGCCGAAGGAGCCCCGCTCGGCTGCGACGTGGAGGTTGCACCGCCCGCAAAGACATTCCCTCTTGCACGGCCGGTCTTTTTTGCCTTTTGAGACTGCTCGTACAGAGCGGTAAACATCGCCGTCTCTCCCGGGGACACGCGCTTACCGGAACCGCCCTGTCCAGCGCCGCCCGGCGTGCCGGCTTTACCAGCCCCGTTCGGACGCGGCGGAACTGCAGAACGGCCGCTATCGCTGCCCTTAAAGTGATTACCAGCCATAAAGAAATCCTCGCAATTGAGTCGCAATGAAAAAGTCCATAACGTTACTAGTTTATGGCATTTTGGGCATCGACAGCTAAACTCCAGACACGGACATCAATTGGCGAAAATGCGGCACAACACCTTTTCCGTCTTGGCGGCGGCGCCAGCTACACCGTGAGGAACATCATCACGATGATCATGGCAAAGCCGATAAGGTCGGTCGGCAAAAACACCGTGCCCAGCATAACGGCGCTGGTGATGGTCGCCGAAACCGGCTCCACAGTTCCGATGAGGCTCGCACGCACCGAGCCGATGTCCTTAACGCCCTGCATATAGAGCATGTAAGCAAAAAACGAGCCGATAACCACGAACACCGCGAGCGCCTCGACGCCGGCAGCGTCGAGCGCCGGCATATGCGCCCAGGGCTGCACGAAGACACACGAGACCACGCCCGCCGTGAGCATTGCCGAGCCCGTGACGATGGGGCTGCCGTATTCGGGCAGGATCTTGGCGGGAATCACCGCCATACACGTGGCGCTGACCGCACACATAAGACCCGCTGTCAGGCCAAGCGGCGAGATATTCAGGCTGGTGGGGTCGCCGCCGGTGGCGATTAAAAAGGTTCCACCCAGAGCCAGGCCAATGCCGATGACTTCGCGAGTACGCGGCATGCGGAGATCGGTCACGCAGGTGTAGCCCATGATGATAACGAGCTGCAGGCACTGGAGCACCGTCGCGGTTCCGGCGTTCGTCAGGCGCACGGCCGAAAGATAGCAAAACTGATTGAACAGCAGGCCAAAGGCGGTAAAGAGCAGCAGCTGCTTGCGATCGGCGGGCGTGGTCCAGAGCTTAATCAGGCGCTCGCGGTCGCGCGTAACGACCACGGCCATAAAGAGTAGACCGGCGAGAATCTGGCGCGCGCTCATAAGCCACAAGGTGTCGACGTGGTAGGTATCGAACAGAAAACTCGCGCTGGTGCCCGAGAAGCCCCAAAACGAACCGCCCACCAGCGTAGCCAAGACACCCGTGATCATCTTGCGCGTCGAAGCGCTGTTCAGGCGCTCGCGCCAAGCGCGGCGGGTGCTACGGCTGAGCTCATCGGTGCCCTCGGGCACATCAATGTTCGATATATCGGTCATCGGCACCGAAGCCCCTGCGCCTTCGACCTGCTCGACACACTCTTTGCTCATTCCACTCCCCCGAAACAGTCTGGAAGCAATTCGGCTTACCTTACCACGGCGAAGGCACCAGCCGAAGGCTTGTCCGCTTATCGGTAGGACAATTCCGCAGGCGTCTTTCCATAGCTCGACACCGCAACGGCCTTGCATTATGCGACAGCCAAATCGCGGCAGCAGGCTCTTTTGAAATGGATATGACAAGACCCCCGAATTCCACAATGTAAGCGATTTTTAAAAATGTTCTTGCCACCGAGTTCAGGCTCCGTTATATTATCCCTTGCGCGCTTGCGCACCCTTGATCGGGCGTTTAGCTCAGGGGGAGAGCGCTTCCCTGACACGGAAGAGGTCAGAAGTTCAAATCTTCTAACGCCCACCAAATGTTCGCAGCTCAGAGGCTATGTCCTCTGGGCTGTTTTGTATTATGTCGCTAAATCCGCTGGCAGTTCCAACCGTCATCGCAACGTAACATCAATTCACCTGACGAATGGCAGCCAAACATATTCAATACCCCAACATCAACAATAGCCAGGCACAAAACTGCGCCGCAAGCTGCTCCAACCGCCCAACTGGTCAAAAGCCGACCATCTACTTGCCAATTTATCTAACGGCGTAACCAAGCAGTCCGCGCCGCAACTTCTCAACAAAACGCCGCGATGTCTGCGCCCTGCGGTATCCTTGAGCAACTTGCACCTGCAGCACCAAGGAGCCGCCATGCGCACCGAGCTCGATGTCCCCTTTTCGCACAAAGAAGAAGCCAAGGCACTGGGCGCCAAATGGGACCGAACCAAGAAGATCTGGTATGTACCCAGCAGCGTCAACCCCGAGCCCTTTGCCGAGTGGCTGCCCGGTGTTGACCGATCCGACCCCTCAGCGCCGTATATATATCTAGTACTGGGCAAGCGCGAGTGCTGGAAGTGTCACAAAAAGACCTCGGTCGCGGCCTTCGGCATTCCCTATCGAACCGATGACGGCAAGGGCATCGCCATTGCGCACGCGCCCAACAAGGCCGGGCACATTGCCATCGACACGGCCAACGCCAACGCACTCGCCATTGTTCCCGCTCTTGGCTGCGTGCCGGGCGAGATCCGCGACTACCTTCATAAGCGCTGCGGCTACAAGCCCGTAGGCGCGCGAGCCTCCAAAGCCCCGTCGCTCGGCAACACGTGCACCAGCTGCGACGCGCTGCAAGGCGGCCGCTATCTGTTCGAAGGGCCCACGTCCCCGTTTGCCCTCACTGCCATCAACAAGCTGCCGGCACTGGAGTTTGTACGCGTCGAAGTTGCCGGCGTCTTTGGCGCCCCGGCCGCGCGCACCGACTTTGACCAGGCGCTCTTTACCTGGGCACGCGACCATCACGCCGAGTTCCACAAGCAGCTCGGTGAGGGGATTTATTTGTAGGGACGGAGAGGCCTTCACAGTCAGCTCCTCCGCATCACCTATCCCTCGTCGCCGGCGTCGTACACGATATCGAGGCCACAAACAGGGCATTTCTCCGGATACACCGGCATATGAACGCCTGTCCGTTTTCTCACTTCGTCGCTGAGCCTGTCGCGCGCATCGATGAACCGAATGTCGAGACACGGTATTTGCGAGCCGCAGCAAGGGCAGGCGACGACAAACGACCCGCAATCAACCTCTACGCTCGGAAACATATTGTTGTCGATAAGAGCACACGGCAGTTTTCCGTACTTCCCCATCGCAATATCGCCTCGCCAGCTCATACACGCTCCCCTCTCGCTATACAAATCAGGAAGAGCATGCACCGGCGGGCGGGCGCGAGATTGCATCGCCACGCGATCCGATCAAACAACACGATCGTAAAAGACCGCCAAAGCCAAATTTCATCGTCGGTCGCACCCTGTCCGGCAAACTCAATATCGACGGGTATGTGCTTCAGATAACTCATGTCGGGCGCAAAACGAGGGTCCGGTCCGCCTTTATGAACAGGACCGTGCAGAACAAACCATCCGTTTTCGGGCTCGAACCGCTCAACAAACGCAAGGCCGAGCACCTTATAGCCCACCTCAGTTGCAAATATGACTCCGACTGGGACGCCACATTCCATGCAGTTGAGCATTTTACGGTTGTAATTCTGGTCTCGAAAACCAACGGTACCCGGCGCTTGAACCGAGTACTTAATGACCCACGTACCATCGTCCAAATAGAGCGGAGGCACATTGTTGATGCTCTCGGTTTGCCGCTGGCGCGCTTGTACCCCGCTACCCCACTCCCCTGTATACTGATGTAGCACGTGTTTCATCCGGGCTTGTTGGGCCGGATTGTTCATGGGAGGGTCTTATGGCTGCTTCGAATCCGCCTAAGGGGAGCGTTTCTTCTTCGTCCATCAAGCCGGTTACGCGCAAGGCCGTGCGTTGCCAGCGCGAGGTCGCCTGGCTTGTCACGCAGGCGGCGGGCAAACTCGTGGCGAACACGGAAGACGTCAATGCTCCCACACCGAGCTTTGTGCTGGCAGCGGCGCTGGATCGAGTACGCCAGCTGGAACTCGCCGCACAAGAAGACGGCGGCCATCTTGGCTACCAAGACGCTATGGCGCCCGACCTGCTAACCTTTTGCCGCATGGCCAAGTTGCCCGCCGCACCCAATGCGCTTTCGGACGTAGGCTACATGTTTACGCTTTCGGGCGCGGACCTTATCCGTGACATCTATGCATACTGCAGTGAGCTCGCCGAGCGTCACGTCTTTGGCACGGCTGAAGTCAAACCGGGAAATGTCATCAAGCTGGTTCTTAGGCTGTTCTTGATGGACGGGTTCGGGGCCATGCCGGCGTAAGCCGAGTCTTTAGCATCACCGTCGACTGAGCAACAACCGCTTTACCTTAGTGGGCGCCAATTGAGGGTCAATTATTGGGTTGCCTCGTCCACTAACGCATTTATTCCACGCGCTCTGATAGTCGATATTTGCGGTTGCGGCTCGTCGCCGGCGCCGTGGGCTCAAGCTCGCCTTGAGCAATGAGCGCGTTGACGCGCGACCTAACCTGGGAAATTGTAAGCTCCGTGCGTTCTGCCAGCTCACGCGTCCCCAGCTCGCCGTAATGTTTGAGTGCCGTCACAATTAAGCCCCCGCCATGATCGACCGGCTCGATCTTTGAACGGTAAAGTACGACCTTGAACCGATCGAACCCCGGGCAGAACAGGGGCTCGGCCAGACCATGCGCGCGCATGGCATCGATCATCATCGGGATGCCCGAGCCATTGCCCTCAGCCGGCGAACCTGCGCCATCCGGCAGCGGGACAATCGACATGAGTTTCACGAGCGTCGCGTTACGGCATCGGGAGCTGCCGTCAAACAAGTTCTCGCGAGTCTTCCCTCCATAAAGGCCGCCGGGATTCGTCACCTCGATACGGTCGTCAAAAACGTCGACGGTGATCGATTGCCCACAGAACCGATCCCCGTATTCCCTGTGGATAACCGCGTTGGCGACTGCCTCGCGCAGGACCTCCTCGGGAATCTCCAGCGAGTCGATACGCGAGATGCCTTGGACGGTCGAGGTGCGGCGCAGGTTTTTGGCGACAGCCGCGACAGTATCCGAAATCATCTCGCCCAGGGTGCCCTCGCAGACTGTGCGGTCCATAAATCTTAGCGGTCCCGCAGCGCCCTTTTGAGTTCCCGCATGGACAGCCACATCAATGAAGAGCTTGGGATAGAACTGCTGAGGGTAAACGCCCGCGGCAAGGAGGCCGGCCTTGGTAACATTGCCCTGGAAGTCGAGGAGATTCAGGCGCTCCATCTTTGTCTTCTTGTCCGTCGCACCACGCATCGCTCGAGGCGTCAACGAATAGGCGCGTTCTATCGTGCGGTCGACCAGCGACTCGTCGAGATCGCCCACACTCGTGCCGGGCACCGCATCGCGATCGCTAGGACTCGTCCGTTCGTATGACGACAGTGCCAAAACCTCGGTCGACGAAAGGGGCACGTCTTTGTCATCGACGCGCTTGTAGCTGCCGCCCTGGGCGCCCCGCTCTATTACATAGCAAGGCTTGCTCGACGGGTCGAGCTCCTCAATCGTGATAACGAGAACAACGGTACCCCGAAGCCCCACGCGCTCAATGGTGTATTTGGGCGGATTGGCCAGCTTTCCGCGACCGCCGGCATCGCCCATGCCCGCCACGAATTGGTTGAGCACTTTCTCGGTCTCAAAGTTTGCAACTGGGACAAAACCCGCGCGCTCGCTCACTCCGAGTACGATGATGCCGCCGGCGGTGTTTGCGAAAGCGCTGACCGTTTCCCATACGTCGCGGGAAAGCGTCGTGGCGCTCTCCTTGACCTCAACGTTAAGATCGTCCGAGCCCATGCGCCTTAAAGACTCGAGCAGACCGGTCAGTTCGTTTTCGTTCATCTGCACGTCCTTTCGCTCGGTTCTGCGAAGAATACCGCGAATAGATTTCCTTCGTCTCTCAGTTATCTCTCGTAATTATCTCTCATCTTTCTGTTATCTCTCATATTAGAGAGGAGTGAGAGATGAAAGATAAGATGTCTGTCATCTGTTTCATTTAAACATGTTTTCGCTGGTAAAACAATCTATATTGAGACAATACCATGGTTGCTTGTCTCTTTGCTGCTGAGCTATCTCTCGTAATTATCTCTCGTCTTTAATCTATCTCTCGTGTTAGTGACGAATGAGAGACGAGAGATGCGTGAGTGATGCATGAGCGTGGATTATTGGACGGTCGGAAAATCCCTCAAACAAAAAACGGGGTCGGCCTTACGCCGAGCCCCGTTTTCAAACGGTCAGTTAGTTATCCAACGCGCGAGCATAGCAGTCAACATTACGCCGCCGCGAACACTCCCAAGCCCGTTCCGATGATGCAGATTGCGAAGATGCCCAAGATGATCCAAATGGTCTTGACGCCCTTTTTATAGAGGGCAACGCAAGCGAACGTTGCCAGCAAGGGCAGCAGACCGGGGAAGATCGAATCGAACAGATCCTGCAGGACAATCTCCGAACCGCCCACGTCAAAGGTCAAAGCCGTGGACAGCGAGACCTGTGCCGCAATCATGGCGCCGATAACGGTCATTCCGAGGACACCGGCAGCATGCGTCATGCGAGACATAAGGTTGCTCTCTTCGGACTGCTGCAAAAACTTGGTTCCCAAGTCGTAACCCAGATGGGCGGCGACGATACGCGTTGCAAAGTTAATCACGGAGTAGATGAGCGCGTACACGATGGGGCCGAGCGGGTTGCCCGTCGAAGCGATGCCAATACCAATGCCGGCGGCAACCACGCGGAACGTACCCCAGTAGAACGAATCGCCGATGCCGGAAAGCGGTCCCATGAGGCCGACCTTCATGGCGTTAATCGAGGACGTGTCGAAGTTCTTATCGGCAGCCGCCTGCTCTTCCATCGAAACCGTTAGGCCGGCTACAAACGGAAGCACATGAGGCGTGATGTTAAAGAACTCGGTATGGCGATCGAGCGCCGCATAGTAATCGTCGTCGTTGGGATAGATCTTTCGCAGGGGCTTCTGAATGGTGTACATGAAGCCCATTGCCATCATCTTGTCGTACGACTGCGAGCACTGGCTCGTAAACTGGCGAAGGAACATGCTCCGATACATATCGGGAGTCATAATCGCGTCCTTCTTGGCCTCTTTGAGGTCGGTGTTCTGGATAGCCATTAGAAGTCCTCCTCTTCATCTGCAGCAACCGTCTGCGGACCGGACGAGCCCTCGCGGAAAGCCAGGAGCAGCGCGACGCAAATGGCAGCTGCGGCGACGCCGACCACGTCCATCTTGAGGTAGATGACCATAATGAAGCCCAGGAACAGCCAGGGAAGGAGCTTGTTATCGCCCATGGTCCTGATAAGAAGAGCGAAGCCGATGCAGACCATGACGCCGGATGCAACGTTGAGGCCGTCCATCACAAACTGCGGAATCGCGTTGAGCGCATTGTTGATGAGGTCGGCACCAAAGAACAGTGAGCCAAACACCAGCAGTGCAGACGGAATGCCAATCGACAGCGGCACGATAGTCAGATGGTACAGATTCGCCTTGGCAAGATCGCGATTTGCCAGAGCGGTCTCAATCTTCTTGCAGGCAAAGGCACCCGGAACGGCGTAGCAGAAGTTGCGCCACACCTGAAGGAAGACGGAGACGGAAAGGGCGAGCACGACGGCAGTTGCCGTGCCCGTACCCGTAATGACGGCAAACGCGCAGCCAAGCACGCCGGAGACATAGACCTCGGGAGGAACCGCCGCGCCGACCATGATGGCGCCCATGAACATGGACTCCAAAGCAGCGCCGACGATAACGCCCTGCTGGACATCGCCAAGGATCAAGCCGACAAACAGGCTCGTAAACAGCGGACGACCAAGCATCGTAATGCCAAATGCTTGCTCGTCCACAGACGCCATAATGCGACCAGCGCAACTAGGAGGTACTGGGCAGCTATTCTGATTAACCCCAGAAATAAGCCTGCAGGCGAGACGTTCAGAACAGCTCGCCTGCAGGCAACAGCAGCAATTTGAAAGGATTAGTAGTTCATCTGGTGGTAGTAGCGACGCGTGGTGAGCGGGTGGTTGCGGACGTGCTCGAGATGGCAGCTCAGGCGCTCGGTGATGGTGTAGGTGACCATCGGGGAGACGATCTTGCGGAACTCGGGGTCGCTGAACGGCAGCTCGACCTCGGCGGTG
>DXLS01000038.1:0-53145 GCA_019414605.1 Collinsella sp.
GAACAGGAGTCGCTCGAGCTCGTCGGGCGGCAGGTTGAGGAGCTCGTCGCCGGGACGGTGCAGGCAGACCTTCCTGAGCTTGCCGATCTCGGAAGGCACGTGCAGACCTTTCGTCATGGCCTCCTACCTTTCTTTCGGGCCTTACTGGCCGAATGTATCAGCGCCCCTCCATATGGGACGCTGCTTGCTGACAGCTCTAGTTATATCCAAATTCCATTCGTAATGCTACCTCGCCCCCGAACGGTCAGCAAAGTACGATGAACGGTATATCGCATATGATTTCCCATGATGCACTTCAGTTTCGTAAAGCAGATTTTCCTAGGTAAACGTTATTTTTCTAGGAAATCAAGCTTGAACACTCAAAGTTATCCATGATTCAAAATTGCATAGTGAAAACGGTTTTCTGCATATATATGACGCTTGCCCTCGATTCGACCTACATTCGATTATATTCAGCTTGCTATCATTCTTATTCATACATTCTCACCAGTTGAGTGAGGATATAGATCGCTTGCTCAAAGCACCGGACGTTAGTGCTTCGGCTTGTCAGCGTAAGAAGTAGGTAAAGATACCGTTCACGCGATACGTCCGTGCCGGCGGTCGACTAAATTGAGACAATAGTGAATTAGAGTTAGGCTACCGTCCCCTGCGGGGACTGAACGGACAGATGCATATGCCGAGCAAAATCGAAAAGAAGCAAAAGGCCGCCAAGCTGCGCAAGCCGCCGCGCGACTTCTCGTACACGCAAAACCGAGAGCTTAGCTGGCTGCGCTTTGACAACCGCGTGCTTGACGAAGCCTTCGACGAAACCGTTCCGCTGTTCGAGCGTCTAAAGTTCGTGTCGATTTTCGAGTCTAACCTCGACGAGTTTCTCATGGTGCGTGTGGGCGGCCTGTCCGATCTGGCAGAGCTCAAAAAACAGCCTGTCGACAACAAGAGCAATATGACCGCCTCCGAACAGGTCGATGCTGTCATGGCAGAGCTGCCCGGGCTCCTTACCCGTTGGGAGTCCATCTTTAAGAGCATCGAGGACAAGCTCGACGCTCTGGGCGTTCACCGCGCCCGCATCGATTCGCTTACGCCCGAGGAGCGCACCTTCGTAACCCGCTACTTCCAAGCCTACGTGTCGCCGGTCATCTCGCCGTTGGTCATTGACCCGCGCCATCCCTTCCCCAACCTGCGCAACGGCGCACTCTATCTGGCTTGTGGCCTGGACGGCGTCACCGACGAGGAGAGCCTGCTGGGCCTTATCGAGATTCCCGCCTCGATGAACCGTGTGGTCGAGGTCCCCTCGCCCACCGGCACCTACTCCTACATCTTGCTCGAGGACGTCATCCTCGCCTGCCTGGACAGCTGCTTTGGCTCCTATAAGCCGCTGGATCGCGCGCTGATCCGCGTCACCCGCAATGCCGATATCGACCCGGACGGCGAGGGCGTCGAGGAGGAAGAGGATTACCGCCAGCACATGAAGCGCATCCTCAAGAAGCGCCTGCGCCTGCAGCCGGTGGTGCTCGCCGTATCGGGCTCGCTCGAGAAGGCAACGCTCAAGACCATCCGCAAGGCGCTCGAGCTTTCTCGCCGCTCGGTCTTTACCTGCGATATCCCCCTTGACCTGGGCTACGTCTTTGGCATTGAGGGCAAGATTCCCGAGCACCTACGCAATGAGCTGCTCTTTACGCCGTTTAAGCCGCAGCCCAACCCCACCATCGACATGTCCCGTTCCATCCGCGAGCAGGTGCTGCAGCACGACAAGCTGCTCTTTTACCCTTACGAGGCCATGAACCCGTTCCTGGACCTGGTGCACGAAGCAGCCTACGACCCCGAGTGCATCTCGCTGCGCATCACGCTCTACCGCGTGGCCAAACAAAGCCGCCTATGCGAGTCACTCATCGATGCTGCCGAAAACGGCAAAGAGGTCACGGTGCTCATGGAGCTCCGCGCACGCTTTGACGAGCAGAACAACATCGAGTGGGCCGAGCGCCTGGAAGAGGCCGGCTGCACCGTTATCTACGGCTCCGAGGGCTTTAAGTGCCACTCCAAGATCTGCCAGCTCACCTATCGCGAGGGCATGGCACTTACCCGTCTCACGCTGTTGGGCACCGGCAACTTTAACGAGAAGACGGCCAAGCTCTACAGTGACTTTATGCTCATGACCGCCCATCCCGGTATCGGCGAGGACGCCAACCTGTTCTTCCGCAACCTGTCGCTGGGCAACCTGCGCGGCGATTATCGCTTCCTGGGCGTGGCGCCCGTCGGACTGAAACCGCTCATCATGCGCGGCCTGGACCGCGAGATTCAGCGCGCCCTTGTCGGCGAGCCCGCCCGCGTGTTCTTTAAGCTCAACTCGCTGACCGACCGCGAGGTTATCGATAAGATCGCCGAGGCATCGTGTGCCGGTGTGCGCGTGGACATGATCATCCGCGGCATCTCGTGTCTCAAGCCCGGTGTTCCGGGCAAGACCGAGAACGTGCACGTGCGCTCCATCGTCGGACGCTTTTTGGAGCATGCGCGCGTCTATGCCTTTGGCGTGGACTCGGACATGATCTACCTGAGCTCGGCAGACATGATGACGCGCAACACCGAGCACCGCGTGGAGATCGCCTTCCCCGTGCTCGACCCCACCTGCCGCGCCCTAGTGCACGAGTACATGGGCATGCAGCTGCGCGACAACGTGAAGGCACGCAGCCTGACGAGTGACGGCACCTGGGTTCCGGTGGAGCGCAAAGAGGACGAGAAACCCTTCAACTCGCAGGAAGCTCTGCTGGAGCGCGCGTATCGCAACGCCGAAGCCGACACCGAGGCAGAACCCGCGCTCGTATCCCAGCCTGAGCCCGAGCCGCAGCCGGCCGCTCCCGAGGTCCAGAAGGTCCAAGCGACTGTTATCGAGCCCGAACCTGCTCCCGCAGTCCAACCTCAGGCACCCACAACAACCCCCGAGAACAACGCGTGTCACAAGAAGCCCGCTGGCAAAGCCAAGGCCATCGAGCGCCATCGCCCCGGCCGCGTGCGCATGGGCTTGGGTCTGATCGGCCTAGGCCTTAAGACGCTCATTACCGGCAAGACGAAATAGACGTTTGTAGAAGCGCCCCGTATTTGAGGAATGCCCCAGATACAGGGCGCTTTTCCCTGCTACCATGGTTGCGGACAATACCGCGAATGACAGGCAGGAACATGAAGCTCACCATAGAATCGATGACGTACGGCACCGACGGTCTGGCACATGCCGACAACGGCAAGGCCACATTTGTGCAGGGCGCCGTGGCGGGCGACACCGTCGAAGCCGAGGTCGTGCAGGACGGCAAGTCGTTTATGCGCGCCCGCACGATCGAGATTCTGGAGCCAAGCCCCGATCGCATTCAGCCCCCCTGCCCCTTCGTGGGCATCTGCGGCGGTTGTTCGTGGGGCAATCTCTCGCGCACCGCTCAGCTTGCCGCCAAAGAGCAAAACCTGCGCTCCACGCTCGAGCGCATTGGCAAGTTCACCCCCGACCAGGTCAACGAACTTGTCCAGCCTATCCGCCACACCAAGGACGACTGGGGCTACCGCAATAAAATTGAGTTGGAGCCCACCCTCGTTAACGGACGTGTGCGCCTTGGCATGCACGGCGTCGATCCCAGTAAGATCGTGACTGTCGATGCATGCCCGCTGTTCGATAAGCGTTTTCCCAAGGCACTCAAATCGGTCGTCGGCGCGCTCAACTATCTGAGCGGCAGCCACGACCTGGGTCTGGAGCGCGTGGGCATTCGCGCTTCGCGTCGCACCAAGGCGCTCGAGATCGCGCTTTGGACGCCCACGGGCTCCTTCCCGCGCTCACAGGTCTCGCGCGTGCTGACAGACGCCGCACACCCCACGAGCGTCGTGCGCGTCATGAGCAAGGGCGAGAAGAAGGCCCGCCGCGTTTCCAAGGTGGAGATGCTCGCCGGTGAGGGCTCGTGGACCGAGAACATCGCTGACGGCCAGATGCGCTTGTCCGCCCCATCGTTTTTCCAGGTCAACACCAAGGGTGCCGAGATTTTGATCGAGCTCGTTATGGACGCACTCGATCCGCAGGAAGACGAGCTTGCCGTGGACCTGTACTGCGGCGCCGGCACCTTTACCCTGCCGCTCGCCCGCCGCTGCGACTTTGTCGCCGCCGTCGAGGCCTACGGTCCGGCCGTGCGCGACCTGCGCCGTAACCTCGAGATCAACAAGCTCGACAACGTCGACGTCATCGGCGGCGATGCCGTGCGCGAGTTCCCCGACCAGGATGCCGATGTCCTGGTGGTCGATCCGCCGCGCGCAGGTCTGGCACCCGAGGCCATCGACCTCATCGCTAGCACGAGTGCGCGCGATGTCGCCTATGTGAGCTGCGACCCTGCCACCCTGGCACGCGACCTTAAGCGCTTTGTCGAGGAAGGCACCTTCTCCCCCGTCAAGATCACGCCGGTCGACCTGTTCCCGCAAACCTTCCACTGCGAAACGGTCGTCCACCTCAAGCGCAACTAGCCACTTAATCATTGCTCAGAAAAATCATTGGGAAATCGAGCGTGGCAAGCGGAGGTCTTCGGGGTATAAGACGGCTAATTGTATGCCGTCTATGAAAGGAACCCTCATGCCCAGCGTTGCCGTTCTCGCCGCCGATGGCTTTGAAACTATTGAATGCCTGACCATGGTCGATGTCATGCGTCGCGGCGGCGTGCGCGCCACGCTTGTCTCGATCATGCCCACGCGCGAGGTCGTAAGCTCGCTGCAGATTCCCGTGACCTGCGATGCGCTCTTTGACGAGATCAACTTTGACGAGTACGACTGCGTCGTGCTACCTGGCGGCCTGCCCGGCGCCACCAACCTGCGTGCCGACCAGCGCGTCTGCGACGTGGTCTGCGAGTTCGCCGCCGCCAAACACGTCGCCGCCATCTGCGCCGCCCCGTTTATCCTGGGTGAGCTCGACCTGCTCGAGGGGCGCCACGCCACGTGCTTCCCTGGCTTTGAGAAAAGCTTCCCCGAAGGCGCCTATACCGGCGAGAAGGTTACGCAAGACGGCAACATCATCACCGCCAGCGGCATGGCCCAGTCGCTCCCCTTTGCGCTTGAGCTGCTGCGCACGCTCGCCGGCGACAAGGCCGTCGAGAAGGTCGCCGAGGGCATTCAGCTATGATTTTGGCTTCGCAATCACCGCGCCGCATCGAGTTGATGCGCGAGGCGGGCTATGACATTCGCGTGATTCCCGCAGATATCGACGAAACGCCTTTTGATGGCGAAGCTCCGCTTACACTCGTCGAGCGCTTGGCGCGTGCCAAAGCCGCCGCCGTTGCCGCCGAGCATGCCGAGCCCAACGAACTGACCGTCGCGGCCGATACTATTGTCACCTTTGACGGCCAAATTTTGGGCAAGCCGGCAGACGGGGACGAGGCGCGCACCATGCTCCGCGAGCTTTCGGGCCGCACGCACCAGGTCGCAACCGGCGTCTGCATCGTTAAAGCCGGCGACGCTACAGCTCCGCATGCCGCCGAGAGCCTGTCGTTTGTCGATGTGACCGACGTGACGTTCTATGAGCTTACCGAAGAGCAGATCGAGCGCTATGTTGCCTCCGGCGAACCCATGGACAAGGCCGGGGCCTACGGCATCCAAGGCACAGGCGGCCGCATGCTTGTGCACGATATTTCGGGTGACTTCTACAACGTGGTGGGCTTGCCCATCGCTCGCGTCGCACGCGCGATTCAAAAACTCTCGTAATTGCATCTGGCGCTGGGTATCCCCCAGCGCCTACAATTTTGCCGTACCGTACGGATCCCGACTGGGCATAAGGCCCGGCGGAAAACCGATAGGAGAACACATGGACACACTGCTCGAAGCCATCGATGTTTGCAATGTCGATGGCTTTTGCTTTGGCAACTATACGGACGAGGAGGCTGGCACCGGCTGCACCGTAATCGTGGCGCCCGAGGGTGCCACCGGTGGCGTTGACGTACGTGGTGGCGCCCCCGCTTCGCGTGAGACCGACCTGTTGCGTCCCGAAAACACCGTCGATAAGGTCCACGCCGTCTGCCTTTCGGGCGGATCGGCCTTTGGCCTCGAGGCTGCAAGCGGCGTGGCCCGCGAACTCGAGAGCCGCGGCATTGGTCTGCCCGTCGGCCCCACGCAGGTGCCCATCGTGTGCTCCAGCTGTATCTTCGACCTTGCCTTTGGCGACCCCACCGTTCGCCCCGACATTGAGGCCGGCATCGCCGCCGTGCGCGAGGCGCTCGACCACACCCCCACCAAGCTCGAACAGGGCAACGTAGGCGCCGGCACGGGCGCTACCGTGGGTAAGCTCATGGGCCCCGCCACCTGCATGAAGGCCGGCCTTGGCGCTGCCGCCGTGGCGCTCGGCCCCATCAAGGTGGGCGCCGTGGTCTCGGTCAACGCCTGCGGCAACGTTGTCGACCCCCTCACCGGCGAGTGGGTCGCCGGCATGCGCGCCTCAGCCGATAGCGACCAAATCGTCGATATGGAACTCGCAGCCTTTGCCGCCGCCGGATCCATGCAGATGCCGCTCGACCGCACCAACACCACCATCAGCTGCATCGTCACCAACGTGGAACTCACTAAGGCACAAGCCACCAAGGTCTCTCAGATGGCCGCAGACGCCTACGCACACGCCATCCGTCCCACGCACACCACCAACGACGGCGACACCATCTACACCCTCGCCAGCGGCAAACTGGGTGCCCAGGCAAGCGCCGCCGTTCCCCTAGACCTGCTGGGCACGCTCGCCGTAAGGGCTTTGCAAACCGCCATCGTAAACGGAGCCAAAACCGCCAAAACCTCCCACGGCATCCCCGGCGCCGCGAAGTAGCCTAACCTGACCGGTTGCCCGGTGGGGCTTGGTTATGTTTGCTGCTCTACAGTCCTGGCTCGCACGAAGAACACATTAAGTGCTCTTCGGCTCATGCGGAACTCGCGACAAACATAACCAAGCCCCATCGGGCAACCTACCAACCAAAATCTTTTCAGCCCAGGCCCCTGTGTACCGCGCGTCTAAGATCTTCAAATTCAGCTGCCTGACATAAAGCGAGACATAGCAGAGGACCCCTGGTCCTTAACTTGATACGAGTTCCGCACGCAAAGGAGGCGCCAGTGGCGCCTCCGTCTTGCGCAGGACTGTCCGAAGTAGCAAGTTAAGGACCAGGGGTCCCCGTTACCCGAGCGTTTCTGTACTAGTTGAATTTGAAGATCTTTGAGGCAAGACGGTATAGGCCGAGTGTGGTTTTGTCTCCGGCACGACCGCGGAGGTTAGTGAAGAAGCCGACCACACCGTAACGTGCACGACGATACATACGCTCGTCATAGGCCTTCAAATCATTCCACAGCGTCTTTAGGCGCTCGTCGGCACAATCCTCGTCGGAAAGCTTGGTGAGCACCGAGCAGATCGCCATCATCATGGTGAAGTAGCCCATCATGTACGAACGCAGACGCGACGACTCGACATCGCTGTACAGGTGGTACGACTCCATCATGATACGCGTAACACGGAACTGCTGGTCCAGACGCTTGACCATCGTTGCCTCGTTGACGCTCTGGCCTTCGCGACCGATAAAGTAGCGGTAGAGGTCAATGTCGGCGTAGTACATGGTCTTGCAACGCGGCAGCGGTACGTAGGCGTAGATGTTGTCCACATAGAACGTGTGCGGCGGCATGGGAAGGTTGGACTCGCGCAGCACATCCGTGCGATAGCACAGGCTGTGCATGAGTAGGTTCTGGTCCAGGCGGAAATGACCGATCTGATCCCAGGAAAAGATCTTCTTGCGCGGCAGGGCAAATTTGTAGCCAATAGCGGTATGCGTTCCCTCGTAAACTTTCTCGTACACGTAGTTCGAGATAAACAGGTCAACGCGCTGGTCGCGCTCCTCAAAGCCACGCAGAATCGACAGCATGGTCGAAAGGGCAGCGCCGTCAAGCCAGTCGTCCGAGTCGACAACCTTGTAGTAGGTGCCCTGCGCCTCGCGCAAGCCCGAAAGGACGGCGATACCGTGGCCGCCGTTCTCCTGATGCACCGCGCGGATAATGCCGGGGTAACGCGCCTCCCACTCGTCGGCCTTAGCGGCCGTCTCGTCCTTGGAACCGTCATCGACGATGATAATCTCGATGTCGGTGGCATAATTGCTCCCCTCCAGAATGGAGGTGATGCAATGGTCCATGTCCTTGGCGGCGTTATACGAGGGAATACCGAATGTTATGACTTTATGCATGGCAGGCGATAATCTCATCCGAAAGATCGAGGGCGGAGTTGGTCACGGCATCCATATCGTAGTAACGATACTCGGCCAAGCGACCCACCGGGTGGAAGTTCGTCAAGTTCTGGACGCGCTCGAGATAGCGCTCGTAGAGCTCGCGGTTCTCGGGCTCCAGAATGGCGTAATAGGGCGTCTCGCCCGAGCCGGGCGTATAGGCCTTGGAATACTCCTTCATGATGGTGGTCTTGCCGGGCAGGACCTGGCCAGTCATGTTCTTGAACTCGGTGATACGCGTGTAATCCTCGCTCGTGGTGTAGTTGACGGTGCCCACGGGCTGGAACTGGTCCATATCGAGCGTCTCGAACTTCATGTCGAGCGTACGGTACGGCAGAGCGCCCAAGTCGAGGTTGAACAGCTCGTCGAGCGGACCGGTGTAGACGATCTCGCCGCCATAGACCTTGCCGTCGATCTTGACGGTGGTCTCGTCGATCTCGAAGAGATCGCGGGCGTCCACGTCGCAGAACACATCAATCAGATCGTGGTCGAGCATGTGCTCGAACAGCGCGGTATAGCCGTCCTGCGGCATGCCCTGGAAGGGAGCCTGCGGGAAGTAGCGGTCATCGTCGCCCACAAAGACGGGAACGCGGCCGGTGATCGAGGGATCGATCTGATCGGGCGTCTGGCCCCACTGCTTCATGGTGTAATGCAAAAAGACGTTCTCGTAGACGTAATCGGCGACCTCGGCAAGATCCGGGTCGTTCTTCTTGCGCAGCTCCATGATGGGCACCTTGACGTCCTTGCCAAAGGTCTCCACGAGCTTCTGATACAGCTCCTCGCCGCGCTCATCACCAAAGGCGAGCTTGAGGCTCGCGTGGTTAAAAGGCACGGGCATGAGGGTACCGTTGATGTTGGCAAGCACCTTGTGCTGGTAGTCCGTCCACTTGGTAAAGCGCGACAGGAAATTGTGGACGCGCTCATTAAAGGTATGGTAGATGTGCGGACCATACTCGTGGACCAGGATTCCGGCCTCATCAGCGCAGTCGTAGGCGTTACCCGCAATGTGGCTACGGCGCTCCAGAACGGCAACACGATAGCCGATGGTCTCGGCGAGACGGCGGGCACAAACGGCACCGGCATAACCGGCACCGACGACAATCATGTCGTATGCGCCGGCGTTAAAGCCTTCAGGCAGGCCTGAGGTAATCTGCATCGATACTCCTTGTCAAAAGCCACGGGCTCGTTAGCTGGGCTTTTCTCGAACATTCTTCGAGACATATTTATCAGAGCGATTATAGCGCTAATGCGTCCTATAATGAGCTTGCCACACAAGGAAAGCTCAAGCACCGCGGCGTACATAATTGAAAGGTAAACCCGCTAGCAGCGGGTTTATTCGTGAACAGCCGGGCGCCTGGAGCTTAGCGAAACGCTTGTAAGGAGTAACATGAGCGATTTCCTAAACCGTATGAAGTCTGCCGCCAAGGCCGACCTGAAGACGATCGTCCTGCCCGAGGGCGAGGATCCGCGCACCATCGTCGCAGCCACCAAGATCATCGAGGAGGGCCTGGCAAAGATCGTCATCCTGGGTAACCCCGACGAGATCAACGTTCCCGGCGCTACCGTCATCGATCCGCGCAATGCCGAGAAGCACGAGGAGTACGCGCAGAAGTTTGCCGAGCTCCGCGCCAAGAAGGGCGTCACCATCGAGCAGGCTCGCGCCCAGGTGATGGACGCTACCTACTTTGGCACCATGATGGTCAAGATGGGCGATGCCGACGGCCTGGTCTCCGGCGCCTGCCACTCCACCGCCGACACCCTGCGCCCCGCGCTGCAGATCCTCAAGACCGCCCCGGGCACCAAGCTGGTCTCGGCCTTCTTCGTGATGTGCACCGACACCCCGCAGTTCGGCACCGACGGCACGCTGATCTTCGCCGACTGCGGCCTCAACATCAACCCGTCCTCCGACGAGCTCTCCGAGATCGCCATCGCCTCCGCTCACTCCTGGTCCACCTTCATGGGCAACGTTGAGCCGCACGTGGCCATGCTCTCCTACTCCACCATGGGCTCCGCCGGCGGCGAGGTCGCCAAGAAGGTCCAGGAGGCCGTGAAGTTCTGCAAGGAGAAGGCTCCCGAGCTCGCCATCGATGGCGACCTGCAGCTCGACGCCGCCATCGTCCCCACCGTCGCCCAGCTCAAGGCTCCCGGTTCCTCCGTTGCCGGCAAGGCCAACGTGCTCGTGTTCCCCGACCTCGAGGCTGGCAACATCGGCTACAAGCTGGTCCAGCGCTTCGCCGGCGCTGACGCCTACGGCCCCATCCTGCAGGGCATCGCCAAGCCGGTCAACGACCTGTCGCGCGGCTGCTCTGCCGACGACATCGTGGGTGTCGTGGCCATCACCGCCGTCCAGGCTCAGATGGCTGAGTAGCGGACGCACTCCCCCGAAGGCCGTACGGGCTAACCCCTGAAAACGTCCTCGACCAATGAAACGCCCCCGTTCTGCTCCTTCGGAGCTACGAACGGGGGCGTTTCTGGTCTGCGGAGTGTTTTCAGGGGTTAGCCCGTACGGCCTTCTACAACTACGTAGTAATCAGGGTATCTGGGGTGGACGGCGGCTTGGCTACGAGCTGGGGCTGAAAATCTGAATGATCGGGTGCCGCTGCTGGAAGCGTAGGCGTTGCTGGTAATGGTCACTTTGGGACTGGAATTTTCGCCTGCTAGCAAAAAGGCCTCCCGAGCTGCTGTTCAGGAGGCCTTTCGTTCAATCGAAAGCGGACGCGCTAGTTGTTCTTGGTCAGGCGTTCGACGTCGTGGGCGATCATGTATTCCTCGTCGGTGGGGATGACCATGACCGTGACGGCGGAACCGGCGGCACTGATGACCTGCGGGCCGTTGCCCACGGCCTCGCGGTTCTTGTTGTTGTCGATGCGCACGCCCAGCCACTCAAAGCAGTCGCAGAAGGCCTTGCGGATCGACCAGTCGTTCTCGCCGATGCCGGCGGTAAAGGTAATGGTGTCCACGCCCGCCATGGAAGCAATCATGGAACCGGCCTGCTGCATGGCCTTGTAGGCGAACATATCGAAGGCGAGCAGGCAGCGCTCGTCGCCCTCGGAAGCGCGCGTGCGGATGTCACGGGCATCGTTGGAGATACCCGAGATGGCAAGCAGACCGGACTGCTTGTTCATCATGTCATCGACTTCCTGGTAGCTGTAGCCGCCCTCGCGCTGCAGGTAGCACACCGTAGCCGGGTCGATAGAGCCGCAGCGGGTTCCCATCATCAGGCCGTCAAGCGGCGTGAGGCCCATCGTGGTATCGCGGCACACACCGTCCTCGATGGCAGCAAGCGAAGCACCGTTGCCCAGATGGCACGAAAGCAGACGGTGACAGCGCGAGCCCAGGATCTCCTTGGCCATCATCCACTCATAGCGGTGGCTCGTACCGTGGGCGCCGTACTTGCGCACGTGATACTTGTCGCACACGTCCTTGGGCAGGGCGTAGGTGTAGGCAACCTCGGGCATGGTCATGTGGAACGAGGTATCGAAGACGGCCACGTTGGGCAGCTCCGGATACTTCTCGCGACAATACTCAATCGCTGCGGCCTCGCCGTAATTGTGCAGCGGGGCGAGCGGGGCCACCTCGAGAATCTTAGCCATGACCTCGTCGTCGACAACTGCGGAATCATCGAAGTGCCAGCCGCCCTGAACGATACGATGTCCAATGCCATCGATCGTAAAGTCGGTCTTCTCGAGCTCCTCGAGCACGCGAGCGATAGCAGAGCGATGATCGGGGAAGGGAACCTCCTCGGTCTGTTTGGCGCCACCGTTCTCGGAGTGGCCAAAGATGCCCATGTCCGATCCGATACGCTCGCAGTTGCCCTTGGCGAAAACCTCGCGGGTATCGGTATCCAAAAGCTGATATTTAAGGCTTGAACTGCCGGCGTTGACAACAAGTACGTTCATGAGACTCCTTTGCAGTGCAATACGGCCGACGCAGACCCCTTAAGGCGGCCGTATTTTAATAAGAAGTTATCATATCTTGATAAATAGCTATCAGCATATCGCCCAACGAGCGCAAAAGAGGGACTAAACGACACTTGGTCGTCCAGCCCCTCCCCTCTTGCAATTACTTGCCGTTGACGATGCGCTCGACGTCGGAAGCGATCATGAACTCCTCGTCCGTGGGGATGACGAAGATCTTGACCTTGGAATCCTTGGCAGACAGGCACCAAGCGCCGTCGCCACGCAGGGCGTTACGGGCATGGTCCATCTTGACGCCCATAAAGGCCAGACGGTCGGCAACGCCGGCGCGAACGGCCGGAGCGTGCTCACCGATGCCGGCGGTGAAGACCAGCGTGTCCATGCCGCACATGGAAGTGGCCATCTCGGCAGCCTTGGCGGCAATCTTGTAGACGAACATGTCGAAGGCGAGCTGAGCCTCGGGGTCGCCAGCGGCGGCAAGCTCCTCGACGTTGCGGCAGTCGTTGGTCTTGCCACCGGTCACAGCCAAAAGGCCGGACTTCTTGTTCATCATCTCGTCGACCTCGTCGAAGGTGTAACCGCCCTCGCGCTGCAGGTAGCACACGGTAGCCGGGTCGATGGAGCCGCAGCGGGTGCCCATCATGACGCCGTCGAGCGGGGTGAGGCCCATAGTGGTATCCATGCACTTGCCGTCCTCGATGGCGCACAGGGAGGCACCGGAGCCGATGTGGCACACGACAACCTTGCGGGCCTCGCCGTTGGTCATCTCGGCGACCTTCTTGGAGATGTAGCGATAGCTGGTGCCGTGGGCGCCGTACTTACGGATGTGCAGCTTGTCGCAAACATCCTTGGGAAGGGCGTAGGTCTTGGCGACCTCGGGCATGTTGAAGTGAAAAGCGGTGTCGTAGACCGTAACGTTGGGCAGATCGGGATACTGTTCCAGGCAGAACTCGATAACGTTGGCCTCGGGGTTGTTGTGCAGCGGCGCCAGCGGGGCGACCTCACGGATCTTGGCGAGGACGTCCTCGTCGACGAGGGAGGAATCGCCAAAGTACCAGCCGCCCTGAACGATACGGTGGCCAATGCCCTCGATCTTGACGCCGTTGGCCTCGAGGTCCTTCAGGACGACCTCGATCGCGACCTTGTGGTCGGGGAACTCGATGTTCTCGGTCACCTTCTTGGAGCCGTTGGCAGCGTGGGTGAAGGTACCGCCGGTAAAGCAGACGCGCTCGCAGGAGCCCTTTGCGGACACCTTGTGGGACTTGGTATCGATGACCTGATACTTAAGGGTCGAAGATCCTGCGTTGACGACCAGAACGTTCATGTGTCTCCCTACTAACAGGCGGTGTGGCGCCGCCAGGTTACATACGCTTCAATAATAAACCCAAACGCCCTCGCGCTCGGGTTTATTGCGTTGATATATAAGTTATCGGTGCCAGAGCTTCCGTTTCATTGCACGGAAGAAGCGTCCTCAGATGAGGTTCTCGCCCAGGTTTTTGCCGCCGAGGACGTGCATGTGGAAGTGCATGACGGTCTGGCCGGCGTTGACGCCCTTGTTGGAGATGACGCGGAAACCGTCCTCCAAGCCCTTGGCCTTGGCAACCTCGTGGATGGCGTGGGCCATGGCGCCCATGGTCTCGGCCGGCACGTTGTCGGCGATGTCGCTGTAGTGCTTCTTGGGGATCACGAGCGTGTGGACCGGCGCCTGGGGGTTGAGGTCGTCGAAGGCGATGACCTGGTCGTCCTCATAGACAACGGTTGAGGGAATCTCGTGGTTGGCAATTTTGCAGAAGATGCAATCACACATGGTTGGTTCCTTTCTCGCAGACCAAGGTAATTATATTTGGTCGGAATGGTTAGAACGAGAGGTTGTCGTCGGTGTTGGCGGCTTCGCCGTCGGCGAGCACGTCGTTGCCGTCGACGTCCTTAAGGAGCACCGAGACCTTCTGCTCGGCATCGGACAGGCGGGTGCGCAGGCTCTTGAGGAGCTCGACGCCGCGGGTATAGCTCTCGAGCGACTCCTCGAGCTCCATATCGCCCGACTCCAAGCTGCGGATGATGAGTTCCAACTCCTGCGAGGCCTGCTTGTACGTAAGCTGCTCGACCGGGGTCTTCTCTGCCATATCTGTTTCCTTTCCTAAAGGTTTATCGCTGTGAAACGCGGTCTACTCGACCGTATCGACCGTTGCCGCCACGTTGCCGTCTGCCATGCGCACGCGTATGGCGTCGCCGGGCTTAAAGGTCTTGGCGCTCGTAGCTACCCCATCATCGCTGTACGCGATGGAATAGCCACGGGCAAGCACCTTGAGCGGCGACAGGGCATCGAGTGAGGCTGCCGCACGGCCCAGGTCGGACGCGGGTTTGCTGAGCATCGTGCGCCCCTGATGCTCCAGACGGGAACTCGCAAGCGTGAGCGCATGGCGCTTGCCATCGAGCCCCGAGGTGCTTGCAACCAGACGCTCGGGCAGGCGCTCAAAGTTGGAGCGGAATGTCCCGACCGAGCGTACTATGGCGCCCGACAGGCGATCGGCAGTCAGCGCAAGCTCCGATTCGCGACGCTCGACCATAAATGTGGGGTCGTTGAGGCACGGGCGGCAGGCGGCGGCATCGAGTGCATCGCCCAGACGGGCCGTATAGGTATTCCAAGCGCGGCGACCACGCTGATCGAGCATCTCCAGGTCGACCTGATTCGACCCAATCATCGATGCCATCGCGGCGCCAAGACGCTGATGGCGTGCCTCGAGCACATCGGCCAACTCCGTCATAGCCGGCGCCACCGATTCGGCCGCCGCCGTGGGCGTGGAGGCGCGGCGGTCGCTCACCATGTCGCAAATCGAGGTATCGGGCTCATGGCCAATACCGGTCACCACGGGCACAGGACAAGCCGCCACCGCGCGGGCAAGCTCCTCGTCATTAAAGGTCATGAGGTCCTCAAAGGAGCCGCCGCCGCGCACCAGCAAAATACAGTCGGGCGCCGGCGTAATGGAAGCGGCGCGGCGCAAGCCCTCGATGAGCTCGGCCGGCGCACCCTCGCCTTGAACCTTGGCGCCCACGCAGACGACCTCGACGAGCGGGTTGCGACGACGCAACGTGCGCTTAACGTCGTCGATTACGGCACCCGAAAGCGAGGTGACGACCGCCACGCGGGAGCAGAACACCGGGATGCGGCGCTTGCGCGCTTCGTCCATCAGGCCCTCGCGGCGTAGCTTTTCGGCCAGTTGCGCCACTTGTTGACGCAGCAGACCCTCCCCCGCCAACGAAAATGAGCGGGCAACAAAGCTCATGCGACCCGTGGGCTTATAGAGATTGAAGCTGCCCTTAAAGCTCACCTGCATGCCATCGCGCAGATCGAAGGTGCGCTTGAGATAGGCGCCCTTCCAGATAATGCAGTCGACGGCGGCCGAGTCGTCCTTGATCTGGAAGTAGCAGTGACCGCTTCGGGCGTTAGGACCACGAAAACCTGTGACCTCGCCCAGAACGCTCAGCTGCGGAATGGCATCGAGCGCACCGGCGGCGATCTCCACTGCCTGGCTCACGCTGAGCTCCTTGCGCTCCTGATCGTCCGAACCGTCGAACTCGGCGGAAACGGCATTGCCGGTTAGATTCCAGCCTGCCACGCAGCCCCCCTTCGTTATCGAGCACAAGGGCTTCGACCCTGCGCAGATTCAAGTCCAACACATAGTACAGCGCCGCGGGGACAAGAATCTCCGCGGCGCCTGTCAAGCCAATTTGTTATCGGTTGGAGTTTCTGTTGTAGCGGGCCATCAGGTAGAGCAGCTGAATAATCGAGGTGAGCGCCGCCGCCACGTAGGTGAGCGCGGCTGCCGTCAGCACCTTCTTGGCACCGTTGACCTGCTTGGAACTCATGCCCGACTGCTCGATATACGCCACGGCGCGGCGACTGGCATCGATCTCGACAGGCAACGTAACGAGTTGGAACAGCACACTAAACGAGAAGAAGATCAATGCGAGGGTCGTGAGCCCGGCGATGTTCATAAACAGGCCCAAGAGCAACACGATGGTCCAGGTGTTCTGGGTAAAGTTGACGACCGGGACCAGGGCGGTGCGAACCTTCATCATGGCGTAACCGCTCTGACGCTGGGCGGCATGACCCGCCTCGTGGCAGGCCACGGCAACGCTTGCGACCGATCCGCCCGAACGGTTAGCATCCGAGAGATACAGGTTGTTATCCTGCGGGTTGTAGTGGTCGGTGAGCTCACCGGCAACGCCCTTGATACCCACGGCGTTGCAACCGTTGGCGTCGAGCATGCGGCGAGCGACCGTGGCACCCGTGTCGCCGTCCGAGCGAACCTTGGACCAGGTCTTGTACGTCGAGTTGATATAGCTCTGCGCCGCAAGACCAAGCACCGTACAAACAAGGACAACCAGCAGGTACAGCGGGTCGATGCCAAAGCCGTAACCATAGTAATAGGGCATGCGAATTCCTCCGAATCGAATTACACGTTGGAGGCATTCTACCCAATCAAGCGGCTAGGCTTCCTTACAGCAATTCAATTTTGCCATCTTTGACCGTCAACCCCATGTTGCCGGAAAGCAGATCGTCCAGGCGCGAGCCCACAAGTTCAAAGCGCCAACCTTCGCGCAGGCGGCTCTGCTCGGGATGCTCAATGTAGTCGGCCAGGTCATCGCGCGACGCAATGACCGAGGTCGCCACGCCCGAGCGCTCGGCAACCAGGCGAATAAGCGCATACATAAGGTCAGTCACGCTCTCCAGCTCCGGCGAAATCTGACGATGTCCGCGCACCAAGAGCGGCAGGCGATCGTGCGGACAGCTCGCTCCGCGCTTGATGGCCATGAGCGCGCCGTCCACGTCGCGCTCCCCCAGCTGGTCGGTGCCGCGGATGCTACGGAACTCCTCGACACGCACGGGATTGCGCTTGACGAGCGCCAGCAGCGTATCGTCGGACATAACCCACTTGCGCGGGATGTTGCGCCGCTCAGCGCGGTCCTCACGCCAGGCGGCAAGCTCGCGCGCAATGCCCAGCTGATGGCGGCTGCACGAGTTGATGCGCTTGACCTTGCGGAACGCTTCGTGGCGGTCGGCGCGGTAGTGCGACTCATCGGCCAGAGGACGCAACTCGTCGAGCACCCAATCCACGCGGCCCAGCTCGCGCAGACGGCTCATCATCTCGGTATAGGCAACGATCAGATACTTGACGTCATCGATCGCGTACTCAATCTGCTTGTCGGTCAGCGGGCGGCGCGACCAGTCGGTCAGCGACTCGGTCTTGGGCAGTGATACGCCGCAGAACGTCTGAACGAGCGCACCATACGAAATCTGCTGGCGCTCGCCCAAAAAGGCGGCGGCAACCTGCGTGTCAAAAATCGGACGCGGCAGCGCGCCCACGGTGTGGAGCATGACCTCCATATCCTGCGAGCAGGCGTGGAAGACCTTGGTCACGCTCTCGTCGGCCATAAGCTCGGCAAGCGGCGACAGGTCGTCGATCACCAGCGGATCGACAGCGACACTCTCGGCGGGGGTGGCAATCTGGACCAGGCACAGGCGCGGATGAAACGTGCGCTCGCGCAAAAACTCGGTATCGACGGCGATCGCGTCGAACTCGCGGGCGCGCTGGCAAAAGTCGACCAGAGCCTGATGTGTGGAAATGTACATATCAACCCATCGAATAAGATTAGGCCCGAAAAACACGGGTAGGATATCGGCATTGCTCTACAACTATACTCGGTTAGTCACAGAACGGGAACGTAAGTATGCGCTGCCTTATCATCCACAACCCGGCATCGGGCCCCAGCTCAGATGAAATCTACGCGTTCACGCACGCCCTCGCGCAGGGCGGCGACGAGGTCGTGATGCGTTTTATCGGCGATGGCATGGAGCCCGAGGACGCGGTAGCGGACGTTCGCGAGTTCGATCGCGTGGTCGTTTCGGGCGGCGACGGCACCGTCTCCAACGTGCTCGACCAGATGCGCGGGTGCGGTGTCCCCACGCTTGTCTTCCCCTCCGGCACGGCCTGCCTGTTCTTTAACAACATCGGCAATGCCCCCGAGGCGGCGGCACTCGCCAAGGCTTGCCGCGACGGCCGCACGGTCAAAGTGGACATGGGTGAGCTCTTTTGGCTCGACGAGAACGGCAACGAGAAGCGCCACGGCTTTATCATCATCGCCGGCTCGGGCTTCGACGCCGAGATCATGATGAAGGCCGCTCCCACCAAAAACGACATTGGCGAGATCGCCTACTTCCTCTCCGCGCTCGCCACGCCCAACCCCACGGTGGCGCACTTTACCATTGAGCACGACGGCATTGTCGAGGAGCTCGACGGCATCTGCTGCATGGCAGGCAATACCTCGGTCATCCAAAACGACATCAACCTGTTCCCCAACTGCCGCATGGACGACGGCATGGTCGACATCGTCGTTATTGAGCCCGTGCGCACGATGCAGCTGCTCCCCACGGTAATTACCGCCGCGCTCGACCCCGCTGGCAAAGTGCTCGGCCGTCCGCAGTTTAAGATCATCCAGACCAAGGAAGCCAAGATCACCTGCACGCCATCGCTGGGTATGCAGTTCGATGGAGAGATCATCTCCAGCAACTCCGGCGTCTTTGGCGCTCGCGCGCTGCCGCAATGTCTCGACCTCATCGTCGACGATTTTTCACCGCTCGGAAAATAGGAGGACCCCATGAACGACAATCCCCTGATTGGCTTTATCGTCATCGTCTTGGCCATGCTCGTTGGTTACGCCATCAATGTGATCCACCGCCGAAAGAAGTAAATCCACATTGGTATGATATTCATCCAGTTATCGACTCTCCCGTTGTTTATGCAAATCCTAAACAGCGGGAGAGTTTTCTTTTTGAGCATTGTCTGGCGCTTTATTCAGCTACAGTAAATGCAGGGTGCCTTTATTTAACTAAAGCAATAAAATGAGTATTATTATCCGCTCATCGTATATTTCTTCACGCTCATCGAGTAAAAGCTGTTGTCGAATGAATACTCTTTACACTTCCTTTAGGCTAGTAGATGTATTTATTAGCTGAAACTCCGTACGGTTTCGCGGGGTTTCAACAGTTGGGAGGGATCATGAGGTTTACTCATCCTGTCAACACGCTCAAGAAGCTCGGCTGCGGCCTTGCATTTGGAGCAGCGGCCATTATGGCCATGCCGACTTCGGCGCTCGCTTGCACCCAGATCTACATGGGCAGCCAGCTCACGGCAGACGGCAACACGTACTACGGACGCTCCGAGGACTTCGGCCCGCGCTACATCAAGCACTTTGGCATCGAGCCCGCACACAAGGACGGCAGCAAGTACACCTCGGTCGAGTCCGGCTTTGAGTACAAGTCCAAGGGCGCAACCTACCGCTACACCTTCGTTCGCGACAACCCCTCTCAGTGGGAAGATCGTTACGACGCATATTCCGAGGCTGGCATCAACGAAAAGGGCGTTTCCTGCTCTGCCACGCTGAGCACCTCCTATAACGAGAAGGCAGAGGAAGCCGACCCCGTCACCGAGGAGACCGGCATCGGCGAGTACAACTACGCCAGCGTCATTCTGGGCGAGAGCGCCACGGCCCGCGAGGGTGTCGAGCTCCTCGGCAGCCTGATTGACGAGCAGGGCGTCTGCTCCAACGACCAGATCATCATTGCCGACAACAACGAGACCTGGTTGTTTGCAGCGCTTTCCGGCCACCAGTGGATCGCTATGAGGCTCACCGACGATATTGCCTCACTCAACCCCAACATCGGCAACCTCACCTATGACGTCGACCTCGACGACACCGAGAACTGCCTCCACTCCGAGGGCATCGAGTCCATGCCTAAGGAGAAGGGCTTTGCCGAGTACACCGACGGCAAGTTCGACGTCGCCAAGACCTACGGCGAGGAGATTAGCGAGGCCGGTATGCACCAGTGGTCGCGCTATGTCCAGGGCCGCGATTACTTCATGGCTCCGCTTGCTGAGGGCACCGACTATGAGATCGTCAAGGACGAGCGCGAAGACGCTCGTGCGACGACCGGCGCCCTGGTCCACGAGATGCAGCCGCTGTTCTTCCAGCCCGGCAAGTCCGACTGGAACACCTTTGAGATGATTCGTTCCTTCGCCGCTCGCGGCGAGAATGTCGCCGGCCTCAACGCCAACACCGACGGCGCCTATGCCATCGGCTCCAACCGCAACACCGAGATCCACACCTTCCAGATCCGTCACGGCATGGACCCCGAAATCGCGACCATCCAGTGGGAGATGCTCTCCAACGCCGAGTTCTCCGTCGCTATCCCCCTCTATTCCGCACTGCTCACCGAGGTCAGCCCCTACTTCAGCGATCAGGATGTCTCCTTCGATCACTGTGAAGAGGAAGACGTCGTGAACAACGAGGAGCCCAAGAACTCCATCAACTACGTCCTCATGGACATCAACACGCTCGCCTATGAGAACCGCGACAGCTGCGCCACCGGCGTCCGCGCCTATCTCGACGCCCTGCAGAAGGAGCTCATTGAGCAGAACCTGACCGTCGACGAGGCCATGCAGGCCGCCAAGGACACCGAGGCCCGCACCGCCCTGGCCAACAAGGCCGGCAAGGCAGCGACCAAGAACACCTACGTCAAGTGCAAGGCCATGCTCGAGGAGATGCGCGACTACCTCAAGAAGGGAGACTTCTCCGAGAAGTTCGTCCCGAGTGACTACGATGCCGACAACGACTGCCTAGTCGAGTCCATCACCTACGCCGACGAGGCCCTCTCCGATGAGGACGTTGCCGAGCCCGAGGTTGAGGAAGAGGCGACCGAGGAGAAGTCCGAGGGCAACAACATGGCCGCCATGGCCGTTGGCGCCGTCGTCATCATCGGTGTCTGCGGCTTCGTGCTCTATCGCCGCAAGAAGGCCTAAGACCCTCGCGTTCCAAGAGACGGGCGGGGTCGCATGAGTCATCCCGCCCGCTCAGCCTGCCCTTTTGACCGGCAGGAAACGCCGCCGAAATCTTTTCAAAAAAAGATTTCCCCGCACACACTTCGCTGTGCTATAGTGCAGCGCAACAGCAACGAGGTGCAACCGCGCCAAGGCATCACGAAAGGAGCCACCAAGATGATGAACACAATGAAGTCCCTCAACAACTGGTGGTGGCGTGATGCGAATACGATCGGTCGACAGTGAGTCCCTCACGCCTGTTTTTGCGCTCTAGGTGATTGGAAGGCCTCCGGTTTCGACCGGGGGCCTTTTTCTATCTCGAGCCCGATCGCATTCGCATCACGCGCCTCCGTTTTTCTCTTACACTCCCCTTTTTGAAAGGACTTTTACCATGTCTCAGAACACCACCGCCACAGCCCAGCCCCGCACCGTCCAGACCGCCGACCGCGGCAAACTCGATATCCACGCCCTTGTCCTGCTCGCCATTCTGCTTGCCGCAGGCTTCATCCTCAACTTCACCGTCGGCAAGGCAATCTCGGGCATCTCGGGCGGTATGATCAGTCCCGAGTTCATCATCTCGGCCTTCTGCCTCACCATCCTGGTCGTTCGTCCCAACATTGGCCAAGCGCTCGTCATTGGCCTCATCTCAGCGGCCGTGATCCAGATCACTACCACCTCGCCGTTTGTCGATTTTGCCGCCGAGGGTATCGCCGCCATGCTCATGGCCGTCATTGTCAACGCCGCCGCCAAGGACGGCCAGGTTAAGCCCGTCGTCGCCATCGTCGCAACATTCGTGACCACCTTTGTCTCCGGCGTTATCTTCATGGTCATCAAGATGGCCATGCTCGGCGTGGTGGGCGAGCTCGCCGCAGCCATGCTGCCCGTCGTCGCCATGACCGCCGTGTTTAACGCCATTCTGGTCGGCGCCCTCTACATGCCCATCCAGAAGGCCCTTAAGCTCAACTAACCTGTTCGGCTTTGCGAGCCACCCCATCTTGGCGTTCATTCGTCGCTCGCGTACCCAAGTACGCTTCGTTCCTCTTTCGCGCCAACCTGGGGCACCTCGTAAAGCCGTCTCCGTGCTTCACCGCCAAAGACTGTCCCAAACAACGAGCTCTTGAGGACGTTCTTATAAACGACTGGACATGCAAGAACGTCCCCAATGACTATGAAAGGTACCCATGGAAACGATCATCAACGTCGACGATGTCTCGTTCTCCTATGGCACGCAAACCGAGCAGGCGCTCAGCCACGTTTCGCTCAGCGTGAACAAGGGAGATTTCATCGGCATCATCGGGCCCTCGGGCGCCGGTAAGTCCACACTTGCCGCCTGTCTGTCGGGCGCCGTGCCTCACCACTACACCGGCACCTTTTATGGCTCCGTGTTAGTTGACGGCCACGACACCTGCGAGGTCTCGCTCACCGACGTATCGCAGGTCGTCGGTAGCGTACTGCAGGACATCGATACGCAGATGGTCGCTTCGGTCGTTGAGGACGAAATGCTCTTTGGCCTCGAGAACTTTGGCGTTCCGCACGATCAGATCGAGCAGCGCGTGAGCGAGACGCTTAAGACCGTCGGTATCAGCGACCTGCGCGACCGCGAGATCGCCACCCTCTCGGGCGGCCAAAAGCAAAAGGTAGCTATCGCCGCCATCCTCGCCATGCGTCCGCGCGTCTTAGTGCTCGATGAGCCAACCGCAGCGCTCGATCCCGCCAGTTCCACCTTGATCTTCGAGACGCTGCGCGAGGCAAACCGCGCGCTCGGCATCACCATCGTCGTCGTTGAGCAAAAGGTCGCTTTACTTTCGGAGTACTGCAACCGTGTGTTGGTGCTCGATCACGGCCAGATCGCGCTGCAAGGTGAGCCGCACGAGGTCTTCGCACGCACCGACGAGCTTCGCACCATCGGCGTCGATTGTCCGCGCGTCACGCGCATCTTCAACAGTCTCGAGGCCGATGGCTTGGTAAGCGGCACGCCCTGTCTGGATGTCGACGAGGCAGAACGCCTGATCACGGAAATCGTCGACCCCGACCGTGCGACAAGCGATACCCAGGCGCCCGCAGGCTCCCCGCACGCGCCGTCGCTGCGCCCGCATGCGAAAGACGCCGAGCCGGTGCTCACCTTTGACCATGTCGAGTTTTCTTACCCCCATGGAGGCGCCGCCGTCCACGACCTCAACTTGACGCTCTACCCCGGCGAGCTCGTGGGCATTGTCGGCCAAAACGGAGCCGGCAAAACCACGCTCACCAAACTGCTCACGGGTTTGCTCAAGCCCGCATCGGGCAGCGTACGCGTTACGGGCTTGGACACGGCATCGGTTCCCACGAGCCGCATCGCACACGAAGTGGCAACGCTTTTCCAGAACCCCGACCGCCAAATCTGCAAAGACACCGTGCTCGACGAGGTCGCCTTTGGTCTAGAACTTGCCGGCATCGACCGCGCCGAAGCCCTGCGTCGCGCCCAGCTGGTCATCGACCGCTTTGGTCTGCCCGCCGACGAGGCACCGTTCTCACTGTCGCGCGGCCAACGCCAGATGGTGGCGCTCGCCTCCGTTGTGGTGATCGAGCCCAAGATCGTGGTGCTCGACGAGCCCACGAGCGGCCTGGACTACCGCGAGTGCATGACCGTGATGGAAACGGTGCGCACCATGGCAGAGCGCGGTTGCGCCGTCATCATGGTCTGTCACGACATGGAAGTCGTTTCCGACTTTGCCGAACGCATCGTGGTGATGGCCAACGGTCGCATCCTCGACCGCGGCCGCACGCACGAGCTGTTCTCGAACATCGAACTCATGCAGCGTGCCTACGTTGAGCCGCCCCAGGTCATCGAACTCTCGCGCCGTCTGGCATCCACCGTCTCGCCCGCCTTTACGCAGGTGAGTGAGGTCACTGATATCGTTCGCATTACCGAGGAGATGGTCCGCCGTGGTTAACGTCATCGACTACATGCCGGGCGACACGCTGCTACACCGCCTGAACCCCGTCATCAAACTGGGCCTCGCCGCCACCATCATCATCGGCATTTTCTTGTCCGACACCTATGTGGCACTGCTGGGCTTTCTGGCACTCACGCTCGCGCTGGGAGCCTACGCCGGCGTCGTCGACCGCCTGCTCGCTCTGCTCAAGCTACTGATTCCACTCGCGCTCATCATGCTGGTGCTGCAGCTGGCTTTTATGCGCGATGGCAACGTGGTGTGGAGCTTTGTCACCGATGAAGGCCTCATCACCGGAACAAAGGCCTGTCTGCGTCTGCTGGGCGTGGCGCTACCGCTTATTCTGATGCTCATGGTGACCAAGCTCAACGACCTTGCCAACGCCTGCGTCGAGGTGCTGCACGTTCCGTATCGTTACGCCTTCACCTTTACCACGGCGCTGCGCTTTGTGCCAGTGTTTGGCCAGGAGATGAACGCCATCATGGAGGCGCAGACCGCACGCGGCATCGAGTATGACACCAAGAACCCCATCAAGAAGCTCAAGCTCATGCTGCCGCTGTGCGTGCCGCTACTGATCTCGAGCGTGGGTAAAACCGATGCCACGGCCCTGGCAGCCGAGCAGCGCGGCTTCTACCTGCGCACGCGCGCGAGCTCGTACAAGCGCTACCCCATCAAGGGCCTGGACATTGCCATACTTATTGTCAGCATTGCCCTCATCGTCCTCGGCTTCCTGTTTTAACCCATCGCCCCCGGCAACCGACAAATGCAAAAGGCCCCGGCTCGCATCAAACGAGCCGAGGCCTTACTGTTTTCCCAGATAAAACCTACCAAAATAAACCTGTCCCTTTTTTGGCAGGTCGAGGGCTACAGGCGGTAGGGGGCGCCGCTGCGGATGATGGATTCGCGCACCAGGACGTCCATGGCGTCAAGGGTAATCTCGGGCATCTCCCGGTACTTTTGCAGCACCGAGAGCTCGGTGCAGGCCAGAATGACGCGGTCGCAGCCGCTGCGGGCGAACTCCCACATCACGCGGTCAAACTTGTCCATATCGGGCTCGCGTCCGGCCTTCACGTCATCATAAATCAGCGACATCACGTCGGCCTGGCGCTTCTCGCTGGGATAGACGACCTCGACGCCCGCGGCCTCGCACTCGCGCCCATAGACGCCTGCACCCACGGTGCCGTCAGTGCCCATGATGCCGATCTTGCGCACCGGCTCGGACGGCATGCTCAGGTTGGGATCGAACTCGCACTCCCCCATCACCGCGCCCGCCAGGGCATAGCGCACCGACTCACGCGGCATGTGGATAATCGGCACCTTGGTAAACGACTGAATCTGGTCGTAGAAGTAGTGCGATGTGTTGCAGGGAATGGCAATGTGCGCGCAGCCCAGTGTCTCGAGCGCCTGTGCGCACTCCTTCATGGTCGCCAGCAGCTCGGCATGCTCGCCGGTCTTGATGGCCAGCGTACGGTCGGGCATGGTCGACTTGGAAAGCACCACCATGTCGATATGCTCCTGATCATAGGCAGCAGCCGTATGACGCACGACCTGGTCGTAGTAATACGACGTGGCCTCAGCGCCCATGCCGCCGATAACTCCCAGCTTTTCCATCGCCGCCTCCTTGGTGACGCCCATGCAATTGCTCGTATCATGCCCGCGCCCGTCCGATGCAAACCGGGCGGGCGCCGCGCTCATCTACTTGTAATACGTCTTGAACAGCTTAAAGTGACGCAGCTTGGTGTGCCACATGCGCAACCAGCGGTTAAAGACAAAATCGCCCTTCATAAACGAAGGATCGGCAGCCTTGCCCTCCTTGGCCAGACGATGCGCCTTCGCACGCAGCTCGGGGTCCTTGACATACTTGTCAACGACGCCCATGGGGACAACCATCCACAGCGCCTCGTCCTGCGCCGTCACAAATTCCGGCTCAAACGGACGGTTATAGACGTACTCATCCACCACGTATTTAGCAACGTTAAAGCCGCTGTTGGTGACGTAGTAGTTACTGCGGCCCTGACGCGTGTTGAAGTCGAAGAACTTAAACGAACCATCGCGTTGGTCGTACTTGACGTCGAAGTTGGAGAAGCCCGTGAACTTAAGGTCCTCAAGCAGCTTGCGCACGCCACCCATGAGCTCGTCGTTGGGCTCGGTGATGATGCAGGCGTGGTTGCCGACACCATGGGGCTGATGCTCCTCGAGCAGCACGTGACCCAGGCACATCATGCGAACCTTGCCGTTGCGGTCGGAATAACTGGTAAGCACGCGCATGTACTCGTCGTTGCCGGGCACGCGGTCCTGCAAGATGAGGTCATCGGTGTAGCCACTGGCGTACACATCGCGAATGACCTGCTCCAGCTCGGCGCGATCGGCAATCTCGTAGGCCTTCTTCTGGCCCTCGAACTCGTGCTCCCACCACATGATGCCGTCAGAGGGCTTCAGAATCATCGGGAAGGGAAAGTCGATCTGGTCGAGCACCTCGGCGGAAGCCTCGCCCTGGGCGTTGAGCATCGCCATGGTAAAGGTAAACGTGTGCGGATAGGGTACACCGTGCTTCTCGCACAGCTCGTAGAAGATCTCCTTCTTCTGGCACTGCTCGAGCATACTGTAGGGCGCATAGGGCGCGATGACGTTGGAGGCAAGCTGGCCGGCATCCTGAGCCTGTGCGGCAAGCGCGACGTAGTTATCGCCGCAGCCCATGAGGATAATCTTCTTATCGGGATTGGCCTGTGCAATGCCGTTGACGGTCTCGATCATGACCGGCATAGTGTCGATATCCACATTGGGCGTATAGTCGATAATCTGGCTGCGGTATGCAGGACCCGTCTGATACTTGCCAAAGACCAGGCTCTTGACCTGATACTCCTCGTAGAAGGCGCGCGCCACCGAATAGGCGTTGATATCGCCGCCGAGCAGCACGGGTATAAACTCGCGCTCTGTAAACTGCAATGCCATGGAAACTTCCTATCATCAACTGCCCGTACGATGGGCGGTCTTTATGCAACTGGTTTATTCTAGCGTGCCAAACTGCCGCTTCCCAAAGTTCCACCATATCTATGGCAAGCAGGCGCTTATGATCGAGCCCGCAGGGTTCCGTAACGTTAAAGTTGAACTCTATGGTTTCTTAACAATTCACTATAACTGCAGGTCAAGACCAAAACCTCAAGTTCAACTTGACCCTTTAGAACCTTTAAGGTTCAAGTTGAGGTCGAAAGCAGTAGTAGAATACCTTTCGAACTATAACCTACGATTGATTGCAGAGGGACTGGATGCAGCATTCGAACCATCGCACCGCAGCGCTCATCGCGTCGAAGCCGGCTCGTATCATCACGAGCGCCGCGCTTGCCGTTACACTGACGGCCGCGCCGATGCTCTCCCCCGTCGCAGCCTATGCCGCCTCGCAGGCAACGCAGGATCAGCTTTCCGCTGCCCAGCAGAAAATCGAAACCGCCACGAGTGCCTACAACGAAGCCCGCACCAAGCTCGAGGATCTGCAGAAGCAAATCGACACTAACGAGGCAAGCATCGAGAAGATCGAAGCCGAACTTCCCGATCAACAGGCCAAGGCGAGCTCCGCCATGCGCGATCTGTATAAGTACCAGAAGGGCACCAACCCCATCGTGAGCTTCCTGGTCAACGCGCAGAGCCTGGGCGAGTTCATCACCACCTGCAAGTACACCAACCAGATCACGAGCTCGAGCGTCGACGAGATCGAAGAGCTCAACAAGATGCAGACCGAACTCGAGCAGAACAAGACCGAGCTCGAGCAGGCCAAGTCCCAACTCGAGACCGAGCAGAAAACCGCCGAGGACGCACTGGCACAGGCCCAGCAGCTTCGCAGCGAAGCCCAGGCAAAGGCCGAGCAGGAGAATGCCGCCGAGCTGGCCAAGCTCGAGGCCGACAAGGCCGCTGCCGCCGAGAAGCTCTCGGGCGAGGGCGTGAGCGGCAACAACTCCAACAGCCAGGCCAATAACGCCAACACCACTATCGACACCACGGTGAACAACTCCAATACCGGCAACTCCGATTACGACTCGTTTATCAACGAGTGGACGAGTCGCATCGACAACTACCTCGCCGGCTCCCCCATGGCAGGCCAGGGTTACAACTTTGCCGTGGCAGCCTGGAACACCGGTGTTGACCCTCGCTGGTCTCCCGCCATCGCCTGCATCGAGAGCAGCAAGGGCCTCTATTGTGCCGGCTCCTATAACGCCTGGGGCTGGAGCGCCCGCGGCGGCGGCTGGCGGAGCTTTGGTAGCTGGAGCGAGGGCGTCTCTGCCCACGTTGCCTACCTGGGCGCCAACTATGGCTCCACGCTTACCCCGGCAGCCGCCAAAAAGTACTGCCCGCCCACGTGGCAGGACTGGTACAACAAGGTTGCAACCCAGATGAACCGCATCTAAGATCAACGTCAAAGGGCCCCAATTGGGGCCCTTTTTCTTTTACGCGACGGAGGTATCGACGACGCCAGTCGCGTTTGCAATGGCAACAATGATAATCATTGCCAACAAGAGCACACCCATAGCCTTGAGCCAGAGCTTTGCAAGCTTTTTACCGCGGTATCTATCGAGTAGCTCAAACCGCCGGCGAAGGCGGCGTTTGTCGAGCATCACAAAATGGATGAGCACTACGAGACCGTCGACGAAGATAAAATACTCAATCGCGAGAAACCACATCGGGTAGTTTTGGTTGGCGCCCGTAGGATGAAAAACGGCAAAATGGCTTCCGGCAAAGAAAACAAGTAGCGAAAGATAGACGAATGCGTTCCAAATGCGCCCAACGGTGTCGGGAATGCGGGAGAGTAAATTCGGGCGCTCAGGCACCAACGGCAATCCACCCTGAGACTGATCCGTGGGGAGCACGGGCGCAGGGCACACGGCTCGCCGCTCCGGAGGCTCTTGAAAGGAAGCAGCATTCGGCGCGGACGACGCATACGATGCGCGTGCAGCGTGCCCTAGCGCCTTCGCGCTTGCAAAGCGCTTGTCCGGATCGAGCGCCATCGCCATGCAAATAACATCGGCAAGCGAGGCGGGGACGTCACGTGCCTCGCATTGCTCGCGTATGTTCCGACCTGGCTTGGGATCGGCCCCCGTCAGACAAAAGAACAGTAGGGCACCGAGCGCATAGACATCGCTGCGCACGCTCGTCTGGCCAAAACCATACTGCTCGGGCGGCGCATAGGGACGCGTGCCAAACTTAACGGTATCGGCATCGGCTCCCTCGCGCCACACGCGAGCGATTCCCAAATCGATAATCACCAGCGATGAAAACGTCATGCCTGTATCGGGCGTATAGTTTGCGCCCGACACGATGATATTCGAGGGCTTTAGGTCGCGATGGATCACCGGAGCGGCCATCTCCCCCGCCGACGCAAAGCCGGCATGGAGCTCCGCAACTGCATCACAAAGGGCGCCAAACAGCTCACAAGCATAATCGGGCGTCGCACCCAAACGCCCCACCAGGGCCCCGAGCGTTTCGCCTTCGATGTATTCCATGACCACGCAGAGCTCATCGCCCGCGCGGCGGCAATCGACAATCCGAGGCAAGTGCTCGTAACGTCGCCCGGCACGCTGGGCCGCAAACAGGCGTTCATACGCCCCGCCAATCTGGGCCGACGCGTCGATGCGCTTGCGAACAAAGGGGCCAAGAGATCCTCCGCCGGAGCCCTCAAAGTACACGAGCTCGGTCGTCTCGACGTCGGAGTGCTTGAGCACACGGTCTACGCGATAACTGTCATCACGCTCAAGTGACGCCAGGTGTCCGGCGAGCGCAGCGGTCAGCTCATCATCGGAATATGTTGGGCTCTGAGTATCCATAGCGTCCATAATAACGCAGGGCACGGACGCCCCATGACGCCCGTGCCCTGCACGTTCTAAATATCGTGAACGGCGCTTCCGCCGGCAGCCAACCGTTAGCTCACCGTCTCCTCACCAAAGCGATACAGCTCCTCGTTCACCTTTTGCAGGCTGCAGCCGCGATCGATACAGAAAATGATGATGGCGTCACGGCGGTCCTTGCAGTTGAGGACATTGGCGCCCGCCGCCGTCAAGGCTCGGTTGGTCTCCTTGAGCGTCAGCGCCATGGCAAAGGCAATCTGCAGCACCTTATTGCGGCTCGGATGCCGCGCACCGGTAAAGATCTGATAGCCAAACGTCTCGTTGAGGTCGGCCATACGCACCACGCGCGAACGCTCCAGCCCCTTTTCTTCCAAAAGCTGTTTCAGATACTCCGAAAGCGACGGGGCGGTAAAGTCGTGCTCTTTGATATAGCCCTCGATACTCGGGGCATCAAGCAGCTCGTTGAGCAACTCTTCGGTTAGCTTCTTATCGGGCATATGGCCTCACCCCCAGCTCGCATAGTAACCATGTTTTTAATTCTAGTTAAAAACCGCTCACGTCAGAACGTTCCCAGCTGGCAACCTGGTCGGGAGATACCGTGCTCATCGCTTCGAACTTCCAGGTGCCGCCCGCCTTGAGATGGTTGGTGTTCGCAAGAGCCGTTCCCACCTGATTGCCGTCTGCGTCATACAGAACATACTCAATCTGAATGTAGCTTTGCTCTTTATCCGTATTATTGGTCAACGTGCCAGTGATCTTATACGCGAACTGATTAGACGTATCCCCGGCCTCATCCGAAACCGTATAGGGTTCTTGTGCCTCTTTTTGCTCCTCGACTTGCTGGGTCTGTTCGGCAGGCTTTGCTGCTTCACCCGTTGACGAATCGGACGAGTTACCACCCATAGAGCCTACAACGCCGGCAACAACGAGCACCACGATGACACCCAAAACGATCTTGCCGATCGGCTTCTTTCCCTCTTTTGCCATTATGCATCCTTCCTACGATCCGGCTACCGTGCCGGCACACAGCACATCGTAGGAGGCAGCGAGCTCAAATTCATTAGCTGGGAGCTAATGTCGCAGCACAGCTTGCCATCTGGCACTCATTGAGTCTTTTTTCCTTCACCGAACTCACTCCTTTGTTGTTGACTATTAAACATTTAGACGTAAACTGCTTTGTTACCTTGTCAACATCTGAAAGGAACCTCATTGGGAAAAGACGTACTGGTGCAGCAACTCGTCGACTCATTCGACAGCTGGCCCGCCAAAAATTCCGGTTGCGGATCGTCCCGCATGACACAAGAGCTCTATCCTTTTGACAAGCTCTTCTCTCCCATCAAAATTAACAAGCTCACCGTCAAAAACCGCATTGTCATGGCACCGATGGGCAATATCGACATGTGCGAGGAAACTGGTCGTCCCAGCGACATGATGCTGCAGTACTTTTTCGCCCGCGCCAAAGGCGGCTGCGGCCTCATCACAACAGGACTCGTACCGGTAAGCCACGGCATCGATACCACGGTCACCGAGCTGGACAAGCTCACCTATTTCCCGCGCATCGATCGAAGCCGAACCGTTATGGCAGGCTGGCGCGACCTTGCCCAAGGTGTCCATGCCTTCGGATCGCGCATTTTTGTCCAGCTTACGGCCGGACTCGGCCGCGTGGGCAACCCGCAATGCCTCATCACGCAAAAAAAGTTTCCGGTCTCGGCGAGTTTCTTGCCTAACTACTACATCCCCGCCATTCCATGCATGCGCCTCTCGGATCAAAAGCTGCGCCGTATCGTAAACAATATCGGCCAAGCGGCGGCCGATGCTCATGCCATGGGCATCGATGGCGTCTATTTGCACGGGCACGAGGGTTATCTTATCGAGCAGCTCGGAAACCCCGCCTTTAACCATCGCAAGCTCGGACGTTATGCCGATTGGCGTCAATTTGGCCTCGATATGATCAAAGAAATCCGTCGCCGCGTTGGGCCCGACTACCCCATCATGTACCGCATCGACCTTTCGCTTGCACTCGAGGAAACCTATGACGAGCAGGTCATGAATTCGACCTATCTGGGACGCATGCGCGGCGGCCGCACAGTCGAACAGACCCTGGGTTATATGGAAGAGCTCGTGGCGGCGGGAGTAGACATCTTTGACGTCGACCTTGGTTGCTATGACAACTGGTGGATGCCCCACCCGCCTGCGAGCATGCCCGCAGGCTGCTTCGTTCCCGTAGCGCGCGCCGTTCGGGAGCGCTTTGCCGCCGACAATATCCGCTCCAATGCCGGCCTTCCCATACCCGTTGTCGCGGTGGGTAAGTTGGGCTACCCCGACATTGCCGAACGCGCCCTTCGCAATGGCGACGCCGATATGATCATGCTCGGACGCCCGCTGCTTGCGGATCCCGAGTGGCCCAACAAGGCGTACGCCGGTCGCGTGGCAGATATTCGCCCCTGCATCGGATGCCAGGAAGGATGCCTCAACGAGTTTGTCGAAGGGGGCCATCCGCAGTGTGCCGTCAATCCACGCTGCAGCTTTGAATACCTCATGCCCCAGACACCCGCTCCCGCCATAGAACCCAAACGCATAGCGGTGATAGGAGCCGGACCCGCCGGGATGGTCTGTGCGCTAATCGCCGCGCGTCGTGGCCACGACGTAAAGCTCATCGACGCCGAAGATGAACTTGGAGGAAAACTCCTCTCCGCCAGCACCGCCCGGATCAAGTTCGACCTCGATAATTACCGCTCCTATCTTGTTCGACAGGTGCGCGAGCAGACAGAAAAACCCAACGGGAACCTGACACTCGAGCTTGGACGGGCAGCACGCGCCGAAGATCTTGCAAAAGCAGGCTTCGACGCAATCGTGTGTGCAACAGGCACTTCTAATGCGATACCGCCCATCCTCGGCCTTACGGAGCTTGCAGCATCGGGCCATGCCGTGCAGGCAACGCAGCTACTGCGCCAACCCGCGCTGCTTGGCAACGCCAAAACCGTCGCCATCATTGGCGGAGGGGCCGTGGGCTGCGAGGTTGCCCAATGGCTCACCGTCGAACACGGCATACCACAGGTCAGCGTAATTGAAATGCTGCCTCACATGATGCAGGGCGCCTGCACGGCAAATCGCGGCCACCTACTCCATACGCTCAGGGGACGCAATGTGCGGCTCCTCAATATGACACGCGTCGAGCGCGCGGAAGTCGGCGGCAAACGCGAGTCTGGAGCCCCATCGAGGTGTGCGCGTCTCCACTTGAGTCGCAACTGCCACAAAAACGTTCCCGACCCCTACGTCTCGTGGTCACCGGTCTTGCCCGAGAACGTCGAAAACCCGCTTGCACCCAAAATCGGCAACGACTGGAAGTCACTCGAGCTAACCTGCGACTTGGTAATCATTGCCTGCGGCGGACACCCCGACGACGCGCTGTTCTACAAACTGCAGCAGACGCACGCCGCTGACGAGCTGCATAACATCGGCGATGGGTTTGCGCCCGGCCGTGTGCTCGAAGCGGTCCGTGCGGCATACCGACTCGGCACCAATATCTAACACGAAAGGATGGGCTCACAGATGAACCTGACCTCCCAACAACAAGCCCTGCTCGACGGCGCCAAGGGCCCCGCCATGGCCAAAGTGGTCAAGACCCTCGTTATGTACGGCGAATGCTTTGGCGCCGAGCATATGGTTCCCGTGACCGGCGCAAACGGTCATCTTGTCACAAGTTTTGGCCTCTCCATGCTCGGTCCAGTCTATGACCTTATGGATGAGCTGCTGAAAGACGGCGCCCTGTCCGGTCAGTCATTCTCGGTCGACCCGAGGCCCCTCGACCCCGCCGTCCCGGCCAACCCGCTGCAAAAGCTGCTGTTCAAGATAATGTATTCCAAACAAGACGATTATGAGGCACAGCTGCGCAGCATGGGTCTATTGGACAACGATGCTTTCACCTGCACCTGCTACCAGCCCGAGGTTGGCAATCGACCTCGGCGTGGCGACATCCTAAGCTGGGCAGAAAGCAGCGCCGTGGTCTTTGCCAACTCCGTGCTGGGCGCTCGCTGCAATCGCAACTCCGGCATCATCGAGATGTTCGGCTCAATTGCCGGCTTTGTCCCGGAATTCGGCCTGCTCACCGATGAGGGCCGCAAGGCGACCTGGATCATCGAAGTCGACTGTAAGCGCAAGCCCGAAGCGCAAGTGCTTGGCAGCGCCATTGGCATGAAGGTGATGGAAGACGTCCCTTACATTAAAGGCCTCGACCGCTGGCTTGGCCGCGAACTCACACCCGGCACGCAGGACTACCTTAAGGACATGGGCGCCGCCAGCGCATCGAACGGCGCTGTCGGGCTCTACCACGTGGACGGCATCACGCCCGAGGCCGTCGAACAAGGCGAACACCTCATAGCACCAGACGCCCAAATCTATCGCATTGACGACGCCGAGCTGGAACGCATCCGCTCGAGCTACCCCGTTATGTGGAAGAACCCGGGCGCGCGCCCCAAGCTTGCCTTCATCGGCTGCCCCCACCTCTCGTCTGCACAACTCGCCCATTGGGCAGACGCCATCTGCGATGGGCTGAGCGCCTCCGGCAAGTGCCGCGTGCAAGTACCCACCGTACTGACCGCCGCCCCATCCGTGGCAGACGCCTTCCGCAAGACTGCGGCATACAGACGCCTCTCGACTACCGGTGCCGTCGTCTCGAGCATCTGCCCGCTTATGTACACCAACAACCCGCTGTGCGGCAGCATGCCCATCATCACCAACTCCAACAAGTTGCGTACGTACTCGGCATCGCGCTACTACACCGACGACGAGGTGCTCGCCTACGTCACCACCGGAAAACCAATCAAATAGGAAGGCGACTCCTCATGGAAAAAATCTTTCACGGCCGCGTCGTTGTCCCCGGAACTGCCCACGCCAAGGCACTTGTCTCTCACGGAGGACTCAACACACTCGCATCGTTTCAGAAGGCACTGATGTTTGGCGACAAAAAGGCCACGTGTTCCGACCAAAACAATCCCGACTTGTACGGCAAACCTTTGGCGGGATGTGCCTTGTGTCTTCCGCAGACTATCGGCTCCACCACAGGCGGCATGGTGCTCTTCTGCGCCACCAAAATGGGGCGCCAACCCGCATGCCTGCTGTTTTCCAAACCCATTGACAGCCTTGCCGCCGCTGGCGCGATCCTCTCGGGTGTATGGACCGCCACCCCCATGCCCACCATTGACAACCTGGGCGATGAGTTTCTCGATGCTGTGTCGACGGGAGACGCCATCACCGTGACCGAAGACGGCACGGTCATCGTCGGCTAAGGCTATCCGACCCGCCGCCCGCAGATGAACAACGTGTTTCGCCATTTCCCACGCGCGGTGCGGGCGATAATCTTGACGTATTCGATATACAACACGAAAGGAGTCCCACCATGGGAGCATCGGTATCGGTCGCACAGGGCGCGCCTCTTGATGCAGGCACCTACAAGGCAGACGAGGCAGCCGTCGAGCGCTTTTGCGAATTGCTGCGCATCCCCACCGTTTCGCGTGAGAACATCGCCGAGCGCGACGATGAGCCCTTCAGCCAGTGGATTCCCACGCTTCAGCGACTTTACCCGCATTTCTTTAAAATCGCCGAGCTCACACGCGTCGACGACTTTGGCATGCTCCTGCGTTGGCCTGGCGCCGATTCCGCCTTGGACCCCATCGTCATGATGGCGCATCAGGACGTCGTGCCCGTCGAGGGCCAAGACTGGAAGCACGATCCCTTTGGAGCCGAGATCTTCGACGGCGAGATCTGGGCCCGCGGATCACTCGACACCAAGTGCATCGCCTCGGCTTTCTTCGAGGCCGCCGAGCATTTGATTGCCCAGGGCTTCGTTCCCCCGCGCGATGTCTGGTTCTTCTCGAGCGATGGCGAGGAAATCGCCGCACCTACTGCAACCCATGCAGTGCAGTGGCTTCGCGAGCATAACATCCATCCCTACATGGTGCTCGATGAGGGTGGCGCCGTGGCAACCGACGCCCCGCTCGGCGTCACCGAACCCGTTGCCATGGTAGGCGTGTCCGAGAAGGGCCACGTCGACCTTACCGTCACGGCGCGCGCCGACGGCGGCCATGCCTCTACGCCTGCGGCAAACGATGCCTGCCGTCTTCTCTGCCGTGTATGCGAGACTATCTCGGCCAACCCCGGCAAGCCGCAGCTCACGCCCGCCGTCGAGGCCACACTGACCGAGCTGGGTGCCCGTAGCAGCGCGACGTATCAGGCAATCTTTGGCAACCTGTGGCTCACGCGCCCCGCGGTTACCAAGATCATGGCCGCCAGCCCCGAGACCTCGGCCATGCTGCGCACAACCTATGCGCTCACGCAGCTCGAAGGCTCCAACGCGCACAATGTGCTGCCACCAGTTGCTCGCGCCAACTTCAACGTGCGCATCGCTCCGTTCGAGACCATCGCCGATGCCGTTGAGCGCGCCCGCAAGCTCGCCGCCCAGCAGTGCCGCGCCTCGGGCGTAAGCCCCGACCATGTCACCGTCGAAATCAACGAGGCGATTCCCTACACCGAGCCCGCGCCCATCTCGCCTTACGAAGACGATGCCGCCTTCAACTACATCCATCGCTGCGTGTCGGGTGTCTATCCCGAGGCCGGCTTTGCTCCCTACGTGCAGAACTCCTGTACCGACTCGCGCGAGTTCAACGAGATCTGCGATCGCGTCTACCGCTTCTGCGGCTTTATCTACTCGGGCGAGGCGCGCAAGCTCATCCATGCCGCCAACGAACGCATCGGCGTCGACGTCTACAAGCGCGGCATCGAATTCTATGTGGCGTTTCTCGCCAACCTTGAACAACTGTAGAACGGGGGCCGATAGCACCCCTCCCCGCTTTTACCGACCAGGAGAACCAGCATGACCCAACCAAATCTTAAGCGGGCGGCCCGGCTCGACACCAAGGCCGTCGCCCTCGCCTCCCTACCCTTTATGGGCATGATCAGCTTTTGGCAGGTCTACGACGGCATCGTTCCCAAGATGCTCACAGGGACCTTTGGCCTATCCAACTCGCTCACCGGCGCGATCATGGCCATCGATAATGTCTTTGGCCTGTTCCTGCTTCCGCTCTTTGGCATCTTCTCGGACCGCTGCGCAAGCAAACTCGGGCGTCGAACGCCCTTTATCTTGGGCGGCTCCGCGGTGGCAATGCTCTCCGTCCCGCTCATCGCGATCGCCAACAACATGGGCAGCCTACCTCTGCTCATTGGCGCGATTATCCTCACGCTTTTGGCAATATGCGCCTACCGCACCATGACGGTTGCCATTGTGGCAGATATTACGCCTCGCCCACTTCGAACCAAGGCGGACTCAATCGAAAAGATCGTCGGCTATGCGGGAACGGGTCTTATGCTCGTCGCCATCTCGGTCATGGTTCCCAAGGCCGACAAACCTGATTATCTTCCGCTCTTTATCTTGCAGGCCGCCTTTATCCTCGTGTCAGCCGTTGTCTACGGCATCTTTGTCCGTGAGCCCGCCCTCGTCGAAAAGATGCGCGAGAAATCGCTGTCAATGGGCATCGACGAGGATCAGATTGACAAAGACGACTCCCCCGAGGCCGGCGGTAAGGAACGCGTTGCAGACACCGACGTGCGTCGCTCCATCATCATGCTGCTCGCCGCAACGTTTTTCTACTACATGAGCTATAACGCCATGACCACCAATATCAGCCGTTATGCCGATTTGTTCTATGGCATGGAGGGCGGTTCCTATGCCATCATCAATATCGTGACGATTGCAGGCGCGCTGCTAAGCTACGCACCCCTGGCAAACCTTTCGCTCAAAATCGGCCGCAAAAAGGTCGCCCTGGGCACCGCCGTCATCATGGTTTTGTGCCCCGCGCTTCTTTGGCTGGCACCCGGTTTCTCGCCCGTGTTGTACGGGGTCTTTTTGTTGATGGGCGTCGCGCTGGGCGGCGTGGACCTGTGCGTGTACACGATGATTCTGGAGTGTTGCAGCTCCCAAAGCGTGGGCCGCTACTCCGGTTACTACTACACCGTGAGCATGGCGGCTCAGGTGGCGACGCCGATTCTCTCCGGCATCGTTATGGACGTGGCACCGTCGATGCTCTTCGCCTACATCACGGCAATGGGCATGATTATGGCCGCGAGCATTGCCGCCGCCAAGCACGGCGATGCTATCTTGATCGACGAGGTCGCTCGCCGCGAGGCAGCAAAGTAGGAGACCGAATTAACTACCGTGCGAAAAGGGGTCGGATGGGCAAAGTGCCCATCCGGCCCCTTTTCGGTTCATCCTCAAGAAGCTTATCGAAGCCTACCCTACCGTGACGGATTCCCCAGTAAAGGTGCTGATGAGCAGCAGGATAAAGAACGCCAAGTAACTGATGCTCAGCAGATAGGCAATAACCAAAAAGATGGTCCATCCAACATTGGTTTTACCGTCGGCACGGCGTTGCTCGCGATTGCGGCAGAGCCAAATCGTCACGCCAATAGCCACAATCAACAGCACGAGCGCCGCTGCGGCCAGCCCGGCAAGCGCAAACATCACGCCAATGCTCACAGCAATAACCGGGAGCAGCAGCAAGCCGCACCCGCACCCACCAGGACTATACACGGCAGACTGTCGACGTCGTTCCATCGTCACTCCAAGTCAAGCAATCGTTTGTAGACATCGAGACCCTTGAGCAGGATTTCCTCGTCAAAGAGCATGGTATCAGTGTGAAGGGCGCTCATCGCATAGGCTGGGCAGCCGTCTGCGTCGATCGGGTTTTCTTGCGCCTCCGGCACGCCCGTGCCCAGCAAGAAGAACACGCCCGGCAGATGGCGCTGATAGAAGGCGAAGTCCTCGGCAATCAGCAAAGGCTCATCTACGAGCTGTAGCTCGGGCAAGGCAGGCGCGACATTGGCAAATAGCTCGGGGTCGTTGTCGACCGGCGGATAGCCCTCGGCAAAATCGAGGTCATATGTGCAGCCCGTTGCAGCGCATGCCTCATCAAGCACGCGGCGCACACCCTCGCGTGCACGGTCGAACATGTCGTCCGTAAACACACGCAGACTGCCGGCAACATGGGCCTCCCCCGCCACCGCATTGCAAACCGTACCGGCCTGCAGCAGACCAAACTTGCCGATACAGGGCTCGTCAGTGCCCAGCTCGTCCATCAGTTCACGCTCGGCAACCAAGAACTTGGCAGCAGCCAGCGCCGCATCGTGCGACTCCTCGACCGGAACGCCATAGGTCTTAGCGATATGGATGCTCGTCCCGTGAATATGAATGTGTGTCTCACTCGAACGCGCCAGCAGCGGACCGGAACAACTCGCCAACGTGCCGGCAGGCAGATCGGGCCACACATGGAAGCCAAAAATGCGGTCAGCCCCATAGCGCTCGAACACACCGCTCTCGCATACCGTCTTGGCACCACCGGTCGTTTCCTCGGCCGGCTGGAACACAAAGAGAACGTTGCGCCTCATGGCGCCCGGCTGCTCGCGAATCGTACGGTCGACATACGTCGCGGCGGCAAGTGCCATGGCCATGTGTCCGTCATGTCCGCAAGCGTGCATCTTGCCGGGATGGATCGAGGCAAAGGCCGCTCCCGTCGCCTCCGCGATGGGCAGCGCATCCATATCGGCGCGAATCGCCGTGGCACGCGCGGCACCAACGCCAGCGTCGAAGAAAGCGCAGACGCAGCTGGGACACGGATGGGTCACCTCGCAAGCGAGCGGCGCCAACACGCCCTCGATATAGGCGATAGTCTGCGGAAGATCGAAATCGAGCTCCGGAATGCGATGGAGATCGCGGCGATAGCGACGGAGTTCTTGTAGCTCGGTCATAGAGAATCCCTTCGTGAGGCACATCTGTTGCAACTTATTGTGATACAGGATTGTGGCACACATGTTTCCAGCATATTGCTGCATTTTTTAAACGTTATATACGAATACTCTTGTTTGGTAAAGTGCAACGTGATAGGGTCTTTACCACTTGATAGAGGCGCGGGCACGAAGAGCCGCGGGCGAGCCGGCAGGCTTTGACCCCGTGGGGAGGCGAAACCCGCCGAACTGGGTTTTTCGGGCACGAACAACCTGGTGGGCCTGTGGGAAACACCCACAGGACTGTCTGCAGCAATGCGGGAGCGCTATCCGGACATTGGGTCCACGCTATGCGGATTCGATGCGCAGATGGCGCCGTCTGGATAGCGAGGTTTACGGGACATGGCATTGACCCCCAACGAGGCATATGCGGCCAAGCAGCCGTTTGTGGACAAGGAGACACTCGAGCATATCGTCGAGCAGTTCCCCACGCCGTTTCATCTATACGACGAGGCGGGCATCCGCCGCAACATGCAAGAAGTGCGCGACGCCTTTGCATGGAACCCGGGCTTTAAGGAATACTTTGCCGTCAAGGCCAACCCCAACCCGGCGCTCATCTCCATTCTCAACGAATACGGCTGCGGCTGCGATTGCTCGAGCTATACCGAGCTCATGATCGCCCGCTCGCTGGGCATCACGGGACACGACATCATGTTCTCTTCCAACGACACGCCGGCTGCCGACTTTGAGCTCGCCAACAAGCTGGGTGCCATCGTCAACTTTGACGACATCAGCCACATCGAGTTCTTTGAGCGTGTTGCGGGGCCCATCCCCAAAACGGTCAGCTGCCGCTTTAATCCAGGCGGCCTGTTCCAGCTCTCCAACGGCATCATGGATAACCCCGGCGACTCCAAATACGGCATGACCACCGAGCAGCTCTTTGAGGCTTTCCGCATGCTCAAGGCCAAGGGCGCCGAGAATTTTGGCATCCATGCCTTCCTTGCCAGCAACACCGTCACCAACGACTACTACCCCAAGCTCGCGCGCATCCTCTTTGAGCTTGCCGTGCGCCTGGAGCGCGAGACCGGTGCACATGTCGCCTTCATCAATCTGTCCGGCGGCGTCGGCATCCCCTATCTGCCCGAGCAGCAGGCCAACGACATTCACGCCATCGGCGAGGGGGTGCACGCGGCCTACGACGAAATCCTGGTTCCCGCCGGTATGGGCGATGTGGCCATCTGCACCGAGATGGGCCGCTTTATGATGGGGCCCTACGGCTGCCTGGTCACCAAGGCTATCCACGAAAAGCAGATCTACAAGGACTATATCGGTGTCGACGCAAGCGCCGTCGATCTGATCCGTCCTGCCATGTACGGCGCCTACCACCACATTACGGTAATGGGTCAGCCGGGTGGCGCCGACAAGACCGCGGCGCCTGTCACAAACACGTACGACATTACGGGCAATCTGTGCGAGAACAACGACAAGTTCGCCATCGACCGCGAGCTACCGCAGATCGACATGGGCGATGTGCTCGTGATCCACGATACCGGCGCGCATGGCTACTCCATGGGCTACAACTACAACGGACGGCTGCGCTCCGCCGAGGTGCTGCTGCGCCCCGATGGCTCGGCCGACCTCATCCGCCGCGCCGAGCGCCCGGGCGATTACTTTGCCACACTCGACGTGCTGCCGAGCGGCCGAGAACTGCTGGCCAAGTCGCGCGCCGAAAGTGCTCGCCGTCGCGCCCAAGACGAGCGCCTGATAGTCGCCGCTCAATGGAACAAACGCATCCAGATCGCGGACGCGAAGGAGAAGAACATGGACATCCGCAATCTCGAGGGCTCAATCGTCGCCCTTGTTACGCCGTTTAAAAAGGACGGCAGCGTCGACTTTGACGCACTCGAGCGCCTTATCGATTTCCACCTGCAAAACGGCACCGACGCCATCCTCACCCTGGGCACCACCGGCGAGAGCGCCACGATGACCGACGACGAGGACAACTCCGTTGTCGCCGCAGTGGTCAAGCAAGTTGCAGGACGCATCCCCGTCATCGCCGGCTCGGGCTCCAACTCCACGCAGACCATGCTCACCAAGTCGCTCACCTACCAGGGCCTGGGCGCCGACGGCCTGCTGCTCATTACCCCCTACTACAACAAGTCCAACGAAGAGGGCATCTACCAGCACTTTAAGACCGTCGCCGATGCCGTGGACATCCCCTGCATCCTGTACAACATCCCCGGCCGTTGCGGCTGCGGCATCAGCGAGCGCAACGTAGAGCGCCTGGCCGCACATCCCAACATCATGGGTATTAAGGAAGCCTCGGGCAACGTCGCCTACGCGGCCAAGATCGCCCACCTGCTGTCCGACGACTTCCGCATGTACTCGGGCGAGGACGCCCTCACCGTGCCGCTCATGAGCCTGGGCGCTTCGGGCACCATCAGCGTGTGGGCCGACGTTCAGCCGCAGCTCGTGCACGACATGTGCCGCGCCTATCTGGACGGCGACGTGGAGCGCGCCCGCGATATCCAGATTGCCGGCCAGCCGCTCATCAATGCCCTCTTTAGCGAGGTCAACCCCATCCCCGTCAAGGAAGCACTCGCCCAGATGGGTATGATCGAGGCAAACTACCGCATGCCGCTGTGCCCCATGGCCAACGACACGCGCTCCGCACTTACCGATGCTCTGAAAGGAGCTGGTCTGCTTGATTAAGACCGTCATTATGGGAACGGGCCGCATGGGCTCGCTCATCCGCACCACCGCCGAGGGCATTGTCAACACCGCTGGAGAGCCCGTTTTTGACATCGTCGCCCAGATCGGCTTCGACTTGTCCGAGCTCGAGAGCGCACCGGCCGCCGATGTAATCATCGACTTCTCGAACGTCGTGACCTTCGATGCCGTTGTCGCCTATGTCGAGCGCACGGGTGCCGCACTCGTTTCCGGCACCACGGGCTATACGCCCGAGCAGGTGGATCGCCTGCGCGAGCTGGGTCAGAACGCCCGTGTTATGCACTCGGGCAACTACTCTATCGGTATCGCCGCCCTGCGCCATCTGGTTGCCCAGGCCACGCGCGAGCTGCCCGGCTTTGACTGCGAAATCGTCGAGACGCACCATAATCAAAAGGTCGACGCCCCCAGCGGCACTGCCAAGTTGTTGCTCGACGCCGTCGTCGAAGCCGAGCCCGAGGCAGGCTACCACCCCGTCTATGGCCGCGAGGGCATGTGCGGCGCGCGCGACCCCAAGGAGATCGGCATGCACTCGCTGCGCGGCGGCACCGTCGCCGGCGTGCACGAGGTAAGCTTTTTCGGCCAGGACGAGGAGGTCACGCTCGCGCACCGCGCCACGAGCCGTCAGATCTTCGTCAACGGCGCCCTGGCAGCCGCGCAGAAGCTCGTCACCCGCGAGCCTGGCTTCTATACGTTCGACCAGGTCATGTTTGCCTAACCAGGTATCAACCGGATCCACTCAAAGGAGAGACAGCAAATGAGTAATGCAGCCGAGATGGATGCACAGGAGATTATCAACTACATCGCAACCGCGCCCAAGAAAACGCCCGTCAAACTGTACGTGCGCGAAAAGCCGGGCATGAAGGTCCAGTGGGGCAATGCGCACGTCTACGGCGGTCGTCGTGGCAAGACCGTCTTTGGTGACTGGGATGGGCTCAAGGCAATCCTCGACGCCAACGCCGACTCCATCGACTACTACGACGTAGAGAACGACTGCCGCAACTCCGCCGTGCCCATGCTCGACCTCAAGGGTATCAACGCCCGCATCGAGCCGGGCGCGATCATCCGCGACCGTGTCGAGATTGGCGATCGCGCCGTCATCATGATGGGCGCCATCATCAACATCGGCTCCGTCATTGGCGAAGGCTCCATGATCGACATGGGCGCTGTGCTGGGCGGCCGCGCCACCGTGGGCAAGAACTGCCACATCGGCGCCGGCACCGTGCTGGCAGGCGTCGTGGAGCCCGCCAGTGCCACGCCCGTCATCATCGAGGACGACGTTATGATCGGCGCCAATGCCGTGGTCCTGGAGGGCGTGCACGTAGGCAAGGGCGCTGTCGTTGCCGCCGGCGCCGTGTGCGTCGAGGACGTCCCCGCCGGTGCCGTCGTGGCCGGTGTCCCCGCCCGCGTCATCAAGATGCGCGACGAGAAGACCGACAGCAAGACCGGTCTCGAAGAGGGCTTACGCCAACTCTAGGGTTACGCGGTTTTACCAAACCGCGTAACTAGTCGACGCTGCACCTTTGGTTCCGTCGTTCTAACGAACGACGGATCTCTCGACGCTGCAAACGCCCCTAAGCGGCAATCTGACGTTCAATCGTCGGTCGCGTACCGAAGTACGCTTCCCTCCTCTTTCACGTCACCTTGCTCGCCTAGGGGCGTTTTCGCTGACTTATGCTCAGTCTGCAACTCAATTCAGCTCCAAGCAAAAAGGCCGAAGTCCCGAAGGGTTTCGGCCTTTGCTTTGTCTGAAGTTCAAGCGCAGTTTATCGATTCTCAATTGACCCGATATTCTTGAGCTCGATGGAGATGAGGCCGTTGGGCTCGTTGACGAACTCGATGTACTCGGAATTCGAACCCATCTCGGCCGGGAAGCTGATCTCGATGCCCGTGTCGGTACGAATCTTGTGATTGCGCACGGCCGCGCGTTCGACCTGCTTGCGCTCCACGGGCACGCGCTCGGGCACCTTCTCCTCGGTCAGCGCCGCACGCACGCTCTCCTTGATAACCGGCTCGTCCTCAAAGACCTCATCGACGATATCCCAAGGCGGCAGCTCCTCGTCGTCTTCAACCTTCTCGGCAACGGCGGCTTTGACCTTGGCGAGCGCTACGGCCGTGTTGGCGCCGTGCTCTTCAGCGACCTCCTCGACCACGCGAGTCACCGTGTCGATGACCTCCTTACCCGAAACGCCCGTGTCGCATTGCAGCAGGCCGTCGGGAATGAGCATGCGATCCTCGCCGGCAATCTTGCGCTTCTTGTCCACGTAGCCGATCTCCATGGTGCTTGCGCGCACGATGGCATAGCTCGGCACCTTTTGCGAGGGGTTCGGCAGGATGGCGTAGTGGCGCGCGATGTCGTTGCGCACCTCCCCCTCCTCGCGGCCCACTTCGTGCATAAAAGCCTGCTTGGAGCCCAGCAGCATCACGGCAAACCAGCGGGCATCCTCATCGTCGTCAAAATCGGCCACGAGCACGTCGGTGGACTCGGCTTTCTCGGCTTTGGTGAGCTCGGAAGAGATAAACTCCGCAATCTGCTGCGACAGGTCCACGAACTCGCGCTCGCCAAAGAAATAGCCCTTGAGCTCGCCGCCAAACGCAGAGTTCTCGGCAAACGTGGCGCGTTTATTGTCGGCCGAGGTGCGTGCACGGCGCAGATGCGTGGTTACGAAATTGCGCACAGTACGGCTTTCGATATCGAGCTCGCGCTGGCTCATAACGTTAACGGCAGAGTCAAAGTCCAGGATATGCAGAATCGCGTGATTGATTTTCATATACGGCATTCCGTTCTAGATCGATTTCGGCACGAACCAGTATAGCGGTCGAGCCCGCCCCAAGCGCATCGAAGATTGCTGCATTGGGGCCAGGTTTCTCTGCACCAATGGTTAACGCAGGAGCTCGGACTGCCAGGCCTCGAGTTGTTCTGCCAGACTCTTACCGGCAGCGGACATGTCGATCTGAGGGCGTTTGGGCAGCAATGCACATCTAAGGATTGCCGCGATGGTCTGCGAAACAAAATGGCGCGTATCCTTGTCAAAGCCTTGGGCGGCCCGGAGCATCACAGGCAGGTTCTCGCGCATGTTCCCGGCGATATCCGCAAAACGTTCGGCGCCCGTAGCCTCAAACACGGAGAACAACGCTTCTACAAAACGCTCGCGCTCGCCAGGTGACACTGCAAGCAGCATCTCGCGAATAGAGCCATCAACATATCGCGCGCCAGCAGACAGGCGTTCGCAATACACAAAATCGCAGCCGTCGACCACCCAGCTAAAGGGATTGTGTTGCAGCAGGCTAAACTCGGTGCTTTCGACGATAGCGTAGTCCTCTTGCGTCTCGAACATCATGCCGAAGATCGAAGACTGGGGCAGGGTTTTATCGATACGACCAGAAAGGCTCGCAAAGGCGTCTCCGTTCAGAAACTCCTCGACAAAGCCAGGGCCATCGTGGGAGAAGACCCGCTCAATCCGGTTACGAGCACCGCTTGAGCACATCGCTGCACCATACACAGCCAGATTTCCGCCCTTGGAATGGCCTCCGCACAAGAGCGGCCCGTCAATCGCATCCGCCGCCTCGTCCACATAACGCGCCGCGGATTCCTGGGCCGGCACAGGACACCGGAACGCCATGTTAAAGTCCTCTTTCCAGCCCACAATCGTGCTGTCGGTCCCCCGGAAGGAAAGATAGCTAAACCCCGCCGGAAACCGGAACGCCATGGCTGCAAACTGCTCTGTCGCCACCACATCGCTCACGGCACGATAGCCGCAAACGTGCACGCCACGGTAGCGAGGGCTTGCTGCCACGGCCTCCAACAAGGCCCTGCTCCCCTCTGGATCCCACAAGTCGTCAATCATGTCCCGGTAGCACTCGGCACGCAGCAGCTCGCGTACGTCTAGGCCCTGCCAGTTCGTCAGCTCCGCCATATCACCCGGCAAACGCAAATAGGACAACCACGCAAAGACGAGGCTATCCACCGCGCAGAACGGCCTCTCCTCAAACGGATCAAACGCCGTCTGGGCATAGGTTAAAAAATTAGGCGAATCCGACATGGCCCTCCCATCAACTATGGTGCATTGGGGTCAGGTTACCTTGCACCAAAAAGGCGCCCGGGTCACATGGATCCGGGCGCCTTCATTGTAGCCTGTTGCTCAAACGAGCCGCATTTAGCAGGAGAAGTCGACGCTGTCGATGATGTCCTTGAGGGCCTTTGCAGAGGCGGTGAGCTCATGCTGCTCGCCATCGTTCAGCGGCACGGGGACGCGGCAGACGACGCCGTCGCGGCCAACGACCGTCGGCATGGAGATGGCAAGATCGGACAGGCCATACTCGCCCACCATGAGCGAGGAAACGGGCAGAACGGTCTGCTCATCGCGCATGACGGCAGTGCAGATGCGCTTAACGGCCATGGCGACGCCGTAGTAGGTGGCGTGCTTCTTCTCGATGATGGTGTAGGCGGAGTTCTTGACGTCCTCGGCGATGCGCTTCTCGGCAGCCTCATGCTCCAGATGACCGTGAAGCTCGCAGAAGGTGTTCAGCGGCACGCCGGCAACCTGGGCGCTGGACCAAGCGACAAACTCGGAGTCGCCGTGCTCACCCATGACATAAGCCTGAACGTCGCGCGGGTCAACCTCGACGTGAGCGCCGAGCATCTGCTGCAGACGGCCGGTGTCGAGCACGGTACCGGAGCCGATGACATGGCCCTCGGGCAGGCCGGACATCTTGATGGCGGCGTAGGTCAGAACGTCGACCGGGTTGGAGACGATGAGCAGAATGCCGTCGAAGCCGGACTTCTTAATCTCGGGGATAATGGACTTAAAGATGTTAACGTTCTTGTTGACCAGGTCCAGGCGGGTCTCGCCGGGCTTCTGGGCAGCGCCAGCGGTGACGACGATCATGGCGGCGTCGGCGACATCGGAATAATCGCCAGCGTAGATCTTCATCGGCTCGGCAAACGTCATGCCGTGCGCAATATCCAGAGCCTCACCCTCAGCGCGGTTCTTGTCCACGTCGATGAGAACCATCTCGGAGAACAGACCACTCTGCATCAGCGCGAACGCCGAAGACGAACCGACGAAACCGCAGCCGACAATAGCGACCTTCTTCTCGTTAACCATTAGAAACTCCCATCTCTCTCCACAAACAAGCCGCCCGGGAACGACCCGAGCGGCTTGCCGTAATCCCAATACATCCAATCGGGACTTTGATTATGCTCCTATTCGCAGCCAAATATCGACCGTTTGCCGAAATTATTTGCAGAATTCGTAAAATAACTGCACGAAATCGGTTTCGAGCTATTGACGAGCCGAAATAGCTTTCTAATACAGGTCCGCTTCGCGGATGGCCTCGACAGCCAAAGCGATCTGGTCGGGCGGCAAAACCAGCGCCATACGCACATGTCCCTCGCCCGAAGGACCAAAGCTCGCGCCCGGCGTCACCACAACACCGGCCTTCTCCATGAGCTCCTCGCAAAACGTCATGGAATCGGTGCGACCACCGGGAAGCTTGGCCCACACAAACATGGAGCCATGCGCGTTGGGACGCTCCCAGCCCAGGCCCTCAAGACCGTCGCACAGGGCATCGCGACGCTCCTGGTACTTCAAACGCTGCGCCTCGACCTCATCACGCGGACCGTTCAGGCAGGCGATAGCAGCCTTCTGGATCGGGAAGAACATACCGAAGTCGATCTGGCTGCGTAGCTTGGCAAAGGCAGAGACCACGTCCTCGCGGCCGACCAAAAAGCCGATGCGAGCACCGGTGACGTTAAACGACTTGGAGAGCGAGAAGAACTCAACGCCCACCTCGAGCGCACCGGGATACTGCAAGAAGCTGCCGCCCGGCTCGCCGTCGAACACGATGTCGGAGTACGCGTTGTCATGGACGATGAGCAGGTCGTGCTCGCGGGCAAAAGCGATGATCTCCTCGTAGATCTCGGGCGTGCCCACCGAGCCCACCGGGTTGGCGGGCAGCGACACGATCATATACTTGGCGCGGTCGGCCACTTCGGGATCGATGCCCGCCACATAGGGCAGGTAATTGTGCTCGGCAACCAGCGGATAGTACTCGAGCTTGGCATCGGCGATCTTGGCACCCGCCTCAAAGACCGGGTAGCACGGATCGGGAACCAAAATAGTGTCGCCCGGATCGAGCAGGGCCAGGCCCAAATGGCCCACGCCCTCCTGTGTGCCGTTGCACGACTGCACCATAGACGGCGTAATGCCCGAAACGCCAAAGCGGCGCTCATAGTAATCGCACACGGCTTGCTTGAGTTCGGGCAGGTCGCGCAGGGCATACTTCCACATCTCGGGATCTTGGGCTGCCTGCGTGAGCGCCTCGACCACGTGGTCGTACGGCTTAAAGTCGGGCGTGCCCACGCTCATGTTGTAAATGGTCTTGCCCTGAGCCTCCAGCGCGAGAAGCTTGTTGTTGAGCGAGGCGAAGACCTCCGCGCCAAAGCGGTCGAGACGCTGCGATGCCTGCATGGTGCCACCTTTCGATATGAAAAACGCGGCGCTCCGACAAGAGCGCCGCGCGATACGGGCCATCAGATTGCAAAAGTGTAACGCTTGCAACCCCCGTATTGGTTCAATTTAGCCAACCTTAGTCAACTTGATTGAGCGCGTCGATCAGCGCAAGCCACAGACGCGAGCTAGCGTCACTCGGCATACGCCAATCGCCGCGCGGGCTGAGCGTCACCGAGCCCACCTTGGGACCATCGGGCAGGCAGCTGCGCTTAAACTGCTGGGCAAAGAAGCGACGATAGAACGTGCGCAGCCACGTGTGGACGATCTTGGCGTCGTAGACACCCTCGAAACTCTTGAGCGCCATGCGGTAGATCTTGCCCGGCTCAAAGCCAAAACGCAGCAGGTAGTAGAGGAAGTAGTCGTGCAACTCGTACGGACCCACCAAATCCTCAGTCTTCTGTGCAATCTCGCCGTCGCCCGTGGGCGGCAGAAGCTCGGGGGACACCGGCGTATCGAGAATGTCGAGCAAGACCTCGGCGATACGCCCGCCAAAGACATCAGCCGCATAGCGCACCAGATGGCGCACAAGCGTCTTGGGCACGCTCGCGTTGACGGCGTACATGCTCATGTGGTCGCCGTTATAGGTAGCCCAGCCGAGCGCCAGCTCCGACAGGTCGCCGGTGCCGATGACAAAGCCGCCAGCCTGGTTGGCCAGGTCCATCAGAATCTGCGTACGCTCGCGCGCCTGGCTGTTCTCGTAGGTCACATCCTGAACTGCCGGGTCGTGTTCAATATCCATAAAGTGCTGTTCCACGGCCGCGTGAATCGAAACCTCACGGAAGCCCACGCCCAGGTCGCGGGCGAGCGACTCGGCATTCGACTTGGTGCGATGCGTCGTGCCAAAACCTGGCATGGAGACCGCCGTGATACCCGTGCGCGGCAGCCCCAGCGCATCGAAGGCACGCACGGTCACAAGCAGTGCCAGCGTGGAGTCCAAGCCACCCGAAAGACCGATGACCGCAGCTTTGGTGCCCGTGTGGGCAAGGCGCGTCTTGAGGCCGGCGGTCTGCAGGTCGAGGATGGTCTCGCAACGCTCGGCCAGGTCGCCATGGTCGGCCGGCACAAAGGGCGCGCGGGGGAAGACACGGCCGATGTCGAGCGCATCGCGCAGGACAGGTTCTTCAACCAGCACGCCCTCAAACGAAAACTCGATGGTCGTGGCCTCCGGCGCATCGTCCGCGCGCGTCCACGTCGTCGAGCGGCGACGCTCGGCAACCAGGCGGTCAAGGTCAACGTCGGCGACGGCCATATCGCAGGTGAGGAGCTTCGTGGCGGCGAGCTTAGATCCGTTTTCGTAGACGAGGTTCTCGCCCGCAAAGACCATGTCGGTCGTGGACTCGCCCTCGCTCGCATCTGCATAGGCATAGGCACAGTACAGGCGCGCACTCTGATTGGAGATGAGGCTGCGGCGATAGTCTGCCTTACCGATAATCTCGTCCGAGGCCGACGGGTTGAGGATCACCGTCGCACCGGCAAGCGCCATCTCGGTCGAAGGGGGCGCCGGCACCCACAGGTCCTCGCAGACCTCAACGCCCAGCACCATGTCCTCGGCACCTTCATCACAGCAGCGGTAGACAAGCCCCGAACCCAGCGGAACCGGACCCTGACCGGCAAACTCGACCCACACAGGATCTGCGGGCGCCGGAGCAAACCAGCGGCGCTCGTAGAACTCGCCATAGTTGGGCAGATACTTCTTGGCCGTAAGACCCAAAAGCTCGCCCGCGCAGCACACGGCGGCGCAGTTGTAGATATTCTCGGCAACTGCAACGGGAAGACCGATGGTAAAGACAATCGGCAGCTCGCGGGTTTCATCGAGAATATGTGCCAGTGCGGTCTCGCAGGCATGCAGCAATGTACGGTTATGGAACAGATCAGCCGCGGTATAGCCGGTCAGGTTAAGCTCGGGCAGCACCAGCACGCGGACGCCGCGCTCGGTAGCCTCGCGAACAGCCGCCAGCGCAACCTCGGCATTGCCCTCGACATCGGCCACGCGAATCCGCGGCGACGCCGCCGCCACACGCAAAAAGCCATCAGACTGAGAAAGGTGAAGATTCATAAGAATGCTCCCGTGCGTAGACGCCATTCACAACAATTAGCAAGCCCTATTGTAGTTCAACCGCCGGGTGTAACCGCATCCCACCAACTTGGTGAGCAATTGATGAGTTGATGATATCTGTTAAATGTCACGTACGATTCACATCTGGTGGGTACCCTGATGGCTACATGAAACGAAGCAGATTTACACCGGGAGGGCCCCGTATGACAACCAAGTACACCGACGCGCCGCGCACGCGCGTCATGACACCGGCCGCGCTCAACAACGGCGTTCACGAAAACCATTCCATCGGACAGACCATGGCCATCGCGCCCAAAAAGGGCCTGTTCGATGACATTTCCATTCCCCAGATCATCGCCGGCGCCGCAGCAGCCGCCACAAGCGTCGCGCTTGCTTCCAAGATCGGTATCGCCGGATCGGTGATCGGTGCCGCCGTGAGCTCGGTCATCACCGTTGTGTCCTCGCAGGTCTACCGCCACTTTATCTCTGCCAGCGCCAAAGCCCTCAAAGGTACGCACGCCGACCTCGACTACCCCGCCGGCGCCTATGAGCCCGTTGAATTTAATGCCGAGGAGCACCTGGGCGGCGCCGCGACTACTCAGGAGATGCGCCAGATTGCGGGGCGCGCGACCACGGCGCGCGTTGCCCCCGACAGCTTGCGCGCCAAGGCGGCGGCAGAGCGCAGCCAGACGCAAAAGAAGGTCATCGTCTTCTCGATCGCCATCGCCATCGTCGCGGTCATTGCCTGTGCCGGCGCCATCCTTATCACCACCGCCGGTGAGGGTCTGGGCGAGCGCCCCGAACCGATTCTGTCATCGCGCACGACCGAGCACGTCGCGGATAGCACTGGTCAATCGCAAAGCCAGCAGGACGACTCGCAGGGCACCTCCGCATCCACCGACTCGTCCTCGAACACCCCCGATCAATCGCAGGGCGTCGATTCTTCCGTGAACAACAGCGGCACGCAATCCGGCACGACCGACTCAAGCCAAACGACTGACAGCTCGCAGCCGAGCACGGGCGACCAGACAAGCGACAATACATCGGGCACGGGATCTACCGACAACAGCAGCACTAACAGCTCGAGCGGAACCGCGTCCGGCACGGCATCTGACAGCTCGAGCCAAGGCACGGCGTCGGGCAACTAAGCACGTTTGCCTCTCATAGATAACCGACCTGTATAACGGGCGCGAACCGGCAACGGTCGCGCCCGTTTGCCTTGGGCGCCGAGGTGGCACGCCCCGTGCGATGGTAAGATGCTTTGGTGTGTAAAGAGGAGATTTGCCATGAGCAAGACAATAGTTAAGCCCACGCTATCGCTGGGCAACCACATCTATCTATATCGTCTGCTGCGCGATGCGATTGGGTGCGGCAAGCAAACGTTTATGACGCAGGTCGAGGAGACGCTCGCCGCCGGCGACATGGCCGCTTATGACCTGGGCTTCGAGTCCACGCGCGAGCTGCTCGAGGAGCTCGATGACTGCATCAAGCTGACTGTCTTTAAGGGCGGTCGCCTGTATGCCACCGTCATTGCCAACGAGACCTGGGATGCCGCCCTTGCCAAAGGCGAGGACAAGCCCAAGGCCGCCAAGGGCGCCAAGCAGTCCTACAAAAAGAAAAAGCGCGGCGAGAAGGACCTCAAGGCCGTGCGTCCCAAGCACGTTAAGCGTCCCGAACCCGTAGTTGAAGCTGCGCCTGAGCCCGAGCCCGAGCTCGAAGTCACTATTGAGGTAACAGCAGAAGCCGAAGCCGAAACCGCCGCCACGACCGATCCCGAAGTCATATCCGAGCAGGAAGCCACTGCGGAGCTCAACGAGGCTCCCAAGTCGACAACCGAAGAAGCCGCTAACCAACCCGAGACGCCTGCGTTCCAAAACGGCGATGTCTTTGGCAACGAGGCCGAGGACGATCAGTCCGACGAGGCCGCCGATCAAGGCGCTACCGAGTCGGCGCCGAGGCCCGAGACGCCGCAGCCCGCCATCTCGCTCACGGTCGTCTATGACCCCGAGAACGCCAACGCCGGCATCACCACCATGGCATCCACGCCCATCGAGGCAAAGCCGAGCGTCGAGAACGAGAACGCGACGCAGGTTGAGATTGAAACTGCAGCTGCAGGCGCGCCCGCCGCCGTGAAGCCTGCAGATTCCACGATCAAGCCGAAAACGACGCCGGAGCCCGCACCCGTCATCGAATCCGTGCCCACCTCTGCTTGCGACCAAATTCCCGCACCGGCACCGGCTTCGGTACCCGCAGCGGCCCCAACC
>DXLS01000039.1:0-48133 GCA_019414605.1 Collinsella sp.
ACGGGCGCCTCGGGCAGCGACCCCTCCGCGTCGAGCTCGACGGCGGTGTGGACGGCCTGCAGCAGGCCGCGCTCGCTGATGCCTGCCAGCGTGAAGCAGGCCTTGTCAAGCGCCTCGGGGCGCTCGGTGGAGGTGCGGATGCACACCGCCGGGAACGGGCGGCCGACGCTAGCGAAGAAGCTCGACTCCTCGGGCAGGGTGCCGGAGTCGGACACCACCGCGAAGGCGTTCATCTGCAGGCAGTTGTAGTCGTGGAAGCCCATGGGCTCGTGCATGCGCACGCGCGGGTCGAGCTCGAAGCCCGTGGCCTCCAGGCGCTTGCGGGAGCGCGGGTGGCAGGAGTACAGGATCGGCATGTCGTACTTCTCGGCCAGCGCGTTGATCGCGGTGAACAGGCTCGTGAAGTTGGCCTCGGTGTCGATGTTCTCCTCGCGGTGGGCGGACAGCAGCATGTAGCGCTTGGGCTCAAGTCCGAGCTCGGTCAGGACGTCGCTCGCCTCGATCTTGTCCAGGTTGGCGCGCAGGACCTCGGCCATGGGCGAGCCGGTGACGTAGGTGCGCTCCGGGGCGCAGCCGGTGTCCTTCAGGTAGCGGCGGGCGTGCTCGGAGTATGCCAGGTTGACGTCGGAGATAACATCGACGATGCGGCGGTTTGTCTCCTCGGGCAGGCACTCGTCCTTGCAGCGGTTGCCCGCCTCCATGTGGAAGATGGGGATGTGCAGGCGCTTTGCCGCGATGGCGGACAGGCAGCTGTTGGTGTCGCCCAGGATCAGCAGCGCGTCGGGCTGGACCTCAACCATCAGCTTGTAGCTCGCGGCGATGATGTTGCCCACCGTCTCGCCCAAGTCGGCGCCCACGGCGTCCAGGTAGACGTCGGGGTCGTCCAGCGACAGGTCGCGGAAGAAGATGCCGTTCAAGGTGTAGTCGTAGTTCTGCCCGGTGTGCGCCAGCAGGCAGTCGAAGTGACGTCGGCACTTCTTGATAACCTCGGACAGGCGGATGACCTCGGGGCGGGTGCCCACGATGATCAGCAGCTTAAGGCGGCCGTCGTCTTTAAAACAAATATTGGAATTCATAGGTTTCCTTAAAACAGAGACTAATATTTTGCCAACAGTAGTGAGGCGGCCTGCACATCACCACACTCAACAAGTTTCGAATCGTTCCTATGCAAAGTCTCAGAGCATCCGCCGACATCGTAACAAACGACTGGCAGCCCACAAGCCTCAGCTTCAAGATTGACCGTAGGGTAGTTATCCTCGTATGTTGGATTGAATAGAACGGAGGCAGAACTATAAAGTGAGGCCAACTCTATCTGAGAGTCGGTTCGTGGAATACCAACTACCCCTGGAGGTAGTTTTCTCATCTGTTTGGCACTCAATCCAACCAACACAATGGAATACTTGGAGCAGTCAAGCTTGTCCGCAAGGGCATAAAAGTCAGAAAGACCCTTACGCTTGGACCATGGAGAGGCAACTCCTAAAATAATTTTTCTTGAATCGAGGCCGTATTTCTCTTTAACGCTAAAAACTTCACTATTTGATTGTGGCTTGAAAACGTTGAGATCAATCGTATTATGCACAACCTCAATCGGATACTTTGATAAATAGCTAGAAGCAACCAGTCCAGCCAGCCATTTTGAAGGGGTAATGATAGTCATTCGATTAGAAGGCAACGAAGTGAAAATCGAACGTTTGGCCTCGTAACTCCATTTGCATGATGCAGAATTAATAGTTGGAGGATACCCCATGAGTTGAGGGCACCTCTTGGCACCACAACCGTTTTTCCATTGATTGCAGCAAGAATAGGTGAAATAAGGGCAATGGCCGGTAAAAGCCCAACAGTCGCGCAAAGTCCATACAACGCGACAATCAGACCTCATCAACCATTTAAATAGTTTATCAATATTCAAATAGTAGCCATGAAGGTTATGCAAGTGAACCACATCAGGACCGAACTCATCAAGACGATGAATCAACGCGTCGGTTTGCCTCGTTGAATGAAAACCTATCTTACCGTCAAGGAGAGTAAGCCCAACGTCGAGTAAAAAATTAGCAGATGACCCAAAACAGTATTCACTGGCAGTGTTTGCTGGCGTTCTTCTTCCCCAGCAAGCAAGCGATTCGTGCCCTTGATCAATAAGAGCAAGATGCTCCTTCATCATAATGCGCCCAGTGGATCCATTTGGAACGCTATTAATGTGAGCGTATCTGGTCAAAACCTCTAGACTTCCTCGTAGTAGGTGTCGGGGTTCTCGGGGTCGAAGGGCTCGTTGGCCCACATGACCGTCACGAGGTCCTCGGTGTCGGACAGGTTGGTTATGGAGTGCGTGTAGCCGGGGATCATCTCCACGGCTCGCATGTCGGAGCCGGAGACGACGTACTCGTCGACGGGGAACGGGTTGCCCTCGGCGTCCTCCCCCACCTTCCTCAGCTTGATGGAGGCGGAGCCGGAGACCACCAGGAACCTCTCCCACTTGCTCATGTGCCAGTGGTTGCCCTTGGTGATTCCGGGCTTGCTCACGTTGATGGAGACCTGGCCGCGCTCCGGCGTGCGCAGGAACTCGGTGAACGAGCCGCGCGCGTCCACGTTGGGCCTGAGGCTATAGGCGAAGTTGCCCGGCTCGTAGTAGGACAGGAACGTGCTCCAGAGCTTCTTGGAGAAGGAGCCCTCCGAAAGGTCGGGCACCGAGAGCGTCTCGCGGCTGTCTCGGAAGCTGTCCAGCAGGTAGACGATCTCCCCCAGCGTCTTCACGTCGGTCTTAGGGACGTAACAGAACCCGTCGCCCTCGACGCGCTCCAGCCCCTCGTAACCGCAGCGGTGCTCCTCGCCCAGCAGCGCGCCCAGCATCTCGTCGACGAGGTCGTCGATGTAGAGGAGCTCCAGCTCGACCGACGGGTCGTTGACGGTGTAGGGGCGGCCGTTGGCGATGGCGTCGCAGAAGGTGGCGACGGCGGAGTTGTAGCGCGGGCGGCACCACTTGCCGTAGAGGTTGGGGAAGCGGTAGATGAGCACCGGGGCGCCGGTGCGCTCCGAGTACTCGCGGAACAGGCCCTCCCCCGCGAGCTTCGACTCGCCGTATACGGAGCCCTCGAAGCGGCCGGACAGGCTCGCCTGCGCGGAGCTGGAGAGCATGACGGGGCACCTGTTGCCGTGGCGCTCCAGGGTGCCCAGCAGCGTGGAGGCGAACCCGAAGTTGCCCTCCATGAACTCGGACCGGTCCTCGGGGCGGTTGACGCCGGCCAGGTTGAACACGAAGTCGGCGCGGGAGCAGTAGTCATCGAGCTCGGCGGGCATCGAGTCGATGTCGTACTCCATGACCTCGAGGGGAAGGAGCGGCTGGTATTTGGCTCGGCGGTCCTTGCCGTCCCTAATGTTCTTCAGCGCGCAGCAGAGGTTCCTCCCCACGAAGCCCCTGGCACCGGTGACAAGTACGCGCACCCTACTGCACCGCCTCGTGCTCGCGGCCCTCGAGGGCCAGCTGCACGTACTCGGCGGTCTTGATCTTGGCGATGGTGCCCTCCACGTCGAGCCTCTCGGTGTTGTGGGAGGTGTAGGACTCGTCGGCCTGGGTCTCCACCTCGCCGTCGACGACGAACTTGTCGTAGTTGAGGTCGCGCGAGTCGCAGGCCACGCGGTAGTAGCCGCCCATGTCCTCGGACCTCAGGCGCTCCTCGCGGGTCATGAGGGTCTCGAAGAGCTTCTCGCCGTGGCGGGGGCCGATCACCCGGGGGCCCCCGCGGCCGAAGACCTCCTGCACGGCCTCCGCGAGATCGCCGATGGTGGAGGCGGGGGCCTTCTGGATGAACAGGTCGCCGGGGTTGGCGTGCTCGAAGGCGAACTGCACCAGGTCGACCGCCTCGTCCAGGTTCATGAGGAAGCGGGTCATGTTGGGGTCGGTCACGGTGAGCGGCTCGCCCTTGCGGATGCGGTCGATGAACAGGGGGATGACGCTGCCGCGCGAGCACATGACGTTGCCGTAGCGGGTGCAGCAGATGGTGGTGCGGCCGGCGCCGTTGCGGGCGTTGGCGTAGATGATGGACTCCATCATGGCCTTGGACTTGCCCATGGCGTTGATGGGGTAGGCCGCCTTGTCGGTGGACAGGCACACGACGCGGTCGACGCCCTCCTCGATGGCGGCGTGCAGGACGTTGTCCGTGCCGATGACGTTGGTGCGCACGGCCTCCATGGGGAAGAACTCGCAGGAGGGCACCTGCTTGAGGGCGGCGGCGTGGAAGATGTAGTCCACGCCGTGCATGGCGTCGCGCACCGACTGGGCGTTGCGGACGTCGCCGATGAAGAAGCGCACCTTGGAGGCGAGCTCGGGCGACCTCTCCTGCAGGCGGTGGCGCATGTCGTCCTGCTTCTTCTCGTCGCGCGAGAAGATGCGGATCTCGGCCAGGTCGGTGTTCATGAAGTGCTTGAGCACGGTGTTGCCGAACGAGCCGGTGCCGCCCGTGATCATGAGGGTCCTGTCTTTGAATACACTATCGCACATTTCAAGCTCCAATTAAATAAACTAAAGGCGAATGAAACTAAAACAAAATGCAAGTCGATGCTTAACCTATTGATACGCTTCTTATCCTAAACGAAAAGACGACTACTGCGCATAAATTAGAATTAAAAAGCGTTTATACCTACGTTAAAACTGATAACACCACCAATTAGCGTTTAAGAAGTCATTGCAAGTGGTTATATAGCTTCAGCCAAACACTTTTATATCTATGTATTTAGCGAATCTCTGATGCATTATTTCCGAATAATGCATGGAAGCATCGCGACACATCCGACAAAATAAGCAAGCGAAATTGCAGCACTCGTTCCGTTAGGTCCAAATAGCTGAATCAATAAGCCAGAAAGGGGGACAGCAACGATTAAGGCGACTAAATTACCGACAAGATTACCGGCCATCTTTCTCTTAACAATCGTCAGGTCGGAAAAGAAACCGATAAACGCCGTAAGCAGAGAGCTAATAACCGCACCGTACAGCAAAAAAGAGTACTGATGGATTTGGTCACCAAATATTAGCCCCAACATGTAGTCGCCGCAGATAAAACAAGCGAACAAAATAACAATGCACAAAACAAGGGCGCCAAGAACGACCTTCATCAACATAGTATTAAATGATTTTTTATCCCCCGACTCACTAGCGCTCGCAAACGCGCCGAGCAAAGGGGCATAGGCATTAGCAGCACCCGCCTGAACGATTGCCGCGGGAGAACACACCGAGGAATAAACACCCAACATTGAGGCCCCCAGCACGGTAGCAAGTTCCTGACGCGAAACGGATGTAACCGCAGCGCAACAAAAAACCCCAACCGTAGCGGGAAGACACTTATAAAACAGTTCAGTCATCGCCTTGAACCTAAAAGAAGGAACAATCAAATCGAAATTAGAGGCCCAATGTGCATCAACAATCGCCACGGGGAGAGACACCGCAATCATCAGAACGATACTCAACACAAGAGAATGTGAAATATACATTCCGGCACAAAACACCAGTAGAGACAAAATACCCCTCAGCAGCATCGACATACCGCAATAAATCATATTTCCAGCTTTTTGATCAATGCCATGAAACACATCAACCATGACTTCAATTGACTTATATATGCAATAGAGGTACACGGGAAGAAGAGAAGACTGCTGACAGGTAAAGAATGCATAAGGCACTACGAAAACAAACCCCAGCGCTATTGTGATTAAACGAAAACCAATATACTCCCCTGAAGAATACTCACATGAAAGATCGGATACTTGAAAGGATCGAATCTTATATAAACCGATCGGAACAAATAGATTGCTGATTGTCATTGCCAAAGATAAATCTCCGGCATAGTTAAAATCCGACGATAGTCGAACTACAGCAACTGTCGTTAACCACTGGCAAGCAAGGTATGCAATAGAGCCAACAGTATTCCATGTAATGTTTTTCTTTAAACTATCAGTCAAATTTACCCAATCGATTTTAGATCTAATTAAATAGCCTAACCAATAACCTCTCTAGCGATTGCATCAATGCTTTCACCATATCCAACGCCAGGAACAGCCCATTTACCATTTAAATCAATGGTTCTCGGAGCGCAACCACGACTGACATATTTAAAGCGAGCATCAATACATGGATTGACCAAGGGTTCCGTTGAACCATACGCCTTTAGATGTTGAACCTGAGCTCGTATTCCTTCACGAACAGATCCGAAGCTATAGCCTGGGTTGCCAGGCCCAGTGGCGCCAAGGCCTCCAAAGTTGCACTGATTAGGCTGGACCAAATTTCCAAACTTTAAATACCCCGTTTCTTTCACCACCTGTCCATATAAAACCTCAGGCGAGACACCCTCCGACTGAGCCTCTTCATATAGAATTTTGCAGAAATCTCTAATGTTCGACGCTCCCCTATCCGCGTAAACGGCTGAAGGGAATCCTTTAGAGCCCATTATCTTTGTGAAATGATTAGCGGCATCTAGATAGGTTGAATAAGCGGGCGACATAATAAGACCTTCATATCCAGTCATACTTGCGCCATTGCGTCCCTCCTTAATGCCGCAATTCAAATAATGCATGTAATAGTTCTTCAGGTTCAGTCCGAAAGCCTTCCTCAGGTCCATATAACGATTTCGATAGCCGTAAACGTCGAAGGACTCGTTCCCGCGCCGTCCCTCCGCCATGCCGCAGTTGATGAAATGGCGCAGCACGGCAGCATCGTCAACGAACCTCAGACCGCCCCTGACGGTTGTAAAGGCACTCAGGACGTCTCCGTTGTTAGAGGTATAGAAGTCGAAATCGTAAACGGGGGAATAATCGGTACCGCCTTGCGAAACAACAGCACCCGTGAGGGAATCGCATCCGGTCGTGATCCTCCCCTCAGCGCGACCGCTGCTGAGGTAATGGCCATATAAAGCGGTGAGGTTGGCACCGAATGCGCGACGAAGGTCGGGGTATCTATTGTAATAGCTCAGCACGTCGAAGGACTCGTTCCCGCGCCGTCCCTCCGCCATGCCGCAGTTGATGAAATGGCGCAGCACGGCAGCATCGTTAATCATTACAACGCCAGCGGGGCTTCGTTTAGAAAAAGCGTTACGAATGTCTTCGTTATTCGATAGATAAAATGAGGGGTCATAAACGGATGAATAATCAACGCCATTGATAGCCGTAGCATATCCTTCAATCTTTGAGCATCCGGTCCCATGCCTTCCTTCCGCTTTTCCAGCTGTAACGTAATGCTCATAGTACTTAACTAAATCAAAGCCAAAAGCAGCTCTTAAATCTGGATACTCATTAAAATAACTCTGTACGTCAAAGTTAGCAGAGCCGCGCCTGCCTTCGCTCATGCCATAGTTAATAAAATGGTCTAGAGCTAAATCACTATTTCCAGAAGTAGCTTTGGCTACGTCGGGATAAAGCGACAAATAGTAATTAGCATCGAATACGGAAGAATAATCGAGCCAAGTTGACTTAGGAAATTGCGCAATGATCGCATCGGCATCAGCTTCGCCAAGGCGTTTGCAACCAGCATCGCTAAAATAATTCAACACGTCCCCCGCATTAGAAATAAAGCCATGCTCGATTAAGATGCCGGGAATACCTTGCTCGCGGGCACAACGGATGACCGCAAACTCATCTCCAACTTCCATCTGGAATACACCGCGATAGCTGAGCCCCATAGAAGCGAGGTTGTTCATAACTTTATTCGCGAGCTCGACTGAAACTTGCGTGTAATCATATTCATTGGCAGTGGGGGCATATACCTCAGCGCCATGGGCAACAGGAGAACCGGAATTAATATGGAAGCTAACAAAGGCCTGTGCGCCTTGACTCACACATCGCTGGACACGATAAAGGAAATCATTTCCGGAGTAGCCGCCGCTTTGCTCGCGCGCAAGAACGACTTTAAAACCATACGCCTCAAGCTTATTCTTGCAAGCAGCAACAATCTTCCAAGTTAGATCCGCCTCACTCTTTCCATTTCCCTGTGCGCCGGGATCAGTGCCGCCATGGCCAGCATCAAGGGCAATTACCCGAACGTTTTTTCGAGCCGAGCGTGTGGCATAAGTAGAAATGCCGTCCGGTGAATCAGCACACTCCAACGCCTGTTTGATGGATTGGGCCTCAACAGCATTGCCTTCGCCGTCCGCATAGTAAACGGAAGTGCCCTCGGAATTAGCAGAGCTCTCAACAACCGCAAAAGAATAATCCCTGTCAGAGAGATCAATCTCATGTTCGGCATCATCGCCCTGCAGAACATAGGTTATTGAAGTAAGAAAATATATATTGAGATCTAGCTTCGAGCCAAATGTAAATGCAGCAGAATTTACAGCCTGCGCGGAAGCGTCAACCGCCCCCTGAACTCCGTTGGCGCTAACATAGTTTAGTGTTGCGGAGGCGATGGTATCGCTGTCATTAGGAGTTGCAAACGCGACGACTTGGTCAGTCCCGCTAATAAGGTTCGGATAGGCAAGGTATATATATTGAAAAGAAGAATCAGTCGATTCAGTTTGCGGTTCAGCCAAAGAAGCATCTACACCGAAATCCTCATCAGCCGATTCGTCGACGTCCGCCGGCGACGATTGCTCAACAGCTATGTCTCCGTCGGCAGCGCCCTCGTCATGTGAAGCTGCAGGATCGTCTGCGGACGCAGCATCTGATGTAATATCCACAGATCGCACGCTATTCGCAGCATAAGCAGCGGCTACAGGACTCATCAAGGATGAAATCGTCAAGAGTGCAGCTAAAGAAAACGCTGTTGAGGCACGCAATGCCTTTTTCATATTGTATCCCCCATCACAAATAATGATACTAAGGATAAATTATCTTACAATATCCTCCGCATCGGAAGTCCAGTTGTCCAAAGCACGGGAATTGTCATAAAGGCAGATGGAACCTGCCCCTACAAAAGACAGCAAGCGTACTCAGCGGGTTTTTCGCCCTTCCAAAGATACAGCGTAAAGCACTGAGTTTTGAAGCAATTAGCCGCACCTAAACAGCGCAAGCACCAGTGACACGAAAATCCACTGAAGCAAGCAATTCGACATAATTCGTTTAAAGACGCGGCGGGCGGCGAAAGCGTTTACATAGCCGTGAAATACAGCAAAATGCCTCAGTGTTTCGCTTGCATCAGAGGCGTCTGAGGCTTCATTGACAGAATGATCGAGCCATTAATTGTAGAAAAGTTAGACATGGTCTTCCTGAATCAAACACTGGCAAACAATTGCCCCCACCGCTCTTGCAGCTCTTGAGGACACTTTGCCGGATCTTGGAATTACTTCGCTCCTAAAGCGAGAAGTACTCACTGTCGGGGGATAGGTTCGGCCCGAGCCAGGGATCACCGTACTAAAAGAACTCTGGCCAACGCTGCATGAACAGTGCTTGCTCGCACTTCCAGCGACGCAGCTTTTCCTCGTCGGCCTCTTCCCTGCCGCGCGAGGTGAACTCGTAGTGGTACAGCTCGGCATAGGGCGTAAAGATGGTGCGGTAGCCCGCCTCCCACACGCGCAGACAAAAGTCCGCGTCGTTAAAGCCGACGGCGAATTCCTCGTTGTAGCCGCCAACCTGCTCAAATACGTCGCGCCGGACCATCTAACAGGCGCCCGTTACGGCACTGAAGTTGCCCGGGCGCACGGCACGGGCAAGATGGCCCTCACGCTTTGCAAAAGGCATCTTTGTGGCCGCAAATTAAAAAACGCAATACCATGCCCGTATCGATACGTAATATGCGGCCAGCGCATTCTATTGGTGTGGAAACCGGTACGATTCCTTGATTTAAACCGAAGCCTCTACAGCAATTAATAGCGCCTCCAACAACACAAGCACCAGAGGCATGTCAACCGAGTCATCATCGACGGTCTCAGATAACTTCGCAACGGTTACCACGTCAGCCTTCGACTCGATCGGCTTCTTAACAGCAGCCTCGGTGATAGTCGTCTTAGTTGCAACAACCGTGGGCGTTACCATGCCTATAACTGGCCTTGCGTGCCCACGACGCACTTTCCTAGATGGTTATCGACCAATCCGCTACAACCAGAGAACGCTGGTACAGAATCCCAATCGTTCCATCACCTGTGTAGAGGGATCGTCGTCAACTCACGTATGCGGAAGAAAATGTCAAAAGTCTTGGTTCTACGACAAAGCTTTATTTAACAAATCGCAAGGACCGATAAAACGTATGATGAAACCACCCAAGAGCTTCCTGAGACCTTCCAGCATTAAGCAGATCGCGAACACAACCGTTGGAACAAAAAGTACCTGCAATATTCCCAGCCCAACGCCGACACGCGTAAAGGGAAACAGCGAGCTCCAAAGCCAACTTTGAATGGGCCCATAGTCAGAAATAAGGTAAGTAGCAAAACAAAGTTTTGCGATAGCGTTAACGAAACGGGAGGAAAAATGCGGCATTTTTAAATCAATCAACAAGACCGAGATGGCTATAGCTAAAGAAAAAATAGACGCCGGCGAACCGAAAAAGCCGTTATACAAATTCGCAAATGTCGAACCCAGCAAACCATCAAAATGGAATTGACCATAAAACGAGATTGCAACTCCCACAAAGGCAGCAATGCAGCAGGCAACCAGGCACCGTATATCCACTGTTGACAAATCTACATACCAGCGAATATAGGAAACAAGAACGCAAATTATAATAAAATCCACTAGTAGCCCGTCGATGGGAATCCAAAAGAGCGGCACATAACGCAGGAATCCAAAGACAGAGACCAGAAAGACTATTAGATATAGATGTAGTTTCTGGCCCAACGCATGCAAAGCTGGAATTATAAAGGGCAGCAAAAATACAAGCCAAGCATAGACGGTTACAAACCACCAACTAAAACCAGTAAGAGTTGGTGCAAAAATATCTATCAAATTGGTTGGACTTACTTGAATATCGCCGCGAAGTATGAAGAAAAAACCCAGCGCAATACTATAAAAGAGAACCGTGCCTTCGATTGAAGCTATCCGTTTAACAGCCTTATTTATGGAGTATTCGACTTTCCCCGCAACAAACCAGATTGTTATGGCAACAAAGCAGCCGACCGCAGTTCTTCCAATTGGATAGAAAAAGATATTGTAGAAAAACCTAGTAAACGAACCAGGAAATACGGAAACAGAATCAGCGTTGTGAACAACGAAATGATGAGCCATTACCGTCCACATAAGGACAATGCGAAGTAATTCGATACGGGAATCTCGTATTGTCTTTGCCATTAAGCCCCCTCCAAAAATAAAATCTATGCCTCGCACGGTCAATCATCGCTTTAAATCTACTTGCAGACGATATCGGATAATATCGAGCTGCATAAGCCTGTATAAACTTATCGCGGAAGTATCGAGTTTTCGCAATTCGTCTTACTAAGTAGTCCACACGTTTCTTTCTTCCAAGCGCATACCAAAAGAAAGGTTAGGACTTCCTAAAACTATTGCCTTAACGCGAGAAGTACTCGCTCTCGGAGGATAGGTTTGGTCCAAGCCACGGATCGCCCGTCAAGAAGAACTCCGGCCAGCGCTGCATGAACAAAGCCTGTTCGCGTTTCCAGCGGCGCAGCTTTTTCTCGTTGGCTTCTTCCCTGCCGCGCGAGGTGAACTCGTAGTGGTACAGTTCGGCATAGGGCGTAAAGATGGTGCGGTAGCCCGCCTCCCACACGCGCAGGCAAAAATCCGCATCGTTAAAGCCGACGGCGAATTCCTCGTTGTAGCCGCCGACCTGCTCAAATACATCGCGTCGCACCATCTGGCAGGCACCCGTTACGGCGCTAAAGTTGCCCGGGCGCACGGCACGGGCAAGATAGCCCTCGCGCTTTGCCGAGAAGTCCTGGTTGGCATGGGCAAGTGCGCCACGCACGCCAACCAATATGCCAGCGTGCTGCACCAGATGATCGGCAAAATAGAGCTTGGCGCCTACCACGCCCGCATCGGGACGCTGCAGATAGCCCATCATCCCTTCGATAAAGTCGGAAGTTATGACCTCGGTATCGTTGTTCAGCAGCAGTAGATAGTCGCCCTTGGCATGCTCTACGCCAAAGTTGATGATTTGGGAGTAATTGAACTCGCCCGGCCAGTACACAACGTGCGCAGTGCCCTTACCGCCAGACGTAGCGGTCACGCGTTCCGGCAGGGTTTCGTAATACGCAAACGTCTCCGGGGCTTCGCTGTTATTCTCCACCAAGACGATCTCGTAATTGGCATACGTGGCCTTCTGGGCGATCGACATCACACAGGCATCGAGCGTCTCAACGTGGTCCTTGGTGGGAATCACAATGCTCACCAGCGGCGCAGGCTCCGGCAGCGCATAATGCACGCGGTAGACAAACGACGTCTCGGTCTCCTCGACCGTTCCGCAAATGCCCAGCGAGTCAAAGTGACGCTGCAGCGCCAAACGACCAGCTTCAATGGCGTAAGGTTTGCTATCTGCAAAGTCATCGGCGGTGAAACCGGGATGCACGCGCCAGTGATACAACACGTGCGCAATATGCTCAAACCGTGCGCCTGCCGCAAGGCAGCGAAGCGTCAGATCATAATCCTGGGCGCCCGCAACATCTTCTGGCGACATGCCAATGCAATCGATAAGCGCCTTCTCCACCATCAGAAAATGCGTCACGCAGTTATGGCTATAGAGCAGGTCGACGTTGAGTTGCGTCTTAAAGACCGGCTGACCCCACTCCCCCGTTTTCTGGAATATGTCCTCGTCACAGAACAGGACCTGCGGACGCTCCCCCTCCGCCGCTTTATTCAACGCGGCGACATAGCGGAACAACGCATCCGGCTCCAAGATGTCATCGTGGTCTAAGAATGCGATGTAGTCGCCCGTCGCTTGCTGAATGCCAGCATTGGTGTTGAGTACAATGCCGCCGTTACCAGGCAGCTCAATCCAATAAACCCGCTCGTCATTGGCGGCGGCCGCAAGATTGGCCACCACATCCCATTCGGGAGAGGCGTCCATAAGCAGCAATTCCCAGTTGTCATAGCTCTGTGATAGCACAGATTCCAGCAGATCGCGCAGGTAAACCCGATCGGTCTTATAGCACGGCACCACAATGCTCACGAGCGGCCTATAGTCGAATGCAGCCGCGGCGACACGCTGGCACGTCAAATCACCCGGCTTTGCGCGATGCTGCTCAAACCAACGTCGATAAGCGGCGTCGTCCGCGCGTGCATCCTTCATGCGATTCCAGCTGTCGTCGACCATGCCGTTGTACAAACGACCATCCATGGCGCAAAATCCGCTCTGGATTCGGCCCGTGGGATCAGCCGCAATCGCGACAAAATCGCATATATCCTGAGGCATCTCAACGCTCAGATACGTTTTATTGACGCGACATCCGTTTTGCTGGAGAACATCGACCTGCGACTCAAAAACATGCACGGTGGCATCGATCGCATTCATGTGCGTATCGAAGACCTGTAGCTCAGGGGCGCACTGGGGGTCTCCCGCCCACTTGACCTCATAGCGCCAGACGGCGCCCTCATCTGCCGGTAAATAACGAACGGCATCGATCTCGTAGCGACCACAGCATTCGCCGCGCTGCGCATCGCGAACGAGCGCGCACATCGCAGGCTTTGCTTTGTAGTTAACCTTAGATTCCAGCTTGGCAATACGACTGTCAAGGCGAATAGAGCCCAGCCTTTTACCGCCGGACGCAAATGAAACATCAATTGTAGAGCCGTCCATAAACGGAAGCACCAAGGCGACGAGCTCGCGCTCATAATCGGCAACGGAGGGACAAAGCGCAAGCACGCGGCCGTGATCGACCGGCAGTGCCAAGGACGGCACGCATGCCCCATTGGTCGTCGCGTGAGCAAAAACCTGGGAGCCCTCCTGCTCAATAAGCCCCGCGATATCCTGACCGACAAAACGAAGCAGGACAAACAGACGACCCTGACTGCGGCAAAGCGCCAAACGCTTGATACTCATCTACACCTCTCGCTTTCCCAGAGCATTCGCAGCCATGCGCTTGCACGCGCCCAGGCGCCCAAACCTCAAGACGTCGTAATCGAACATGAGCTTTTTGCTCGAACGAGCAGCAGGAGCCTTACCGATAAGTGCCGCACGCACCATAGCGGCAACAGAAGGAGCGCATTGTGCGAGCGCAGCATCACTGCCCACGGCAGAACCATCAAGCGCCGCGGCAACGGCAGCAAAAACCTTGCCGCAGCCCGAGCTCAGCAGCCTGAGTGCATCGTACAGTACCAGATCACACAGGAAGTACGCCAGGTCATCGGCATGCTGGACATCGAGCCCATCATGGCGCCAATCGGCCAGCACCGCGGAGTATATCTTCACGTGCTCCAGCAAACGCGTCTCATCGTCATAGCGCATGGTGTCCATGAGCGAGCCCTTGCGTGCCACGCGATAGTCGTACAGCTTGTTCGAGATAAGCGCGGTCTTACGCGAGCGACCATAGACGGCAAAATCGAAGACCTGGTCCTCGCCATACTTAACGGTTTCATCGAACACGATCCCGTTACCCAGCAAAAAAGCGCGCTTGCAAGCGGTGCGCCATGCAAAGGGGCGAGACGCTTCCTTAAACAGCAGGTCGGAGCTATAGCCCTCAAACGACGCATCGCGCGGGCTCAAAACGTAGTTAAGCCACGGATACCCTGCCTCCAGCGGATACGGGTTTGCGCCAAAGGTCAAAACGTCGCAATCCTCACGCTCAAAGGCATCAACGATTACGCGGCACGCATCGGGCGTAAACCGGTCGTCGGAATCCAAAAACGCAACGACAGGCGCCGTGGACGCAGCGATGCCCGCATTGCGCGCGCTCGACAGACCACCGTTGGGCTTATCGACAAGCTTAAAGCGTGTATCCTTTTCGCAATAGGCAGCGGCGATGTCGCGCGAACCATCCGGCGAACCATCGTTAACCAGCACGCCCTCCCAATCGGGCATATCCTGCGCGAGTAGGGAGTCCAGGCACCATGCCAGGCACTCCTCCACCTTGTAGATGGGAACGACGACGGAAATCCTAGGGGTAGCCATGGTCACGCGCTCCTACTGTGCCGCCGGCACGTCGTCGGGATGCGGGTTATCGCCGTAGGTACGCTGATACGTCAGCACGCGCCAGACCAGCGGCAGGCCGCCTATCTTAAAGTAGTGCTTAAACGTATTGAGCTTGCCCGGCTTCTTAAAGTTAAAGCGCGAATCGATATAGGCACGGGGCGACCTGACCATCAAGCGCAAGTCGGTCTCACCGCGTGGATCGAACAGAGAAAGGTCAAAGCGACCGGCATCCCAATCGGCCTTGAGCTCGGGTGAAGCCTTTTCCCAAAACTGCTCACGCAACTCATCGACCAGGCGCTCATCATTCCAGCGGTACGTATCGACCTTCATGCGCATCAAAATACCCTGAAGCTGAGCCTTGAGCCCGGGGCGTTCATCCAAAAAGCGCTGCATCTCGGCATATTCGTCGCACACGCAAAACACCTTGTCGGGCGAATTAACAGAACTCTTCTCGTTATCCTGGCGATAGCACAAAATGGGATCCGCAATAAACGCAGCGCGCTCGGCGCACGCCCAAACCTTAAAGTTAAAGCCCGCGTCCTGATACGAGGCGCCCGGCGTGGGGAGGAACCGAATCTGATTGTCATTGAGGAACTCGCGCCGATAGATGGCAGACCAAATGGAAGGCTTGCGGTAGAAGATACCCGGGCGATCGACGGGGCGATACGCCGCGCCCGTCATATGCTCGTCGATAATCCCAAAAAGCTCTCGGCGCTCGCTGGGCGTGGACCAATACAGATAGAAATCGCCTTTAACCACATCGGCGTGCTCGGCATCCGCCTTGGCAACCAGCTTTTGGAGCGAGTCCTCAAACATAAAGTCATCGGACTCAAGGATGCCCACGTACTCACCGCGCGCCATCTCCAGGCCGCGGTTCATCGAATCGCCGTAGCCGCTGTTAGCCTTGTCGATCATCTTGACGCGCTCATCGCGCTCCATGTACTCGCGAATGATATTCGGCGAGCTATCGGTAGAGCCATCGTTGATGCAGATGATCTCAATATCCTCGAGCGTCTGTGCAATGGCAGAATCGAGGCACTCGCGCAGGTAGCGTTCGACATTGCAGATGGGAACAAGCAGCGAAACTTTAGGGGTATCAGAGTTCTGCAAGAGAACCTCCTGTTGAATAGCGTGTAACAGGGTTATTTTAGCAGCCGAGTTGCGGCGGGCGGCACCGCTTGGAATTAGATAAAGCGTTCCAGGCAGGCCTTGAGACCACGGGTCGAAAGATAGAACAGCGTGGCTTCTGCCATCGAAACGCCCGAGGTCGCCGCAACGAGCTTATGGGCAACACGGCAAACGGCGCCCTTAGCAGGCATATCCGCCCACTCCGTTCCCAAAAACGTCGTGAAATCCATATTGACGCGACCCGCTACGCGACGGAAACCATCGGCATCCAAGCGCGCCAAATCAAACACGATAAGGTCCAAGAACCAGGTAATCAGCTCTCCGGGACACAGGTCCAAAAGGCCGTAGGCCGCCCAGTCTTCCATAACTTCCTCGAGCATCCTCATGTGTGCGTCGAGCTTTTTGGCGCGTGCCTCGGCACTGTTGAACTCGTGCGTCGCCGATTCGCTCTCCATCACGTAGTGGTAGAACCTGACCGGCATGACGACGGTCTTTGAGGCCAGCGCGTAAGCTGCAAACTGGAACACAACGTCCTCGCCCAAGGCCAAGCCGGGGGCAAAACGTATGCCCTCGCGATTGAGCAGCTCGCGCGAAAAAGCCGCGCGGCACGCATAGGGCTGTGCGTTTGCGTGGAACAGCAACTGGGGATCACGGGCGCCAAAAGTGCCCGCCTTGGGGCTCATGAGTTGCTGGACCCGCTTGGGCGCGGCGTCGGACGGCTCGCAAACGCCGCCAAAAACGGCGACCTCGGCATCTGCAGACTCCATGGCATGCAGCACGCACTCGACCGTCTGGGCGTCGATGTAATCGTCGGCGTCCACAAAAAAGACGGTCTCGCCCTCGGCGGCATCGATACCGGCATTTCGAGCGCACGAGACACCAGCGTTTTCCTGGTCAATCACCAGCACACGGTCGTCGGCCTGCGCAATTTGACGCAAGACGCCCAGCGAATCGTCAACCGAACCGTCGTTGACACAGACAACCTGAATCGAGCGCTCAGACTGTGCCAGCAGCGAGTCGAGGCATCTCTGAATGGAGCGCGCGGAGTTGTATACGGGAACGACAATAGTCGCTTTGGGAATCGAGGCCTCTCCCATACCGACCTACCCCCTCAGCGATTCGATGAGGAAGGCGGCGACCACGCCAGGGCCTCCAACCGAGGCGTAATACTTAGCGCGCCCCAAGGCACCATCCGTTGCAAAGTGCGGATGCTCGTCAACCCAGCCCTCAGGATCTTTGAGGATGGCAGCGAGATTCGCGCGCTTCCACGGCTTAAGATCGTCCAGCGAAAACTCCCCGGCGTCCAAGGCCGCTTGGAATTCCTTGGCCATCTGCACCAGGAACTCCTTATAGAATTTGGGGGCCAAGCGAACGTAGTTCCACATATACGAGTCGTACTTAATAAGCTGATTAAACTTGAGCATGCGGGCGACGTCATCGCTTGCGTGACCGCGAGCATAGTCCTCTCGGATCCAACGCTCGATCTCGGCATACTCGGCATTGACACAAAAAACCTTGGCCGAAGAATTGACCGAAGAGTTCTCGTTGTCCTGACGATACGAAAGCACGGCATCGTGCAGGTAAACGGCCTTGTCAGCGCATGCGATCGCCTTAAAGGCAAACGACGTGTCCTGAAAGGATGCTCCCGGAGTCGGCAGGAACTTGATACCGTTGCGCTCAAGAAAATCACGGCGGTACACGGCCGACCAAATCGACGGCTTTTGCTTAAAGAACTGCGTCGTGTCGCTCGGATGCACCGGCTTGTCACAGTCCCTTGCCTTAAACATCTCGTGCAGCGAGCGGCGCTCCTCGGGCTTAGACCAGTAGAAGTCAAAATTTGCCTTCGCAAAGTCGGTATTGAAGCGCTCGGCAGCTGCCACGAGCTTCTCCAGCGCATCGGGCGCCATAAAGTCATCGGACTCCAGAATGCCCACGTACTTGCCGCGCGCCATCTCAAGCCCGCGGTTCATGGAGTCGCCGTAACCGCTATTGGCCTTGTCGATCATCTTCACACGCGCGTCGCGCTCCATGTACTCGCGGATAATCGCCGGCGAGTTGTCGGTAGAGCCGTCGTTGATGCAGATGATTTCGATGTCCTCGAGCGTCTGCGCCACGGCGGAATCGAGGCACTCGCGCAGATAGCGCTCAACGTTGTAGATGGGAACAAGCAGCGACAGGACAGGGCCGCCAAGGGAATTAGTAGACAAATGTGCTCCTTAGGAAATACCTGCCGTTAATGGTATCAAAGGGTCGTCCCGCCCGCGGGCGTTTATATAATCTATGGAGCCCGCAGAGGCAAACCGATACGAAAGGACGTCATGCAGCACAAAGCCGCACGCAACATAGTCATCGAAGCGCTGCGCTTAATCGCGGTCGCCACGCCCATGGCAGGTTCCTGCGTTTTATTCAAACCTTACCAACATGGCGCAGCGACCCTTTACAATAGGTGCCGTCCAAACGACGCATTCGATAGCTTCCGTGCGGCGCTCGCCCGCCACGCGTGAAAGGATATATTCCCCATGACTTCCACCCTTCCCGCTCCCATCGACAAGCTTGCCATCGTCGTCGTCACCTATAAGCGCCAGGAGCTTCTGGCCAACCTGTTCGACTCCATGACCGAGCTCACGGCCGCTCCTTGGCGCATCATGATTGTCGATAACGAGAACTCGCGCGAGACCGAGGCCATGTGCGCCACGTTCAACGAGCGCCTCGCCAACCTGTGGGGCATCGACGCTGATCAGCCCGATGCAAAGGGCGGCACCGACCGCGTCATCTACGCCCCGCAGCTCGAAAACGGCGGCGGCGCGGGCGGCTTTTCCGCCGGCACCAAATGCGCCTATGACCTGGGCGCCCAGTGGTTTTGGGTCATGGACGACGACGTGCTCGTCATCCCCGAGGGCATTGAGCGCCTGGCCAAGTGGACGGACCGCTACGACGTCATCCAGGGTTCACGCCTGGACTTCGACGGTGGCGCCTTCTTTTGGCAGTACCAGCTCATCCTTTCGCTTGGCATCCCCAACCCCATCGCTAAGTGGGACTTGGGCCCCGAGGGCTACCGTCCCATGAACCAGCTGTGCTTTGAAGGCGGCCTGTTCTCCCGCCGCGTAGTCGACAAGATTGGCCTGCCCGATGCGCGCTTTTTCATCTACGGCGACGATGCCTGCTACGGCTATGTTGCCAGCCAGCACTTCCCCGCCGCCGTGGTTGCCGACGTGGTGCTCAAGCGCGCCCGCGCCGTCTCTAACTGGGACATCGCCGGCAAACGCCAGCTCAACTCCACGAGCGACACCAACCGCTACTACATCATGCGCAATCGCGGCTTTTTGGCCCGTTACATGCAGATTTACGGCGACTACCACCCCATCTTGTTCCGCTTGGGCAACGCCGCGACCTTCTGCAAGGAATTCATTCGCCTGGCTGCGGTCGACAAGTGCTTTAAGACCGGCATCCCGGCGCTGCGCCGCGGCATGAAGGACGCCCGCAAGATCATCAAGAACCCCGACTGGAAGCCCATGCCGCCTATGAAGGACGCGGAGTAGCGGGCGCGCCTGCAACATCGCCTCCTACAACCGCTGACACACCGCAGCCACATGTCGCCCATCAAACCCGAACCCCCAGCGCATGCGGCCCACACCGGGTCGCGGTACGCGAATCTTGTCGATGCCGTCGCGCTCTATGTCGAGCAGTGCCTGAACGGCCAGCAGCTCCAGGCCGAGCGCGTCTACGCCGGGGTCATACATCATGTTGACCGTTATCAGCGGACGCTCGTCGAGCATGCCGATCGTGTCTGCCACGTCAAACACGGTGCCCGTAGGAAATACCTGGATGTCCCAGCGATCCGCGCCACGCTTTTGCCTCGAGGCAGGATTGGCATAGCCCGGCAATCCAAAGCAGAGCCCCTGCAAGAGCAGGTGATATGGCAGCTGCGCATCTGGGTTGTTCGCACCGATTCCCGCATCTCCCAGGATGCGGTCTAACGCCCGCTTCACCGCATCCTCGTCCCCACGGCACAACCCGTCTCGAAACGCATCGATGTCACGAACGTCCTCGACAGCACACTCAAACCACTCAATAATCACCAGACGCAAGGCCTGGCGAAACTCGTTATTGGGCAGCCGCAGCGCACGGAGACGACCACCATGCTCCGGCTCCTCAGTCATATCAGTCGTCAGGAAACCCGACAGATACAGCGCCGTCCACAGGCCATCATCAGGCGAGACATCTGGCCCCGCAGTGCCCAAACAAAGCGGGGCCTCAACGCATCCATGGGGCTCGAGCAAATCGAACAAGGTCGAAAGGCGGTCGAGATTCCACCCGGCAACTACTCTACTCAGGCAATCGGCATACCCATACAGATCGGCTCGCACAGGCGCCGTGCAGCCTCGGCCCAGAAAACCGATCACACGCGCCGGACTCGAGCAATAGGTCCTGCCAAACCGATATCCCTCGAGCCATTCACGCGCATCATCAAGGTATTCCTCGCGTCCGGCATGATTCAGCAGAGCCTCGACCTCGGCATCCGAAAAGCCGAACCAACGGTCGCACCACGTCGACAGCGGCGTAGAAAGACGATACGAGCGGCTGCGTGAAGAAAGTGCCACCTCGGCAGGACCGGGACGCTCCCCCATCAGACAAGCCAAGCGTAGCGAATTGCCCGCAGCGGCAATGACGTCAAACAACACACGGTCGAGCAGCACTGCCGGATCGGCGCCAGAAGCGCCCCTCGCGTCCGAACGGCCCAGCCACGCCGCGTCGTACCCATCAACGAGCAATACGACCTGCTCATCACAGGCCATCTCAAGCAGTTCAATGAGCACACCAAGCACCGAGTCAACCTCAGCCTCGCTTGCCACGCCACGCGCAACGCGTTCGATGTGACGTACCTTGTCTCGAGCTAAATCCGGAGCTTCCAAGAACGCCAACAGACGAGCGCACTCACCCGAAAGAGCATCACGCACGACGTCGGCAACAGCGGCGCCACGCCTCGCAGCACCAGAAAAGTCCAGCGATATCACCGGATAGCAAGCGTACTCGTCCCGATAGCGCCCGCCGTCCGCATCCCAAATCTGAGCATCGGCAAACAAACTCCGACCGGCGCGACCGACCACGGGACGCTCCAGAAAAGCCTTGAGCATCGACAAGTTCATGCTCTTGCCAAAACCCTCGGGTCGGCAGCACACCATAACGGACGCATCGCAATCCAGCACATCGGCAATAAACATGGTCTTGTCGACCAGTGTGCAGCGACCAAGAGCCTCCGCATAGTCATGCATGCCAATGGGCAAAACCGCATCGTCGGCACAGCCGATCAGACGCACGCCAAAGTCGGTAGCACCACCATCATTTGCCTGTTCAGACATCGCAACGTTCCCCTTTAATCGCAGCACGATGCCAATTGTAATGACCGCCTCGCACGTACTGATGACGCCGCACAAACGTATCGGGCAACGGTAGCAACACGAGGCGTGAGGGGTCCCAACTAATCGTTGCACAACAAAACGGGGCCCGATGCAGCAGCACCGGACCCGTCCCGACTCTTTAGCTATTTGACAACCGAGAGACTACTCCTCGGAACCGTCCTCACCAGCAGTCTTATTCTGCTGATCGAGTTTATGCTTACCGCTCACAATAGACGTGGCACCCAGCGTGGCCAAGCTTGCACTGGCAAGGCTCGCCATAACAATGAGGTCGCCCGTCTTGGGCATATTGCCACCCGAGGCCTTGGTCGTCGTGGTCGTGGTAGTCGTCGTGGTGGTCGAGGTGACGTTCTTGTCGTCAACCTTCTGAGCATCGGCATCGGACTGTCTCGCGCCTGCATCGGTCGAAGCATCGGCATCGCCATCAGTCCTGGACTCGGGAGCCTCGCCAGAAGTGTTCTCACCAGAAGACGAGCAACTGTTGTTGCCAGCCGTAATCGAAGACCCGATTGCGGCGCCAAGCTGCTCGACAAAGGAGGACTTGTTCTCGGTCGACGAATTACTGACATCGGAGTCCTCGGTCGAGTCGGAATCAGTGCCAGAGCTCTCGCCAACATCGGTGGAGCCATTGGAGGGGCCGCCAGTCGATCCAGAGACAGAACCACCGGTTGAACCAGAGCCCGAATCACCAGCACCGCCAGCAGACTCCGTTCCACCCGAAGCAGTCCCGCCATTACCGGCACCATTGTTACCAACACCAGTCGAAGGCGCACCCGTCTCGCCGCCATTGTCCGCATCACTATCGGTTTCCACCGTTGGCCCAGCAGGCGCAGCAGGGGCCTTGTTCGGGTGAGGTGCCGGCGCGGGCGCAGGCTTAGGCTCAGGATCGGGCTCCGAAGGCGTCTCCTCAGCGGCAGCCTCGTCCTCGGCAATATAGACCAAGCAGTCCTTGAGCTCGTTTTTATAGCGATTCTTCCATCCCTCATGGTACTGAGGCTGACTCGAATACTTGCGCGCCACGTTATCAACCACGCTGTTCGAAAGCGCGGTCACAAACTCGCGGTCGGTCATATCGTTGGAAAGATTCGCCCAACGGAAAAAGTCCTGGCAGCCACCGGTACCGCACATATTGGTGATGCTCCACACCATGCCTTTGACACAATCGGCGCGACCGGAAATATCAATGCCCAGAGCGTTTTTGAGCCACGACTCGGTCACCGCATAGTAGGAGTTGTACGCATAGGCATCCTGCAGCGCCGAGAACTCTGTGGGGTCAGTGTTATAGGCGCCCAGGAAGGCCTCCTGCGCGATGCGGCCCAGCTCGGTGAGCTGGCCATTCGCATACATGGGGTTGCTTCCGTTGGAAATCTCGCCACCGCGGTCAATCGCGTCCTTAAGCATGCCGTACTTGGCAGAATCGTAGTTGTAGACCTGCTTCATAAACGGAATGAGCGACCAACGGCGATCGAACTGGTAATAGCCCAGCGCGTTGTATCCGTCGCCATATGAAAAACCCTGGTTGTAATTGCCGTGGCTCTCGTATTTGGTAAAGTACTTCATCTCGTCGGTCACATTGACAAACGAAACACCCTGAACCGACCTCAGCACGCCCGAGAAAGACTGCTGGGTGTAGAGGCCCTTATCGATATCGGTGGCATCCGAGGCAACGCCCGGCGTGGGCTCCTCGGCTATAGCGGTTGCGGGTGCGGCAACGGCGCCAAACGAAAGCGCCAGCGTAAGGCCCGCAACAATCGCGGAATGCTTGGGTTGCATACATCCTCCCTGCATTGGTGTGGTTAAAGTGCAGTTTGCAAAGATGGATTCAGTATTACAGCTCCCCGTTTGTTGCACAACAACCCATCGGTAAACGGCAACAACCCTCCGCGAAATCTTAAGGAATTAAACAAACTGGTCGTCGGGCACCAGAAGAAGCTCGCCGTATCGCTCCATCAGCCCGTCTCGCAACTGGCAGAAAGCGGGAATATAGACGTTCAAGATGCGCTGAATCAAATCTTGAGCGAGCTTGTTGTCATAAATATGAACGTTCGTGTTACGGTCTCTGAGCATATCTAGCCAGGCCGCCTCATCAATAAAGTCGTAGAAACGGTAGGACTCCTTCAAGATGGCACGAGGAGACCCCGACGCGGCAAGCGTGGCACCCTCATACTCGAGCAGATGCTTAAGGAGCGTAATTGAGATACCGAAAACCTGCTCATAGATATACGCACATCCAGAGACAACATAGTCGTTGTCGAAATCTTGGAATCGAGCTGTCTCTAGCAGTGCCAGACGCGAATCGAAGGCTTCGTACGACTTCACGAAAGCCAGCCCCTACAGCTTAATGTCATAGTTGATCTCGGGGACGGCGGCCAGGTCTGCCAGCGTCACGCCGTCAACGTACTTTTCGATCACGTCGTCCAGACCGCGCCAGAACTTGACGGTCGAGCACAGGTCGCTGCGGGTACAGCTGTTGTCGATGCCATCGCACGCCACCGGAGCCGTGCTGCCCTCGACGGCACGCAGGATGTCGCCGGCGCGTACCTCAGCCGGGTCCTTGGCCATCATGTAGCCGCCGCCCTTGCCGCGTACGCTCTTAAGCAGGCCCGCCTTCATGAGCGGACGGACCAGCTGCTCCAAATACTTTTGCGAGATATGCTCGCGGTCGGCGACCTCGCGCAGGGCGATTTTGCCCTCGACGTCACCAAGCGCTGCGATATAGATCATCAGTCGGAGGGCATAGCGGCCCTTAGAAGAAATGAGCATACCTACCCTCTCATCGTTGCCGGGACAAAATACCAGGCTTGTTTGTCCCAAATCTTATGCACGCGGGGCAAACAAGCCTGATTATTATGTCCCGCATCTAAAAAGTCGAGTGGATTAGTCGGGTTTTCCCTTGACTAACGCCGAACCCATAGTAACTTTATTCCGAGAAGATTCCTAGGGTTTAGTACACCTATGAGTACACCATATACAGAGAGGGACAGCATGAGCGCAAATCCGCTGCTTTCCATCGAAGGTCTCACCGCCTCCGTGGACGAGAAAATCATCCTCCACAACGTCAACCTCAACGTCGCCGCCGGCGAGACCCACGTGCTGATGGGACCCAACGGCGCCGGCAAGTCCACCCTCGGCCACCTGGTCATGGGCGACCCCGTCTATACCGTGCAGGACGGCCGCATCGTCTTTGATGGCCAGGACATCACCGAGCTCACCACCGACAAACGCTCGCGCGCCGGCCTGTTCCTGAGCTTCCAGGCCCCGGTCGAGATCCCCGGCGTGCCGCTGTCGAGCTTTTTGCGCGCCAGCATCGCCGGCCGCCCCGGCCTGGAGATGAAGGGCAAGGAGTTCCGCCGTCGCGTCAAGGAGCTCGCGGCCGAGCTCAACATGGATACCGCCTATCTCAACCGTGAGCTGGGCGTGGGCTTCTCGGGCGGCGAGAAAAAGAAGGTCGAGATGCTCCAGCTTCTGCTGCTGCAGCCCAAGCTCGCCATCCTGGACGAAACCGACTCGGGACTGGACGTCGACGCCCTGTCCACCGTCAGCCATGGCATGGACGCCTACCGCAAGAGCTGCGACGGCTCCATGCTCATCATCACACACAACACGCGCATCCTGGAGCACCTAGATGTCGATCGCGTCCACGTTATGGTCAAGGGCCACATCGTGCGCGAGGACGACGCCTCGCTCATCCCCTGGATCGACAAGAACGGCTTTGAAACCTTCGAGCGCGAGGCCGCCGAGCAGCGCGCCCAGGCCGAGGCCGCCGCTGCCGAGCAGCAGGCGTAAAGGGGCGACGCAATGACCAAGAACCGCACCGAGGTCGCGGACATCGACCGCAGCCTCTACGACTTCACCTATGGCGAGGAGGGATTCGAGCGCCTCGACGCCGGCATCACGCCCGACATCGTGCGCGAGATCAGCGCCAAGAAGGACGAGCCGCAATGGATGCTCGACCTGCGCCTCAAGTCCCTCGAGATCTTCAACCGTTTCCCCGACCCGACGTGGGGCCCCTCCATCGAGGGCCTGGACATGGACAACATCGTCACCTACGTCAAGCCCAACACCGACCAAAAGCACGACTGGGAGTCGGTGCCCGACGACATCAAGAGCACCTTTGAGCGCTTGGGCATCCCCGAGGCCGAGCGCAGCTACCTGGCGGGCGTCGGCGCGCAGTACGACTCCGAGCTCGTCTACCACAACATGCAGGACACCGCATCCAAGATGGGTATCGTCTACTCCGGCATTGAGGAGGCCTTGCACGACCCGCAGTGGGAGCCGCTCATCCACGAGAAGTTTATGACGCTCATCCCGCCCACCGACCACAAGTTTGCGGCCCTGCACGGCGCCGTGTGGTCGGGCGGCTCGTTTGTCTACGTGCCCAAGGGCACCAAGCTCGATTTTCCGCTGCAGAGCTACTTCCGTCTCAACGCCAAGGGCGCCGGTCAGTTTGAGCACACGCTCATCATCGTCGAGGACGACGCCGACCTGCACTTTATTGAGGGCTGCTCCGCGCCCAAGTACAACGTGGCCAACCTCCACGCCGGTGCTGTGGAGCTCTTTGTGGGCAAGCGTGCACACCTGCGCTACTCGACCATCGAGAACTGGTCCAAGAACATGTACAACCTCAACACCAAGCGTGCGCGCGTGGACGAGGATGGAGACATCGAGTGGATCAGCGGCTCCTTCGGCAGTCACGTGGGCTACCTCTACCCCATGAGCGTGCTCAACGGCCGTCGCGCCCGCTCGAGCTTTACCGGCATTACCTTTGCCGGCGCCGGCCAGAACCTCGACACCGGCTGCAAGGTCGTGCTCAACGCGCCCGATACCTCGGCAACCGTCGAGACCAAGGGTATCTCCAAGAGCGGCGGCATCCAGACCTTCCGCAGCTCTATCGTGGCCACGCCTAAGGCCGAGGGTTCCAAGGCGACCGTAAGCTGCCAGTCGCTGATGCTCGACGACCAGAGCCGCTCCGACACCATCCCCGCCATGGACATCCGCGCCAAGAATGTCGACATCGGCCACGAGGCCACCATCGGCCGCATCGGCGACGACAAGGTGTTCTACCTGATGAGCCGCGGCATCTCGGAAGAAGAGGCCCGCACCATGATCGTCAACGGCTTTGCCAACCCGGTCTCCAAGGAGCTGCCGCTGGAGTACGCCGTCGAGATGAACAACCTGATCAAGCTCGAGATGGAAGGAGCGATCGGATAATGAAACAGACCACGAACACCGCTGCTACCACCCTCGAGCAGGTTAATGCGATGCCTGCAGCCACTTGGGGTTGGCTCAAGATGAACCAGACCAAGCTTGAGCTTTCGGACGAGCTTACCGTCGCTCCTGCCGAGGCCGTCGAGGTCGAGGGGTTGGGCGAGCAGTTCCGCGGCGCTGCCGACGCCTTCGACGCCGCCATGGACGCTATGGCCGAGCGCTTCCCCGAGCGCCGCGCCTCCGCCCCCGGCGACGCCGCCGACCACGCCCGCATCACGCCCGAGACCGAGCTTGACGTGCCCGCCACCTCTGTCTACCAGGCCGGCGCCATTAAGCTCGAGGAGGAGCTCTCCCCTGCCGAGGCCTTCGAGACCGGCATGGGCGAGGCCGCCTACACCTACCTGGCCGACCACGCCACCAAGCGCATCGTCATCGACGTGCCCGCGTACCAGCACGTCACGGCTACCGTGCGCGTGAATGGCGTCGACGCAGCGGCCGCGATTGCCGCCATCGACGTCGTCGCCCGTCCGCAGGCAACGCTCGATCTGCGCATCGCTTTGGATTCCCCCGTTACCGGCGAGGGCGTCGTGGGCTCCGTGCTGCGCGTGTGCGCCCACGAGTACGCCACCGTCAACGTGACTTGCACGCAGACGCTCGATGACAGCTGGATCGCGCTCGACGACACCGGCCTGTTCCTGGACGAGGGTGCGCGCGTCAACGTGCAGCACACCGTCCTGGGTGCCGGCGCCAGCGCCACCGGCCTTGCCGGCGACCTGTTGGGCGACACCGCCAAGGTGACCATCGATACCGATTACCTGGGCGCCCGCGAACAGGTGCGTGACTTTAACTACGAGCTGCGCCACCGCGGTCGCAAGACCGAGTGCGAGATCGACGCCAACGGCGTGCTGACTGGCATGTCCAAGAAGGTCTACCGCGGCACCATCGACCTCGTGCATGGCTGCAAAGGTGCCGTCGGCACCGAGCGCGAGACGGTGCTCTTGGCCAACAAGGGCGTCGACAACAAGACCGTTCCCGTCATCCTCTGCGACGAGGACGACGTCGCCGGCAACCACGGCGCCACCATCGGCCACGTCCGCGATGAGCAGCTGTTCTACCTCGCCTGCCGCGGCCTTGACCAAAACGCCGCCGAGGACCTGTTCATCCGCGCCAAGCTGGAGGACGCCGTGCTTTCCGCGACCGATGAGCGCACCCGCGCCGCCGTCGTTCGCCTGGGCAACAACCTGATCGACAACTTTGAGGAGGAGCTCGCATGATCGACACCGAGCACGTTAAATGCGATACCTGTACTGCCCCCGAGCCCATGGAGCTCGACGCCAGCGACGAGGCCTCGCGCGGCTGGCCTACCGTCGACATCGAGACCAATCCCTACAAAGCGCAGTTCCCGCTGTTCCAGCAGCACCCCGAGATCGCCTTCCTCGATAGTGCCGCCACCGCGCAGCGCCCCGCCTGCGTGCTCGACGCCGAACGCGACTTCTACCAGTGCATGAACGCCAACCCTCTGCGCGGCCTGTACTCGCTGTCTGTCGAGGCCACCGAGGCCATCGCGAAGGTGCGCCAGCAGATCGCCGACCTCATCGGCGCTTCCCAGGCCAACGAGGTCGTCTTCACCCGCAACACGAGCGAGTCGCTCAATCTGGTCGCCAAGAGCTTTGCGCCTACGGTGCTCAAGCCGGGCGACGAGGTCGTCATCACCATCATGGAGCACCACTCCAACCTGATTCCGTGGCAGCAGGTCTGCCGCGAGACCGGCGCCAAGCTCGTCTACCTCTACCCCACCAAGACCGGCCAGCTCACGACCGAGGAGGTTCTGTCCAAGGTGGGCCCCAAGACCAAGATCTTGGCCGTGGGTCAGGTCTCTAACGTCCTGGGCGTTGAGAACCCGGTCAAGAACCTCGGCAAGCTCGTGCACAAGTACGGTGGCTATCTGGTAGTCGACGGCGCACAGTCGCTGCCGCACATGCCGGTCGATGTGGCCGACCTGGGCGCCGACTTCTTTGCCTTTAGCGCGCACAAGGCCATGGGCCCCATGGGCATCGGCGTGCTGTGGGGCAAGATGGACCTGCTCAACGCCATGCCGCCCATGCTCACCGGCGGCGAGATGATCGACTCGGTCACCGAGCAGGACGCCGTCTGGGCGCCTGTCCCCGAGAAGTTCGAGGCCGGCACGCAGGACGCCGCTGGCATCTTCGCCACGGGCGCGGCGCTTGACTACCTGGTCAACACGGTGGGCTACGAAAACATCCAGGCACGCGAGCAGGCGCTCGTCCACTACCTGATGGGCGAGCTCATGCAGCTCGACTTTGTCCAGATTATCGGATCCATCTATTGGGACAACCACCACGGCGTCGTCAGCTTTAACGTCAAGGGCATCCACCCGCACGATGTCGCGAGCATCATGGACATGGACGGCGTCTGCATCCGCGCCGGTCACCACTGCGCGCAGCCGTTGCTCACCTGGCTAGGCGTCGAGAACCTTGCCTGCTGCCGCGCCAGCGTAGCCTTCTACAACGACAAGGCCGATATCGACAAGTTTATCGCCGGCCTGCATCACGTTTGGAGCACGTTCAATGGGTAATCTGTACACCTCCACCACGTTTATGGAGCACAACTCGCATCCCGACTATAAGTACGAGATGGATGCCCCCACGCACGAGCACGACGGCATCAACCCCAGTTGCGGCGACGAGCTCACTCTGCAGCTGCGTGTCGAGAACAACGTGATCGAGGAGGCCTCCTTTACTGGTCACGGCTGCGCCATCAGCCAGGCCAGCGCCGATATCATGGCCGACCTCATCACCGGCGAGACGGTCGAGGAAGCACGTCGCTTGGCAGGGCTTTTCCTCGCCATGATCCGCGGCGAGCAGCTCTCCGAGGAAGACCTGGAAGACCTGGACGAGGCCGCCCAGCTCCAGGACATCTCGCACATGCCCGCCCGCGTCAAGTGCGCCGAGTTAGCCTGGCGCACCCTCGACGGCATGCTCGAAGGGTAAACTAGCCAGTAGCGGATGCCCCAGATCAAAGGGTTTGATTGCCGAGCCGCCCAATACGGGCGGCTCGGCTTTTTCATAACGCCTCGGACACACAAAGTCGCGCGTCCGGCGCCCCGTCTGTCATTTATCGCACGGCCAACCGCGAACACGGACGTTTTCCACAGTGCCAACGGCTAGCGACAGAGCCACGGGCACCCCAAGCAACGCCCCACGCCCCGTCCTGCTGGGCTCCGGTTCGCTTCGCGCCCGCCACAGACGGGTCCCATAGGGTGCGGCGTGCATTTTTGCGAGTTTTCAGCACGCCAAGTTGCGTGTATACGCATTGAAAGCGTCAATCAACGTCTCCAGACACCCTTTTATATCGTTTTAGAACAAGCATCGTGGTCTCAGGGGTCACAAGCATGCGCTTTGGAGGCACATCGGCAGACATAAATGGCTTCGGGACCCATATATTTCAAGATTACAGCGGTGCCGACAGCACCACGATGCTGAAAACTCCGCTTTTTGCACGGTGTGGACGGGGGTAGGCGCGGATAAAACCGGACTGAGCCGTATTTTTATGCAAGACGGCAATCGTTCTATGCATATCAAGAAGTGCAGCCAGCGTACCAATCATTTAGAACGCAGGTTGCGGCGCATGAACGACCCCTGCCGCGGTGCACAGGCAGCCCTACATCACGTTTCCGCCAGCCCGCATCGCCGCCCCCGTGCGGGTCCGCACAATACGAGAAACCGTACTTTTGCCAATCCCGGTATAGTGCTCAATCTGGCGCACCGTAAAACCGGCATCGTGCAATCCGAGAACAACACTATCGCGCCACGCCGGCGGTGCGGCTTTAACCCCGTGGAGCGGAACCCCGAGGCTCTTCGCCAACTTGTCGGCAAAGGCGTGGCGTTCCCACTCCATCTCTTTCATATCGCACAGCGCTGGCTCGCCGCCGCCGGACATCGCTAGCGAATAGGCAATAAAGCCCTCGGCAGAACCAAAAAGCTCAAGCACGCAAGAAGGATCGGAAAATCCCCTCGTGACATCAGCCGCATCACTGTCGTAAGCGCGCAGATGCTCCGCAAAGCTGCTCCAGGGATAACGCTCGATTAGGCTAATGCCCGCCTCCTGCGGATTGGCGTACACGGAGCGAATAGCGTCCATCACCTGCCAGTCGGTATCGAGCGAGCGGCGCTCAAAACGCTCACGAAATAGGCAGCCCGCGCGCCCGGTACGCTTATTGAACCGACGAGCATACGTCAACAGTAGCCGCTGCATAACAGCGCTCATTTTGTCCTCGTAATCCAAAAGCACCAGATCCACGTAGTCGCTCATGAGACACCACGCCACAATCGTCACCTGGGCATCGCGGCAGCAGTCGCGCATCAGTTCCAAAAACTCCCACCGGTCCTCGTCGCTCTCAAAGATCAACTGCCCGCCCATACCGCGGGCACAAACATGGTAAAAACCGGTGATCGTTTTCCAAACGCGCTGCATGGCGCTCCCTTCGCCGGGATCTGCTTACCATCCAATACATCACGATTGAAACGTGCCATCAAAACATTCACGCAAAATGGAACCCGTCGACGGTAATAGGCGGCAAACCGACGGCGAACGGCAACATAGCCACAGGTCAGGCAACTCAGCCTTGCCAAACGCTTGACCAGAACCGACCCCCTTCAACGGACCGCACAACAGCAAACAATCTAGTTAAATCGTTTCAATTGTAAGTTCCGCGCTTCTCGCTACGAAAACTGCGCCGTTCGCCGAATATTCCGTGCATTTCGCGGTATTATAGGAGCTGCATGTCATGTCCCTTTCGAAGGGTCGCCCGGCAATCGCCAGCCACGACCCCCAGACGGGACGCCAACACGATAGAGAGGAGAGGCATGCAGTACTCACAGGAAGTGGAGAACATGTGCCCCGTTGCCAAGGGTGCATACCACGGCCCCGCACCCATCCCCGAGGAGGGCAAGTGGGTCCAGGCTAAGGAGATTTCCGACATCTCCGGTCTTACGCACGGTGTGGGTTGGTGCGCACCTCAGCAGGGCGCCTGCAAGCTCACGCTGAACGTCAAGGACGGCATCATCGAGGAGGCCCTCGTTGAGACCATCGGCTGCTCGGGCATGACCCACTCTGCCGCCATGGCTTCCGAGATCCTTCCCGGCAAGACCATCCTCGAGGCCCTCAACACCGACCTCGTCTGCGACGCCATCAACGTCGCTATGCGCGAGATCTTCCTGCAGATCGTTTACGGCCGCAGCCAGACCGCGTTCTCCGAGGGCGGCCTGCCCGTGGGCGCCTCCCTCGACGACCTCGGCAAGGGCCTTCGCTCTCAGGTCGGCACCATGTTCGGCACCAAGGCCAAGGGCGCTCGTTACCTCGAGCTCGCTCAGGGCTACGTCACCCGCATGGCTCTCAACGACAAGAACGAGATCATCGCATTCGAGTTCCTGAACCTCGGTAAGTTCACCGACGCCGTCAAGGCCGGCAAGACCCCCGAGGAGGCCATCGCTGGCGCTATGGGCCACTATGGTCAGTGGGAGAACGCTGCCAAGTACATCGACCCGCGCACCGACGAGGAGACTCACTCCGTCGCCAGCGTGTTCCCGGTTCACGAGTAGAAAGGGAGGGAAATAACTATGACTGTTACGTTCGAAGGTTACGAGCGCCGCGCTGACAAGATCAACAAGTGCCTCGCCGACAACGGCATCGCCTCCCTCGAGGAAGCTCTGCAGATCTGCACCGACAAGGGCTTCAACCCGCGTGAGATCGTCAACAACACCCAGTCCATCGCCTTCCAGAACGCCGAGTGGGCTTACACCCTCGGCTGCGCTCTCGCTGTCAAGCGTGGCGCCAAGACTGCTTCTGAGGCTGCCGCCATCATCGGCGAGGGCATCCAGGCCTTCACCGTTCCCGGCTCCGTCGCCGAGGACCGCAAGGTCGGTCTGGGCCACGGTAACCTGGGCGCCATGCTGCTCTCCGACGACACCGAGTGCTTCGCCTTCCTGGCTGGCCATGAGTCCTTCGCTGCCGCTGAGGGCGCTATCGGCCTGGCTCTGAACGCCAACAAGGCTCGTAAGAAGCCGCTGCGCGTTATCCTCAACGGTCTGGGCAAGGACGCCGCTCAGATCATCGCCCGCATCAACGGCTTCACCTACGTGAAGACCCAGTTCGACTACTTCACGGGCGAGCTCAAGGTCGTCGAGACCATCCCCTACTCCGATGGTCCCCGTGCCGCCGTCAACTGCTACGGCGCCGACGACGTCCGCGAGGGCGTTGCCATCATGTGGCACGAGAACGTCGACATCTCGATCACCGGCAACTCCACCAACCCGACGCGCTTCCAGCACCCCGTCGCTGGCACCTACAAGAAGGAGCGCCTCGAGGCTGGCAAGAAGTACTTCTCCGTCGCTTCTGGTGGCGGCACTGGCCGTACCCTGCACCCGGACAACATGGGCGCCGGCCCTGCCTCTTACGGCATGACCGACACCATGGGCCGTATGCACTCCGACGCCCAGTTCGCCGGTTCTTCCTCCGTACCTGCGCACGTCGATATGATGGGTCTCATCGGCATGGGCAACAACCCCATGGTCGGTGCCACCGTCGCCTGCGCTGTCGCCGTCGAGGAGGCCCTCAAGGCCTAATCGCGCCCGCGCGATGCTCAAATAGTTGAGCTTTAGAGCCGCTACCCCCCCGGGTAGCGGCTCTTTTTTGTCGCCACAAAGCGTTCAGGATGCGATATATCAGTTCTGATGGAACGTAAGGCATGATGAGAAGGAGCCGCCAAGCGCCCCTAACGTCCACGTGCCATATTTGCCCTTTGCCGATTTATCCAATCTTTGCGATACCTTTGCCGATCACCCATGCGACAATGCGCAAACGAGAAAGGAATGCCATGGAATCAACTGATGTACTGGTAATCGGATCGGGCATCGCGGGCCTTTGCGCCGCCATAAAAGCAGCAAGCACGGGCGCGACCGTTGCCATCGCAAGCGCCGGCAAGACCATGAGCGGATCGAGCTTCTTCCCGGGCACCTGGGGCCTTGGGCTTATCGGCCCCGTCGACGAAGACGACGAACAGGATCTTATCGACACCATCCAGACCGTCGGCGGCGGCGTTGCCGACCCCGAGCTCGTCCAGACGTTTGTCCACGGAATTCCTCAGGCCATCCAATGGCTCGAGCAGAATCTAGGTGTTGAGCTCCAGCGTCCGCAAAACGCCGTGAGCGCCCAGCAAAAGCAATTTATCCCCTGCTTTGACCATAAGACGCGCAATTGGCGCGGCCTGACCCGCAAGCCTCTTGAAGACGCGTGTGCGGCCCAGATCAAGTCTCTTGGCATTCGTTTGCTCCCCCGACACGAGCTTATAGACCTTGTTGAGGACACAACCGGAAAGATTACCGGCGCCGTGCTCTACAACCAAACAGACGAGCGCATCGTGACCTTTGCAGCAAAGGCCACTATCATCGCAGCCGGCGGCACTGGCGGTCTATTCGAACGCAGCCTCACTTCGGCCGATGTACTCAGCTCCTCGCAGGCCATCGCGCTGGCGCACGGTGCATCGCTTACTAATATAGAGTTCATGCAGATGATGCCCGGTTTCATTGAACCTAAGCGCAACCTGGTCTTTAACGAAAAGACCTGGCGCTACGTCACGTTTGACCAACCGGTCGACATTGCCAACGAAAAGTTAGACGATCTGCTTGAGCAACGCTCAGGATATGGCCCCTTCACTTCGCGCTTAGCTTCCCGCGCCATCGATCTTGCTGTCGATCAAGCGGGTGCCGAAGGTCTGGCGCTCCACTACGACTTCCCGCGAGAGAATGTCCCCGAGTTCGTGCAGACCTTTGCCACTTGGCTACAAGACGAGCATGGTATCGCTCCGAGCGACGAGATGCGTGTGGCGATGTATGCCCACGCGGCCAACGGCGGCATCAAGATCGACAGGACCGCGTACACGGGCGTTGAGGGCCTCTACGCCTGTGGCGAGGCAACAGGCGGCATGCACGGCGCCGACCGCATCGGAGGGCTGTCGAGCGCCAATGGCATCGTATTCGGGCACATTGCGGGCGCATCGGCGGCTCGAGCAGCACTGGACGCTCCCGAGGCTGACGCACCGGAGGATGTCGCCCTCCCCGAGCATGGCATCGCTACAGCAGTCGCCGAGCGCCTAACCCGCTGCCTCAAGCACACAATGAGCGCCTACTGCATGATCAACAGGACCGATGCGGGTCTATCCAAGGCGCTGCAGGAGCTTGAAAGCCTGCAAGATGAAGCCACGACTCTAAATAAGCCGCGTGCCAACGACAGCGAAATCGCTGCCCTCGCGCGCCTACAGTCGCAAATTCAGCTGGCTGCGGAGATGGTCAAAGCCATGCGCAAACGAACCGAAAGCCTCGGTTCGCACTATCGAGCGGACTAGGCTGAGCCCCTATCCAAAACAGAATACAACTTATCGATATCTATCGGCCCCGCGGACTAGAAGCAACACGGGGCTCATTGGTGTCCGCACGGCTGCGTATCATTATTCTGAATATAGAGAGGACAAAGCCCGTGCAGACAACAGACCAGAGAGGAAGAGATATGGACAACAGGGATCTCGAAAAGTGGCGTGTCGAACTTGATAGCTATGCCAATGTGGAAGACGGGGTTGAGTATTGGCTCGCACGCGATTTAATGGAACCCATGGGATACACTCGATGAGAGAACTTCGCCGAAGTTGTTAAGAGGGCAAAAGTCTCGTGCGAAACAAACAAAACTCCAGTTGATTCCCATTTTCGTGACACCACGAAAATGGTAACTGCCGGTGTCGCCGCTCGCGCGGTTAAAGACTACAAACTTACGCGCTATGCATGCTATTTAATCGCCCAGAACGGAGATTCAAACAAGCCAGAGATCGCACTCGCCCAGGCATACTTTGCCGTGCAGACGCGCCGCCAAGAGCTCATAGAGCAGCGCTTCGCAGAGATTCAGCGCTTGCAGGCGCGCCACTCGCTATCCGATTCAGAGAAACAGCTCTCGGGTATTGCGTTCAAACGCGGCGTGGACTCCAAAGGATTCGCGATCATCAAGTCGAAGGGCGATGAAGCGTTATTCGGCGGCAGAAGCACGGCGGAAATGAAGCAGCAGCTCGGCGTACCCAAGAGCGCGGCATTGGCGGACAGGTTAGCCGATGTCCTCATCAAAGCAAAGGACCTTACGAACTCGATGACTGCTTTCAACGCAGAGGAACACGACCTGTACGGTCTGGACCAAATCAAGCAAGAGCACGTCGAGAACAACACAAGCGTGCGTGGCAGCCTCATCGACCGCGGAATTGTCCCCGAAAATCTACCACCTGCCGAGGACACAAAGAAGCTCGAGCGCCGTGTGAAGGCAGACGAGAAGAAACTCAAGGAGGGTACTGACGGATTTACCGATCCGCAGGGTAGACTCGATTTGTGAAAGCGGCTGTGCCCCGACGGGTTCGACCCCATACGAGGTCAACAAAAAAAGACGGCCAACTTTCGTTGACCGTCTTAACATGCTTTGGTGGGCCGTCAGGGGTTCGAACCCTGGACCTTGGGATTAAGAGTCTTGAACGCGTGCTTTTGGCAAGCGCCCTACAAGCAAAGATGCAGGTCACGCTTATTCTGCTCGTACAATTTACGCTCAAGTTGCATTGGAGAACGGATATTTACGGTTATCGCGTCATGCATAAAGCCCCTCCCCGGCATACTTGCCGGGGAGGGGCTAGTGCTTATGGCCTGTCGATGATCACCTGGTCGCCGTCCTCGTCGAGGTACGGCGTGATCGCGATGCCGCGGTCGCTCTCGACCACGATGTAGGCTCGATTCGTCGAGCGCTCGGTCGCGATGTACGAATTGACTCCACCAGGCAGATCGTACAGGGGACCTTCCGACTGGTCCATGACAGTCATGTCAGATGCCGCCTGGGCATTCTTGGGCGCCAAGGCTGAGCAGACGATGATGATGAGCGCCGACATTGCGATGAGGCACGCGATCGCATAGGCGAGGCTGAGCATCTTGTCTCTCGGTTTCATGTCACTCCCTGACGAGGTAGTCGTCGGCCTCGGGCTTGCCGGTGGCGCGTCCCACGGCAACATAGCGGATCTTCCCGCTGCCGCCGGTGTAGCGTCCCCAGATAAAGCCGTCCGCGGACTTATACCAGTCGTCGAGCACGACAGTCTGCCCCCTGCTGTAGGAGGCCACCACGGACCCGGAGAGGGATGGCGCCGAGCGCACGTTGAGCTTGAAGACGGTGCAGCGGTAGCGGCCTCCGAAGCTCTCGGTCTCAGTCGCCTGCTGGGTCGGCTGCTTCGCGGGAGCCTGCTGAACGGGTACGGAATTCGATGCCTTGATTCCGAAACTCTCGAGGTAGATTCGGGCCAGGTCGTCGAGGTATTCATTGAACTTCTGCAAATCGCCGCCGTTGTCGATGAAGCCGTTCTCGGCGAGGCGGTAGTTGATGCCGCGCGCGGCAGCCCTGTTGACGTTGGCGAGGTCGGAATGCTTGACGAGCTTCTGCGCCCGTCCCGGCATAAATGCTGACAACTTGTCCGCCAGCGTCTTGTCGTAGGAGTCCGGGCTGAACTTCGAGCTGATGATCACATGGGCACCGTGAGGTGTCTTGAGGCCGCTGGCATCCATATGCAGCTCAACGACGGGACCGTCAGCCTTGAGGCTGTTCAGCCCGCCGTCCGCATACCAGTTGCGCGAAGTGTCGCAAAGCACCACCTGATCGCCGCCAAGCTCCTTGATGCGCCTGCCGAGCGCACGCACGCGCTCGGCCTCGGTGTACCCGCCGGCGCAGCAGCCGGGGTCGCCGGCGCCGTGCCCGCAGATGACGAACAGCTTGGCCACGCTATTCCTCGCCGCCCTCGTGAGACGGTCCCGGCTGCGCGCCGCCAACCTCTGGCAGGTCGGTCGCGACACTGGTTAGCAGCGACACGACGGCGGCGACGCCCGCCACGCTCGCGACCTGCACCCAGTCGAGGTCCGTGAATCCGACGCTCCCGGTACCGATGAGCGCCACCGCCGTCTGAGCAGCCGTCTTGACGGCGCGGGTGAGGGCCGCGATTGCCCATTCCTCGTACTTCTCCATGATGCTAGTCCTCCGATTCTCCCCTGATGGGGGCGTTGACGATTTCCTGGTAGTAGTGGGTGCCGGTGCCATTTCCGCCCATGCCGTGGTAGGCCCCGTAGACCTGCGAGGCCTCCTGCTTGACCCAGTCGGGGCAACCCTTGCCGCTGACCACGTAGCGCTCATGGAGGTCCACGAGGCGGCTTCGCAGCATCGTCCGAGTGCCCTCCTGCATCGCGTCCATGAGCCGGTACAGGCGCATGAGCGCACCCGCGAGGGCCGCGAGGACAACCGGCACGGCCCACTGGACGGCCGCGCTGGCTAGTTCTTCCATTCGCATGCCCCCACTAGGCCGTCAGCTGCTTCCATGCAGACTCGCTGCCGAACGTGCCCGGCTCGATGGTGTTGCCGTCCATCAGAGACTCGTAGACGCTTCCGTACTTGGTGACGCGGTCGCCCTTGGCGTATGACTTGCCGCTGACCCACTCGGGAACGCTCTCGCCGCCGGCCGTGGACGCCACGACCTTCGCCCAGTGCTGGGGGTCGGAAGCGGGATCCGCCGCAGTCGCCGTGTGGCCGGAAATAGCCTTGTAGAGCGTGCCCTGCCAGAGCACGCGGTCTCCTTGCGCATAGACGTGACCGCATGCGTAGAGCGGATAGAGTGCCGGAACCTTCAACGCATCATCGTCGGAGAGAGCGGCCGCCTGGATCTGGGCGAGCATGAGGGCGGCGTCCTGAGGCGTTCCGGCATCGGGAACGAGAGTCCACACCTGCCAGATGGCGCCGTCATGCTGCTCATAGGAGAGCACCGTGTGGTAACCGGCGCCGGGGTTGGGTTCCGCCGCCTCGCGAATCGGCAGGCCGGAGCCGTCCGTGGTCAGGTAGACAGACCCAGATACAAATTGTCCGTAAAACATTTTTCTCCTTAATGGTTGATTCTTTCCCAAAGCTCCGGAGCCGTGTCGGGCTCAGATCCGATACGGGGCGCATGCGTCTGCAGGCACTTGTACAGGTCGCCTCCATATGCAACGCGCGCGCCAGCGGCATACGAGGCCTCGCCCACATACCACGGCCGGATGAGCTGGGGCACCTTCAGCGCGTCCTCATCACCGAGAGCCTCGGCGGACATGGCAGCAAGCCGCACCGCGTCATCACGCATCCCGTCTGGCACGACACTCCATACTTGGTAGATGGAACCGCCCCGCTGCTCATACGCCATGTCCGCCTTGAAACCCTCGGGGACCTCAGGCTCATCAGACGCGAGAATCGGGAGACCCCTCCCGTCTGTCGCCAGGCGCACTGCGGGCCCGACAAGGGTCCCGATCAATGCCATTTAGACTCCTTTCTCTCGACCTCTCGTGGCAGAAATCCCACGCGCGTATCCTCTCCTTGAGAGCCCACGCGTCTGGGATTTACGGGATTGGAGACCATGATGAAAGTTGCAGAGGCCGCCTCGAGGTACATGGACGACAAGCGCGGCAGGCTGCGCGCCTGCACCCTGGCCGGATACGAGAGCGCGCTAGCGCTGCACGTCCTACCTCGCTGGGGCGAGCTGGAACTCGAGTCGATAACGCCCGAGGGCGTACAGGGCTGGATTGATTCGTTTGAGCTGCCGGGGGCCGCCGAAAAGGCGTACAAGACCCTGCGGCAGGTTATCCGCTGGGCCATCCGCCGTCTCGGTGTGCGGATGTACGACCCCACCGCCGCCGGTGTCGAGCTACCGCACAAGCCGGCGCACCGCCCACGCACGATGGAGGCGAGCCAGGTCCGTGCCTACCTCCGCGCGCTGTGGGGACACGAGTGCGAGGCGGTCGCAATCTGCTCGGTAACCCTCGGGCTGAGGCGCGGCGAGGCGTGCGGCCTCAAGTGGTCCGACATCGACCTGCGCACCGGCGAGGTCCGCATCCGTCGCTCCCGGCAGGTGGTCCATGGCCACGAAGTCGTAGAGGCGCCGAAGACGGAGCGCTCGGCCAGGTCCTGTTGGCTCCCCCGCTTCGCCGTCAAGCGCCTGCGCGCTGCGCAAGGGCCGCTCGGGCTGGCTGTGCGAGCTGTCGCCCGACGCCATCGCGCGACGCATCAAGTCCGCATGTCGCCAAGCCGGAGCCGCCTGGACCTCGATGACGGAATGCCGCCACACGTGGGCGACGCTCGCCGTGGAGGCTGGGGTCGGCATCGAGACCGTGGCCATGATGCTGGGGCACACCGATATCGGCACGGCATACGAGCACTACATCGTGCCGAGGCCGCGCATCTGCAAGGATGCGCAGCGCGAGGTCGAGCGGCTGATACTGGGCGGGTGATTCTGTATCCCAAGCCGTCGTCACGGCTCCAGCCGACGGCGTCACTTGTGTCGGCATCGGGCGCACCGTTGTCGTCCAGCTGAAAAACATCTCTCTTACGGGAAATACCGGTCGCATCGTTTGCCATCTGCCTTTTAAACCGGTGACGGAGGCAATCGGATGTCTTAACGTGGGCAGTGCCTCAGGCTACGTCAAGATCGACACAAATGGAGCCGTCTTCTGTTTCTCCGCGACGTCAGGAAACTTCTCCGGCCAGGCCGTGGTCTGTACCTAAAACACGACGAATGCTGCTTTGTATATGTTGGCGTCAGCCATAAGGTAGAGCATGCCGCCCGTATAGTAGGCGTGGACGCCGAAACCGCCCGGGCTGTAATAGCAGTCGGCGCAAACCCCTGAGCCGGTGCAGTATTGCGCGAAGACGGATATGGGGAATACAGTCGACGCCAGCGGGCGCCCGTTGTCGTAGATGCAGATGAGCGCCGCCATCCTGTCCAATGGGAGGTCGCACCGGAAAGGCTGATACAGCTTTCCGGCGTTTGTCTGCCCCACGACCCTCGGGGATACAGAATGCTATATGCCGGCTATCCACACGATGAACGAGGAGACATCCGAATTGATATTGAAACTGTCTCCGCTGCCAATCCTAATCTTTCCAGTGTTGCCGTCAACGATGAGGCGAGCATTGGCGTTTGGGTGGGCATACGCAGGAGCCTGAAGCTCTTTTTTCGGCCTCTTATCAAGCGGTAGGACGTAAGGGCAGTCTTTCAGAGTCCAACCGCTTCCGGTTACCTTGACGTTCTTCGCGATGACTGTACAGAACATCCCGGAGCTCACTATGAGCCACGAGGCATCAGAGTAAAGCACTGTCGGGGATACAGAATGCTATCTGCGAAGCACGGCGACATAGTTTATGCGGAGCGCTCCATAGAATCCTCGGTCAAGTACGACTATAGCTCGCCCGTTCGTCATATGAACAAAAGGCCTGGCTTCGGAGACATTTCCGTCGCCATTCATGACGCCAATGAAGTCGCGACCAGCATCAAGCTGCCGACCAAATAAATCGACTTGCTCTTCAATCTCAAACAGGGCATGCCGTTCTGAGCTAAATGTTATGACTCGTGATCCTGAGAATACTGCTACTCGGGATACAGAATGCTATCTGCCAGCTAGAGCAACGGCGTAGTTGATTCTGATCGCGTTGTACCATGCACGGTCAAAAGTGACGTAAATGTCACCTGTATCGCTAAAGTACTGGCAGCCGTCGACGTGCACCGGAATATTGAGGCCGTCTCCATTCATCACCAGCACGACATCGGTCTCCCGGTCGAAGCCTCTACCGAACAATTTTTGGAACTCATTGCGCGAGAACAAGACACAGGAGCTGTCATGGCTGTTCAACACCTTAGTCCCTGTAATCAGCCGTGGCATGTGGGATACAGAATGCTACGCGCAGACGTATACAAGCTGACCGAACATCCAGGAGCCCTGGGGTATCGAGGCCCCTTTGGACTCTATTAATAGATGGGTCCCGGTTACCGATAGCAAGATGCGGGGGTCGGTCGTGTCTTGCGAAATGATGAGCGAGTTATGCCTAGCTTTTGCCATTGGCACTGCGTTACTTAATGTCAGCACTCCCCAGGCCCCTACGGCAGTCTTTAGCGTGCCGGACACCGTGACCACAACAATATTTCCAACCTTATGGACAGTAGTCGGCAGATTGGTGATGCCGTAATCAGCGTAAACCGGGGATACAGAATGCTGGGAACGGTAAAGGTATAGCATTCTGTATCCCAAAACGAGTATCCCAAGGTCATATGCGGCTCAGTGGTGCGCAACGCGAGTGGCTTCAATGCTGTGATGGTGTTCGGCTCGGAGCAGTTTAAGGAGATCGCGGGGAGGGCGTTCGACAACAGCAAAGACTGCATCTCGGTCATAAACGCGGACGGTAACGCGAGCGGCGCCGTCGTCACGGGCGTCATCTACGACCCGAACACGAAGCACATTGATGCCCATCTGAGCGGCACGACCGACGCCATAAGGCTGAATTACATCATCACATTGGGGGCCTAGGCGAGGATAACCAGACCGTACAGGTCGGTAGTCGCCGGCGCCCCATAGCCGCTTCCGCTGACGCGCACGATGCCGTTGGTATCGATAGATGCCGTCGTTGTCCCGACGTATGTGGTGGCGACCATGAGCCTGCCCCACAGACGAACAGTGGTCTCCAGATGGAACGGAAGGATGAACTCGGCGTACGCGGGCGTAGGGTTCAGGGTACGCTGGATCGTCAGCATATAGTTGTCGCGTTCGATATGAACGAGTGAATAGTTCCATCCCTCGGCAATCCCGCTGCAGTCGAGCGACGGGTCGCGGCCTTGGGATACAGAATGCTACAGAGGAATAAAGCCCATGGCCGATGGCCAACCATAGCCGTTCATCGGTATTGATGACGTCACATCGAACATCACGTCACCGTTAGTCTGAACTCTTAGCGCCACTCCAAATTTGAGCTGTAGGTTGGCGTAGATGCATGCGTTCCGCTCATTAGATGGCCGGTAATTTGACGGCAGCGTGAGCATCTTGGCCGAATGGCCGGTCTGAGTCCCGGTGGTCATGTAGCCGCTGCCTTTCGTCTCAAATACGAGTGAGTGTATGGCGGGAATGTAGAAGACATCCAGAGTTGCGTCGCAGCCGTAGATATTCGCTCTGCCGCTGGCGATCTTCATTCGGGATACAGAATCCCCGAGGTCTGCCAGGGGAGTCAGTTCGGGGATGAGAAGCTTAGGCTGACCCGTCGTCAGTCCGTCGAATGTCACCGAGCAGATCGGGACCGTCACGTCGGCGTCACCGTCCAGGATGGAGCCTTTCGGCACCGACGGCGCGGCGGCGCTCGAGCCGGGGGTTCCCTGGAGAACCTTCCACTCAACCGTCTCGACAAGGGTCGGGCTGGACCCGCTCACATCGCGGGTGTAATGGACGCAAATGTAGTCCATGCGCTTCTTGCCCTGCGAGCCGCTCGCCACCTTGACGTCCTCGGGCGCGGTGACACCGATATGGCGACCCTGCACGATCATGTCGCCGGTCGCGATACGGACGGTGTTCGCGTCGACGAGAGATGGGGCAAGTTTGCCGCCCGTCTGCAGCACATAGCTGCCAGTGCCGACTTCGCCCGCAATGCGGCGCCCGTCGTCGGCCGAGCTGACGTGTGGCACGCCCGCTTTGCCGGTCACAATCTCCATTTAAGCCGTCCTTTCCCATATAAAGCCGTTCTGGCTGTCTCGCATGGCCCACGTTCCCCCATAGGTGTCGCCGGGGTTCTTCCCCTGGCTCTCCATGTAGAGAGAGCCGACGGGATGGGCGGCGAGGAACACCTTGGCGGTCGAGGCCTCGGGGCCTTGTGGCCCTTGCGGGCCCCGAGGCCCCGTAGACCCGGTCGGTCCTTTAATGTTGCCTATCTTTGTCCAGGCCATAGCGCAACCCCAGCTAGGCCTTATAGGTGTACAGGTTTCCGGTCGAGGCGTCGATGTACACCGAGCCGACCACCGCGACGCCGCTCGGGGCGCCGGTTCCCGCAGTGACGGAGGTGCCGTCCGCGCCCTTCGGGCCCGTCGGGCCGGTCGGGCCCTGGGAGCCCGTGACACCCTTCTCTCCCTGCGGGCCCCGCGGTCCGGTCTCGCCGGTGGCGCCCCTGTCGCCCTTGGGTCCCTTGAGCGAGCCGATGTTCGTCCATGCCATGATGAGCTCCTTTCGCTAGACCGTCTGGCCGTACTGGTAGACCTTGAAGCCGTCGGCGGTGTCGATGTAGACCGCGCCCTCCTGCGAGGCGGACGTAGGAGCACCCTGGCCGAAGGTAATGCCGGGACCAGCCGGGCCCTGCGCGCCCGTGGCGCCCTTCTCGCCCCTGTCCCCCGTGGCGCCCTTCTCGCCCCTGTCTCCCTTAGGGCCCTTCATCTCGCCGAGGTCTGTCCACTGGGCGTCGCCGGACATCGACGTCTTGACCCACATGTGGCCGTTATCGCTCGTGACGTAGGTGTCGCCGACCGCCGCATCTGCAGGCAGGGCGTTCTTGTCGGCGACGGCGCCCTTGACGGTGATGGACGTGCCGTCGGCGCCCTTCTCGCCTGCGTCGCCCTTGGGGCCCTGCGGGCCCTTGACGCTTACACCCTCGACGGCTTCGCCGACGTGCGCGGTGCTGCCCGCCAAGTCCACGGACGCAATGGCGTACACGTCGCCGTTGGCGTCGATGACCACGTCGCCGACCTGTACGCCGTCGGCAGGCTTGAGCGCGGAGAAGGCAACGTCGCTGTTGCTCTTCACGTCGATGTTCGCGACCCTGACGCTGCCGCCCTTGGCGCCCGTCGCGCCGGTCGCGCCCCTCGGCCCCTGCGGGCCCATGAGCGTGCCGACCTGGTTCCATGCGTTAGCCATTTGTATCTCCAATCTCGCCGTAGCGATAATAGGTGCCAGTCTCACTGTCGAGGTAGAGGTCCCCGACGCGACCACCTATGGCGGGGGTGCCGCCCCCGACATACCACTTCGTGCCGGGTTCGCCTGCGGACTTCAGCTGCTCTCGCACCCAATCTTCGACATCAGCCCAGGTCTTGACCTCGTCATCGGTGTAGATGTAGCCGTCCGGCTTGGCCCTCGGGCGCACCTTGAGCACGGCGCGCGCGTGCGTGTCGCGCCCATCGCTCGCCCAAACGGCCATGTCAACACCCGCAGCAAGCAGGAGCGAGGGCACCACGGCCTCGCCGCCCACGACTGGGACGACCAATGCGCGCTCCGATCCGGCGACGGCGAAATGTGCCTCCGTCACCCCCTGCAACGCGATGTGAACGCGCCGACCCGTATCCCATTGGTAAAGGGGCGGGCCGATGAGCTCTATCTGCTTCATAGCAGTCTCCTATCTCCCCACCGCACCAGGCGATGCGCCATACGTGGCGCTGTAGCCCGACCCCGCGGCCTTTACGATCTTGCTGCTAATCTCGACCGAGACCGTCACGTTTGGCGAATAGTGCCTGGCCTCAACGATATCGCCGAGGCCGAACTCGACGCCCTCGTTGACCGTCACGGTCACGCTGCCCTCGGACTGTTTGTCCTTGAGTCGGCTGAGTCCCTGATCGCGGAGATCGTCGCCCTCGGTGTTGTTGGCGTCGTAGTACTCCTCGAGCTCGAAGACGCCGGTCATCGCCTTCACGGTGCCTACGCCGCCTTCCCGGTCGGCGTAGACGTCCACGACATCTCTGGCCGCAAGTTCGCCCTTGCCGGCCGCCTTGAGGTGATTGGTGACGAGCAGGTCGCTCTTGAGGTCGAAGTTTACGAGATCGGAGTCGACCCTGCCGCGCCAGTCTGTCACCTTCACCGCCTGGAGCCTGCACGATCCGCCCACCCACCTCGCATCGAGGCGAAGGCCTGCGGAGCGCATCGCCAGCCTAAGGTTGGTCCAAGCGTCGGGTACGTCCCTGTTGCATCGGTAGCTTACGTTCACCCCGGCGTCGGCATCGGGAACCGTGAAGAGGGAGCCGATGCCGAGCCGTTTAACCGCGGACCGCAGCACGGCGTTTGCGTCCCCAGAGAGGACAAGGTAGTCCTGGCCCGGATCAGGCCACAGAAGACGCTTCTCGAGCACTCCAGTCCAGGTCGACCCGGTCCAGTGAAGCTCGGACGAAGTGCGGCGCGTCTTGAGCTCAAAGCCCTCGACGCGCCCGCCGATCTCCAGGCCGTCGGCGAAAACACGCCAGGCGGCCTCCGGCAACGGTACGGACGGGTCGCGCACCACGAGATCGAACGAGTTGTCGACGCCGTCGCCCCAGCCCGAGTCCATATCCAGTTCGAAGTCCGCGATCGGGAAAAGCGTCCTGCCGGCGCTGTCGGCGACTATGAGCTCCAAGGCGGCTCCCCCTCCTCAAGATAATGGGTCATGCTGAAGCCGAACGAGCCGTCCCACGAGACAGAGGACGTGCCGGGCCGAAGCCGCTCGAAGCAATAGGAACCGCTTCCGGCGCCCTCTCCGCGCATTCCGTCGGCGAAGCGGTCCTCGGTCTCACCGTACATGCCGACAAGTTGGATCGTCTTGGGGAAGCTCGAGCCGTCGATGACGAGCCTGGACCCGCCCGGCACCTCCACGTCGGCGGAGTACACGTTGATGAAGTCTCCCTGCGTCACGGTAATGCGCGGGGACGACGCGGGACCGAAGATCGTGAGCTTAAGGTCGGCGGGCACCAGCCCATCGACGGTGACCGACCGGCTTGCGGCCGAGCCGCCGTAGTCGAACTCGAAGTCATGGGGGAAATCCAGGCCGGTCTGGTCCTCATCCTCACGGGCGTAGAACTCCTGAACGACCTCGCGGCGCCACGAGCCGTCGAGCAGCAGCACGGTAAGCGTGGCGGCGATGCCCCGCCTGCCGTAGACCTGAGAGGTCTCTGACTTGGCGATGTAGGCTCGCTGGTACCACTCCCCGTCGACGACGATGCGGCCCGGCTCGCCGAGGGACATATCCCTGTCGGAGAGCCGCCTGAGCCTGTCGGCTGACGCGGACGAGAGAACGGCGTTCACCGTCGCCTCCCTCGCGTCCCGCGAGATGCCGTAGGCGCCGCGCCATGAGAGCTCGTAGCTCCACTCGCGCGAGCGCACGCCCGCGGCGGTGCCGACAAAGATGCCGTCGCCGTCGAGGTCGACGCGCTCACCCGAGGACGAGACGTAGTGCATCCTATGCATGTGCCACCGCCCTGATGTGCCTGTCGAGGTCGCGCTCGAGCGTGACCGGGGTGTACCTCTGGATGATCGCGGGGAGGTTGCGGTCCAGCCACTCGATGACCTCCGATGAGTCTCCCCCAGTCGAGCCGATGCCCTCGCCGATACCGCGCAGGACGCTCGGCCTGAGCGGGATGACGGCCTCGTCGCCGGCCTCGCCGACGCCGATGACGCTCGGCGACGAGAAGACGCCGCCGGACGCGTACCAGTTCACGTGCACGGAGGGCACGGAACCGGACTGCGCGTCGAACTTGCCGCTCATGGAGAAGTGCGGCAGCGCGCCAACCTGGATGCGCGGCAGAGTGAGCCTGAGTGACCCCACCTGCGCGCTCATCTGGCGACACGCCCCCATGATCGCGAGCCTCGCGACGCTCGCCGCCGTCCTCGCGGAGGTCGCGAAGGTGCGGAAGGCGCTCGTGGACTTGCTGCCGAACCCGGAGACCGCTGAGGACGCCGAGGACATGCTCGAGCGCACGTTCGCCCCGACGGACGCGATGGATGCGGCGAGCACGAGCGCCACGGCAGCGGCGGTGCCGCACGTGGCGGCGAAGGCCGCGAGGGCCGGGGTCCCCGCGAGGAGTCCCGGGGCGGCGGCGACTGCCGCGGCGGCGACTGCGGCGAGACCCGCCGCGGCGCCCGGCGCGCCGGAGGCCACCTTGGGCATCGCCGTGCCCATGGTCTTGAGGGAGGACGCGGACGTCTTGAGCCCCGCAGCCACGGTGGTCACCGCCGCCGCGAGGGCGGCCATGCCGCCTGCGAGGAGCGTGACGCCGCCCGCTGCGAGCGTGGCCCCTCCCGCGAGGAGCATGACGCCCGCGGAGGCGACCATGGCCCCCGCGCCGAGGAGGATGAGGCCCGTCCCCGCGAGGATGGAAGCCGGGCCGATGACCATGACGGACGCAGCAACGAGGGGCGCTCCCGACGCGCAGAGCGCGAGCCCCGCGCCCGCCACGAGTGCTCCGGCCCCGAGGAGCAGGAGACCGACGCCCGCCATGACGGCCGAGACGGCCAGCGCCGCCACGCCCACCGCCACGGCGACCGTGGCGACGGAGAGCGCCAGGAGCGCCGTCGACGCCACGATGGCGCCCGGGCCGAGCAGGAGCATCGATGCGCCGAGGGCGGCGATGCCCACCGCGGCGGACGCCCCGTACATGGAGACCGCAGGGAGCGACGTCGAGAGGACGAGAATGCCCGCGCCCGCGAGCAGCACGCCCGCGCCGACGAGGGCGATGGCCGCGCCGAATGCGACCATCGCC